>NZ_SZXD01000023.1:0-110431 GCF_005281115.1 Citrobacter sp. wls710
GTTCGAGTCCCGTCCGTTCCGCCACTTATTAAGAGCCCTGAGCTAACGCTCAGGGCTTTTTTCTTTGCTTGTCATATGATTATTGCTGTTTTAGCAAAAATCCTCTGCTTTAATCGATCTTTTTCTCGATCCTCTCGTTCGTCATAATGATTCCAGTTAACCCATTTTGATAAATAAAGAGGAATTTCATGACTATCCCTGCATTCGGTTTAGGTACTTTTCGTCTGAAAGACGACGTGGTTATTGCTTCTGTTAAAACGGCGCTTGAACTGGGCTACCGTGCTGTCGACACTGCGCAAATCTATGATAATGAAGCGGCTGTTGGTCAGGCGATTGCTGAGAGTGGCGTACCACGTAGCGAGCTGTACATCACCACCAAGATCTGGATTGAAAACCTGAGCAAAGACAAGCTGATCCCAAGCCTGAAAGAGAGCCTGAAAAAACTTCGTACGGATTATGTCGATCTTACGCTGATCCACTGGCCATCCCCGGGGGATGCCGTGTCTGTCGAAGAGTTTATGCAGGCATTGCTTGAAGCTAAAGAACAAGGGCTGACTCGCGAAATTGGCATCTCAAACTTCACCATTCCGCTGATGGAAAAAGCCATTGCTACAGTGGGTGTGGAGAATATTGCCACTAACCAGATTGAACTGTCTCCGTATCTGCAGAGCCGCAAGGTGGTTGACTGGGCGAAAGCGCACGGTATCCACATCACCTCTTATATGACGCTGGCTTACGGTAAAGCGCTGAAAGATGAAGTGATTGCACGCATTGCGTCTAAACATAATGCGACTCCGGCACAGGTTATCCTGGCATGGGCAATGGGTGAAGGGTACTCAGTAATTCCTTCTTCCACCAAGCGTGAAAACCTGGCAAGTAACCTACTGGCACTGGAACTGCATCTGGATGCCGAAGATAGAGCAGCGATCGCGGCACTGGATTGCAACGACCGCCTGGTTAGCCCGGAAGGTCTGGCTCCTGAGTGGGATTAATTGCCTGACCCTTTGTACCCTTTAACCCTCTTTCACAGCTCCTTCGGGAGCTGTTTTTATATGTTCACTTAAGAAGTCGATAAATGCCCGGATACGTGTACTGACGGCACGATCGCTGTAGTAAACGGCGCTGAAAGGCATTTCTACCGGCAGACGCTTATCGGCCAGCAGTTCCACCAGTTCTCTCTGTTCGATCTCTTTGTCAATCATATAATCTGAAAGACATGCAATGCCGTTACCGTTCAGGCAAAGCTGTTTTAATGTTTCCCCGCTGTTGGAAGAAATCCCACATTCGATCTCATGGAGCTGCCCATCGCTACAGGCTATTGGCCAGGTATTGAGCGAGATGGGTTCAGAAAACCCCAGGCACAGATGCCGTTTTAACTCTTCAACGCTCTCAGGCTTGCCAAAGCGGGCAATATAGTCAGGTGAAGCGATAATCTTGCGATAGCTGGTAAATAACGGGCGCGCGCGCAGACTTGAATCTGTCAACGTGCCTGCGCGTATCGCAACATCCACTTTTCGTTCAATAAGATTGATGAACGTTTCTGAGGAGACAAGAGACAACGTCATTTCCGGATACCGTTCACGAAAAGGTTTGATCAGCGGCATCAGGAAATGCAGCATTACCGGCGTTGCCGCATCGATACGCAGTAAGCCGCGCGGAGTATTACGCGACTCCATGATTTCCGTTTCTGCTGCAGCCATTTCTTGCAGTATCTGCTGCACGCGCCTGAAGTATCGCTCTCCTTCTTCTGTCAGGCTCAGCTGTCGGGTCGTACGATTAAGCAGACTGACGCCGAGCTTCATCTCCAGCTTTTTAACTGCCCGGCTGACAGCGGAATTGGCCTGGCTGAGCTGCTCTGCCGCCCGACTGAAGCTGCCGCTTTCCACGACAGCGACAAAAATTGCAAGTTCTTCGGAGGTTGCTTTCATTTTTGCACCTGAAGCAAAATTAAATTGATATTTTGAATATTTTTGTCATTAAAACATCCAGGCATACTGCGTGTCATCTGATTACTGATGTTATGGAGTTATTTATGCCTCTCGCTTTATTTGCACTGACAATAAGTGCCTTCGCTATTGGCACGACAGAGTTTGTGATTGTCGGCCTGGTGCCGACCATTGCACAACAACTGGCGATCTCGTTACCTTCCGCCGGAATGCTGGTTTCAATCTATGCACTGGGTGTGGCGATTGGCGCGCCGGTGCTGACCGCTCTGACCGGACGCCTGCCGCGTAAACAGTTACTGGTCGCGCTGATGGTCTTGTTTACGGCGGGGAATTTGCTGGCATGGCAGGCACCGGGCTATATGACATTAATCGTCGCCCGTCTGCTGACGGGTCTGGCGCACGGCGTGTTCTTCTCAATTGGTTCTACCATCGCGACAAGTCTGGTGCCAAAAGAGAAAGCGGCTTCCGCGATCGCCATTATGTTTGGCGGCTTAACGGTCGCGCTGGTCACGGGCGTGCCGCTGGGAACATTCATCGGTCAGCATTTTGGCTGGCGCGAGACTTTTCTTGCGGTATCACTGTTAGGAGTGATTGCGCTCATTAGTAGCCAACTGCTGATCCCGGCTAACATCCCCGGTCGGGCTGCCGCCAGCATTCGTGACCAGATGAAAGTGCTGACCCATCCTCGTCTGTTGCTGATTTACGCCGTTACGGCGCTGGGCTATGGCGGGGTATTCACGGCATTCACCTTCCTGGCGCCGATGATGCAGGATCTGGCTGGATTCTCTCCGGCAGCAGTAAGCTGGATCTTGCTGGGCTATGGCGTATCTGTGGCTATCGGCAATATCTGGGGCGGCAAACTGGCAGATAAGCATGGCGCCGTTCCTGCGCTGAAATTTATTTTCGCCGCGCTGTTTGTTCTGCTGATGGTCTTCCAGGTGACCGCATCCACTCAGTACGCCGCACTGGTCACTATTCTGGTGATGGGGATCTTTGCCTTTGGCAACGTACCGGGTTTGCAGGTCTACGTTGTTCAGAAAGCTGAACAATTCACGCCTAATGCGGTAGATGTGGCATCAGGACTCAACATTGCAGCGTTTAACATTGGTATTGCATTGGGTTCAGTGATTGGCGGGCAAACGGTGGAGCATTACGGTTTGGCGCAGACGCCGTGGATTGGCGCCCTCATTGTTCTGGTGGCTTTCTTACTGATGGGCGTCAGCGGTCGTCTTGATAAACCTGTACGCATTGCTCTGGGGTAAATCATTGATGTAAGCGCCCACTTACAAAACAAACTGCAATTGTTCGTTGAAAGTGAGTGCTAAAATCCCTATAACAGAAGAACCAGTCCGGCTGCGGACTGGTTGACGTTACAGAGGTTTGAAAGTCTAAAGTGCGAAAAAACACCTATGCCATGCGTTATGTTGCCGGACAGCCGGTAGAGCGGATTTTACCGCCAGGCTCGTTTGCGCATATTGGCCAGGCATTACCCGCAGGCGCTCCGTTAAGCAGTGAAGATCGCATTCGCGTGCTGGTATGGAATATTTTTAAGCAGCAGCGTGCAGAATGGCAGTCGGTGCTGAAA
This sequence comes from Citrobacter sp. wls710, assembly GCF_005281115.1. Taxonomy (NCBI): domain Bacteria; kingdom Pseudomonadati; phylum Pseudomonadota; class Gammaproteobacteria; order Enterobacterales; family Enterobacteriaceae; genus Citrobacter; species Citrobacter sp. wls710. The sequence continues at coordinate 3,532 of NZ_SZXD01000023.1, forward strand.
AATTTTGGCAAAGACGCGCATCTGGTGTTATTGCAGGAAGCACAAACCACGCCTGAACTGGTGCAGTTTGCGACCGCTAACTATCTCGCTGCCGACCAGGTACCCGCCTTTGTGCTGCCTCAGCACCCCTCTGGCGTTATGACGCTCTCCGCCGCCCATCCTGTTTACTGCTGTCCATTGCGCGAGCGTGAGCCTATCTTACGGCTGGCGAAATCAGCATTGGTGACAGTTTACCCGTTGCCTGATACGCGTTTATTGATGGTGGTGAATATCCACGCGGTAAATTTCAGCCTTGGCGTTGATGTCTATAGTAAGCAGTTACTTCCTATTGGCGATCAGATTGCCCATCACAGCGGTCCGGTGATCATGGCGGGTGATTTCAATGCCTGGAGCCGTCGACGGATGAATGCGCTGTACCGATTTGCGCGCGAAATGTCGCTGCGCCAGGTGCGCTTTACCGACGATCAACGCCGACGCGCGTTTGGTCGCCCTCTCGATTTTGTGTTCTATCGTGGTTTGAACGTGAGTGAAGCCTCTGTGCTGGTCACCCGCGCATCCGATCACAATCCGCTACTCGTTGAATTCAGTCCCGGCAAACCTGAACAATAACGGTGTGTCAGGTCTGCCGTAGGGCAGACCTGTAGTGGTGCTGCCCTTCCTATTAAACAACAACCGAAGGACAACACAATGACAACACGCTCTCATCATGACAACGTCGAAAAACAGTTTGGCTCTCAGGCTAATGCCTATTTGACCAGTGCGGTACATGCCTCTGGCCGCGATTTGCAACGCCTGTCCGCAAGGTTGTCAGCATTTCCGCAAGCCCGGTTACTGGATATGGGATGCGGAGCAGGGCATGCCAGTTTTGTGGCTGCGCAGCAAGTCAGGCAGGTCGTAGCTTATGATTTATCGTCACAAATGCTTGAAGTGGTGGCGGAGGCGGCAAAAGACAGGGGGCTGGAAAACCTCTCCACGCGCCAGGGTTATGCCGAAAGTCTGCCATTTGAAGATAACGCGTTTGATGTGGTGATTAGCCGCTATTCCGCGCATCACTGGCATGATGTCGGGCGCGCGCTGCGCGAAGTGAACCGCATCCTGAAGCCCGGCGGCGTACTGATCGTGATGGATGTGATGTCGCCGGGTCACCCTGTACGTGATATCTGGTTACAAACCGTGGAAGCGTTGCGTGATACCTCGCACGTACGCAATTATTCCAGCGGGGAGTGGCTGTCTTTAATCAATGACGCCAACCTGATTGCTGACACCTTGTTAACTGATCGCCTGCCTCTGGAGTTCAGTTCGTGGGTTGCGCGGATGCGTACGCCTGCGGCGTTGACCGAAGCGATTCGTTTATACCAGGAGAGTGCTTCTGCTGACGTGAAGGCCTACTTTGCATTACAGGAAGAGGGTTCGTTTACCAGCGACACGATAATGGTAGAGGCGCATAAAGCAGGATAAATAAAAAAGGCACTGGGGGGAAACCAGTGCCTTCATTTCAACAATGTTATCAGGAGTCCGGCATACCGTTGTTTTTCACAAACAACGTTAGCTGATCGCCAGGCTGCAGGTTGTCCGTATCGCTATTCCAGCGCATCACATCCTTGATGTTAACCCCGTGACGTTTGGCAATGCTCGACAGCGAGTCGCCCTTACGCACACGATAGGTGATGCTATCGCTGTTGTTAGCCAGTCGCTGCGCGCTGGTTCCGGCGCCTACCGTCAGGCTTTGGCCTACTTTCAGGGAAGAACCACGCAGATTGTTCCACTGTTTCAGGTCTTTTGTGCTCACGCCAAGACGTGAAGCAACGCCAGAAAGCGTATCGCCAGAGCGAACCTTGTAGCTACGGCTGTTCAGCGGCGTGTTATCCGCGAGCAACGTTGACTGCACGGCTGCAATTTCGCCTGAAGCCAGAGACTCACGCAGTTTTTCTGCATGCTTCTTTGGCACCATCACATATTGCGGACCGCTGGCACCCAACGTGGAGCCTTTAACGCCTGCATTGAAGGTCTTCAGCTTGCTGACGGATATACCCGCCATATCGGCAACCTGAGCCATCTCAACCGGGCTATTCAAGCGAACACGTGCCAATGCGCGGCTTTCGTCTGTTGTAGGCAGACGCACGCCATAGCGTTTGCTGTTTTTGAGAATATCGCTCAAAGCCAGCATTTTGGGCACATACAGCTTCGTTTCCTGAGGCAACGGTAACGACCAGAAGTCGGTGGATTTACCACGCGCTTTGTTCGTTTTGATCGCCTTCATCACGCGACCTTCACCGCTATTATAAGCAGCAATGGTCAGCAGCCAGTCGCCATCAAACATCTTGTTCAGACGCTGCATCATGTCGAGCGCGGCAGTGGTGGAAGCCACAATGTCGCGACGTGCATCATAATTGCGGGTCTGCTTTAAACCATAATTGCGCCCCGTGCTCGGAATGATCTGCCAAATACCTGCGGCATTGGCGCCAGACGTTGCGTGAGGATCAAAAGCGCTCTCCACTATGGGTAGTAGTACCAGTTCCATTGGCATGTTACGTTTCTTAACCTGCCCGGCTATCCAGTACATATACGGCTCTGCCCGTAAAGTTACATCGTGGAGATAGCTCTTATTGCGTAAATACTTCTGTTTCTGTTCGCGAATCCGGCTGTTTTCCGGAATTCCCATCTTTAGCTCGTCACCAATGAAAGCCCACAAATCTTGATCAGCAGCGATAGATGTTCCATCGTCCATCCATCGCGCCTGACTTGTAAACTTTCCTGCTTCCCCTTGACCAGCTGCAGAAAGGCTCTGTGCGTGCTGTTGGACGTTACCAGTATTCTGGCACCCAACAAGCAGGACAGAGGCGAGTAATATCGCTTTTGCCTTCATGTGTGTGTCAATAGTTGCTTAAAAGACGACCGATCATAACGGCGAAGTTTTCAAAAGGCAACCCGGAATTGTCAGAACGTATCTTTCTTTGACCTTAACCAGGCAAAACGCTCTTCAGGTTGTTGCAATATTGTTTCTTTGTTTATTTCTTTAATTAAATCAATATCTTCAGTTCGCAAAAAAATATTATTTCGCCGCTCATTTTTCAGAATTACGGGTAGTGTCATTTGTTTTTTTACGCGTAACTCATTAACTTTACGATAATATTCATTTATGAACGAATCGTGCGGGAGGATGCTTAAAGCAAACTTCATATTTGCTAATGTGTACTCATGTGCGCAACAAATCAAAGTATCATCGGGAAGATCGCTGATTCTTTTAAGTGATTGATACATCTGCGTTGCAGTACCTTCGAAAAGCCGACCACAGCCCCCAGAAAAGAGCGTATCTCCGCAAAACAGGTAAGGTTGGCTAAAGTAACAGATATGTCCTAAAGTGTGACCCGGCGTGGCAATTACCTTAAATTCATGCCCCAATACGAGTGCAATATCGCCATCTTCGACTATGTGCGTCGTTCCCTTATCTTGCGTTTCAGCCGGTCCGTATACCACTATTTGTGGGAAGTGTTGCAGGAGTTCTTTCACGCCGCCAACGTGATCCTGATGATGATGGGTCAGCAGAATGGCCTCTGGCACCCAGTTATGTTCTGCAATGGCTTGCAGAACAGGGGCGGCTTCGCCCGGGTCGACAATCAGACAATGTTGGTCATTGTTTGACAGGACCCAGATGTAATTGTCCTGAAATGCAGGAATACTGTTAAGATTCATATCTTACCTCTCAAAGCGAAACGGAAGGTTATGATGAAACCGGCAAGGATCCCTCAAACTGTCGTAGCGCCCGTGAGCTGGGGTGATTTACCCTGGGGCGAATACTATCGTGAGGCGCTGGAGCATCAGCTTAACCCGTGGTTCGCAAAAATGTACGGTTTTCATCTGCTTAAAATTGGTAATTTAAGCGCAGAAATCGATTCTGAAGCGTGCGCGGTTTCTCATCAGGTAAATGTTTCTTTGCTGGGGTCTCCCATGCAGGTAACGGCAGATCCTTTGCATCTGCCCTTTGCCGATAAGTCGGTGGATGTCTGTTTGTTGGCCCATACGCTACCGTGGTGTTCCGATCCACATCGGTTACTGCGTGAAGCCGATCGCGTGCTGATTGATGACGGCTGGTTGATTCTGAGCGGGTTTAATCCGGTAAGCCTGATGGGACTGCGTAAACTGGTGCCGGTATTGCGCAAGACCTCGCCTTACAGCAGTCGGATGTTTACCCTCATGCGTCAACTGGACTGGCTCTCTTTACTCAATTTTGAAGTGCTGCACTACAGCCGTTTTCATGTCCTGCCCTGGAAGAAGAAGGGCGGGAAAATGTTAAGCGCACATATTCCTGCCCTGGGATGTTTGCAACTGGTGGTCGCACGTAAGCGCACCATTCCGCTTACGCTCAACCCAATGAAACAAAATAAAAGCAAAACGCCAATCCGCCAGGCCGTTGGCGCTACCCGGCAATACCGCAAACCGGACGCTTAAGACTCGGCCTGATAACCAATATCATCCTGAGTGGGGCTCATTGCCGCGGCGCGCGCAAGCTCATCGCAGCGTTCGTTTTCCGGATGGCCCGCATGGCCTTTAACCCATTCCCATTTGATTTGATGTGGACCCAGCGCGGCATCCAAACGTTTCCACAGATCGACGTTCTTTACCGGTTTTTTATCTGCCGTTTTCCAGCCGCGCTTCTTCCAGTTGTGGATCCATTGCGTGATGCCCTGGCGTACATACTGGCTGTCGGTACTGAGTATCACTTCACACTGTTCTTTCAGGGCTTCCAGCGCAACGATTGCCGCCATCAGCTCCATGCGATTATTGGTTGTGAGGTTGTACCCTTCACTAAAGGTTTTTTCGCGTCCGCGATAGCGTAAAATCGCCCCGTAACCACCTGGCCCAGGATTTCCCAGGCAAGAACCATCGGTGAAAATTTCTACCTGTTTAAGCATCTCTGGTAGACTTCCTGTTTTAGCAAATCGAAATCAAACGATAAGTCTGACATAAATGACCGTTATGAGCACTGGAATTACACGACAGGTAGTCCTCGATACCGAAACCACCGGTATGAACCAGATTGGCGCCCACTACGAAGGCCACAAGATCATTGAGATCGGTGCGGTTGAAGTGGTGAACCGCCGCCTGACCGGTAATAACTTCCACGTTTACCTGAAGCCGGATCGGCTGGTGGATCCGGAAGCGTTTGGCGTACACGGCATCGCAGACGAATTCCTGCTCGATAAGCCTACATTTGCCGAAGTTGCCGATGAGTTTCTCGACTACATTCGCGGCGCGGAGCTGGTCATCCATAACGCATCGTTTGATATCGGCTTTATGGATTACGAGTTTGCTAAGCTCAATCGTGGTATTCCGAAAACCAACGAATTTTGCAAAATAACCGATAGCCTGGCGCTGGCAAGGAAAATGTTTCCTGGCAAGCGAAACAGCCTTGATGCGTTATGCTCGCGTTATGAAATAGACAACAGTAAACGAACCCTGCACGGCGCATTGCTCGATGCCCAGATTCTGGCCGACGTTTATCTGATGATGACCGGTGGGCAGACCACCATGGCGTTCTCGATGGAAGGCGACAGCCAGCAGCAAAATGACACGGGGATCCAACGCATTGTTCGGCAGTCCAGCAAACTACGCGTTGTTTTTGCCACTGATGAGGAGTTAGCAGCCCATGAGTCGCGGCTTGACCTGGTGCAGAAGAAGGGGGGAAGTTGTCTCTGGCGGGCGTAGATGACCCAATTACAGTGCAGAAATGACCATTCGGGTGATTTTTGCAGCAAACGATTAAAAACGTGAGAAAAAGCGTTGACGAGGCGCGAGGCAATCCGTAATATTCGCTTCGTTCCCAAGCGGAACACAACGCGGAGTGGTAGTTCAGTTGGTTAGAATACCTGCCTGTCACGCAGGGGGTCGCGGGTTCGAGTCCCGTCCATTCCGCCACTATTCAGAAAGCCTGAATCAGAAATGATTCAGGCTTTCGTCGTTTTAGTCCCACCCAAAATAACAATCCCTTCATTACACTGTATCGATACATCCGCGCTGCCGGGCGGGAAACACATCAGGTCATCCTTAACCCGACGCATATCGTAGAGGCGATTAACCCGCGAAGTGATTCATCACGCAGGCGAAGCGGGGTGAAAAGTTATCGCCAATAAGAACCGTTTCCTCATTCAGGTGCTTCAGCATATATAGCTTGTCGGCACGTTCGTAAGCGTCGAAGAAGAGATAATCGACAGCATCCGTTGCGTCATCATCGGGGGATTTTTCACGTCCATCGGGAGTGAGCATGAAAACGCCTGCGGTATGGCCGAGCGGACGGGCGTAGCGAAAGAACAGTTTTCGGTTAACCGTGAACTCACCATCATCACTTTTGAATTTCCCTTGTACTGACAATGAAAGGTGTCCGGAATTGTAGCTAGTGATCAGCATAATTCCGTTGAGTTCCTTTTTGCTATTTTGGATATCGAGTATCGACGTGAATTCCGATGAGCATGAAAAGCTGATTTCTTGTTTCTTCGCATTCCCGGCGATAATGAAAAAAGCAATGGCCGCCAGCCCAAAAATGGCAATTACCACTGACCATAGTAAAGGAGAGTGATCGCTTTCCTGCTTCATATCATTCCTCATAATGACGATACTGGCTGACGCAATGGTAATAGCCGAGGTTTAGTCCGCATTCAGCGGCAAACGACCACTCAACCAGGTTATGGTTGCTCGCCCACGTATTAAGATAGAGATCTTTTGGATGCGAACAGTTTGGGTTAATACCCACTGACTTGAATATATCCAGCGCTTTCTTTTCAGTTATGGTATCGGTGAGAGCATTCCCTAATATATGTACCCGGCATTGCTCGTAGTCGATTGTTCGCAGAATAGCTGCGTCCGTCATGGCGATTTCATTGGGTATCCATGTTAACCACGCTGTCGCCAGCACTGCGAGGCCGGTGATTAACGTTGTTATTGCGACAGGCCATCGGTTCCGGTTCTTTTTGTTGAGCTTCGTTGCAACATTGGCAATTCGCGCTGGTGTTTGCGCCTCTTCCAGTTGCTGAATATTGATATTGACATCGCCCATCCGAAATCCCATTCGCGGAATGGTGACGATGAGCTCTGCAGGGTGACCCGTTGACGTTATTGCTTTGCGCAGAAATGAAATGTGCTGGTTGAGATTGGCATCCGTCGCCCGTGCGCCATTATGCTGGAAAACATTCAGCAGAATTTCATCGCGCGAGGAAATCTCTTTACCATTTTGCAACAAATAGAGCAGTAATTGCGTTGCCACATTATTCAATGTGGCCATTTCACCGGATGTCAGGTCTTTTAGGGTATTTTTATTTGGTCTGAAAACTAAGCCATCACCAATAATTACGGATTTAATTTTGTTTATTGGTATATGAGAAATCACTGATGTCTCCTTTAAAGCAGGATATCTCGCATTCGAGTGGGGGAAGCAATAGCATAACATAATTCATTTATAAAAAATGGTTGCGCCATAGATCGCTTTATTAATATTTATATAACAATATTTTAATATTTCTTATAGATGTCTCATTCTCCTTTCTCTCTGTCACTATCTTATTGTCATTACTCGGTTTTGATATCCATCTTCATTTTTACAAAACTTTCATAAATACATTTTGCCTGGTATCCGGACTAAATAAAAAAATAGTTGATAGATAAAAACTCTATAAAAACGCAAAATAATAGATATTAACACTAGTAGTTGCCTGAATTTTGGCGATTTTTTAGGTAAACGATCGTTGTGCAGGCGGTGATACAACACGATTCCCTGAGTTTGATTAATACCGTATTTTTGCATTGTGTCATTTTTCTGCCGACTTAATATAAGCCCCGAAACAGCCTGAACAGCTGTAGACGGTATTTCGTATGGAATGCCAACGATGTTCAAAATAAGGGGCGGGTTGAGATGGATTGTTTGCAAGGATATGCGCTACCGCCACCTGCAGATCAGCATTTCCCTGACTTAAATGTCTGCGGAAATAGATCGTCGGAATAACTAAAAACGGATATAAGGTTAAGTAGTAATATGAAAATGAAAAACGTGGCTGTGGCCTGCGCGCTGATGGCGGGAATGACTTTGACTGCCTCTTCTGCTTTCGCTGCAAAAAATGTTGAACCGACTAACGGTAAAATTCAGTTCACCGGTTCTCTGGTTAATTCCGCATGCGGTCTGGCACCTGAATCCAGCCCGGTGCAGGTTAATTTTGGTGAGATCCCAACCTCTCAGTTAAAAGACAACCAACGTGCTGGCGTTAAGCATGCCAAAATCGTTCTTCAGGGCTGCGACACCACCGTTGCGAAAACGGCCACTGTGACCTATACCCCGGCAACAATTGATACAGACAACAACGCGCTGGCTGCATTCACTTCTGGTACTGCAAAGGGCGCGGGTATTGGTATGGTTGACAGCGGCAACCAGGATGTGGAATGGGGTAAAGCTGCCTCTCAGGTCAACATCACTGACGGCGAAACTGACATTGATTTCGTGGCTTATCTGCAGGCAAACAACGCTTCTGCAGCGGTAACGCCGGGTGATTTCGAATCTACCGTTAATTTCCAGATCGACTATCAGTAATTACCCGCAGCGGGCGCATTAATGCGCCTGCTTAACCCTTCCTGCGAATAACTGAAAGGAAATACGGTTATGCCTGGATGGCGAATTTTACTGCTTTTTGTCTTTATCTCGCCTGCATGGGTTATGGCTGGCGCCAATCGTCTAAACAGTACGCCCGGCAAAATGCGCATGCGAGGAAATATTATTGAGGCTGCCTGTTATGTTGATCCGCGCGACCGATCGCTACTGGTTGAATTCGATGATCTCTCTGCCAGAGATATTTCTGGAAGACCAGAAAAAGTGTCCGCGCATGATTTCAGTATTCATTTGCTGGGATGTTCATTAGGGGATTCTCAACATTCCGGGAATGTGTTTCAACGCGCCAATATTACCTTTTCTGGTGCGCCCGACAGGGACAATCCTGATTATCTGAGCGTGCAGTCGGAAACTGAAAATTTAGCAATAGAAATATACGACAGCAAAGGACAGCAAATTCATCTGGGCGAACCATCACCGGATTATGTGCTTAATCCAGGGAAGAACACGCTCAACTTTACGGCTTATTTGATCTCCCGTGACGGAAGAATGACATCCGGCGAATTTACTGCGGTCACGCATTTTGTTGTGAATTATCTCTGAGCTGCACTGCAATTCGGGTATCTGAAGGTTTGCGAACGAAAATGATCACGCTGAAAACAGATAAAAAACGCCTGGCGCTATTTATTACTCTGGTTTGTGCCTCTGCATGGGCTGAAGCGGATGAGGCCGTTGAATTTAATACTGACGTACTGGATGCCAGCGACCGGCAGAATGTCGATTTGCAGCGTTTTTCCGAAGGCAACTTTGTGACTCCCGGTGAATATCTGCTGGATGTTCGTATTAACAGCCAGGAAATTCCTCAGCAATCGATCCGCTATATCGTCGATCCTGCCAACTCGCATAAATCCATGGCGTGTCTGACGCCACAGCAACTCGAATTACTGGCGCTCAAAGAAGAGGCACTGACCTATATTCATCCGATTAGCGCGACATGTTATGACATTTCCCATCTGCCGGGTGTGGCGTTGAATAATAGCGCAGGCGTACTGGACATTACCGTGCCGCAGGCATGGATGAAATATACCGATCCAGACTGGACGCCGCCGGAACGCTGGGATAATGGCGTCGCGGGGCTGATTTTTGACTACAGCATCTCGGGTCAGGCCACACATTACGAGCAGGGGGGCGATCGTTACCGCTCTCTTTCTGGCTACGGGCAAACAGGTTTTAACCTCGGCGCGTGGCGCTTTCGCGGGCAGTATCAGGCCAATTACGCTTCTGATGATAATCGTGGGCGTATCGACTGGGATCAGATCTATGCTTATCGCCCATTACCGATGCAGGCGGCAAAACTGACGCTTGGCGAAATCTATCTGAATTCTCAGGTCTTTGATTCGGTTCGTTTTACCGGGGCTAACCTCGCCAGCGATGAGCGTATGCTGCCACCGAATTTGCAGGGTTACGCGCCTGAAGTTCATGGCATCGCTCGTAGTAACGCCAAGGTCACCGTTAGTCAGCAGGGACGTGTTATCTATCAAACCACCGTTCCTGCGGGGCCGTTTAATATTCAGGATCTGCACGGCTCGGTACGCGGCACGTTGGATGTACGCGTTGAGGAACAGGATGGCAGCGTACAAACCTTTCAGGTTAATACGGCTGATATACCTTACCTGACGCGCCCAGGCTACGTTCGCTACAACGCCGCGGTCGGTAAGCCATCGCTTTACAACCATGACATTCAGGGCCCTGCGTTTTATACCGGCGATTTTTCATGGGGGGTCAGCAATGCGTGGTCGCTGTACGGAGGCGCGCTGCTCACTGGCGAGCGCTATAACGCCTGGTCGATGGGGATTGGGCGGGATTTGAGCTGGCTGGGGGCGTTGTCGGCGGATGCGACGCAATCCGTGAGCCGTGTGAAGCATCAGGCTGAACAAAAAGGCATGTCCTTTAAGCTCAGCTATGCCAAAACCTTTGATGAATACAACAGCGCCATCACCTTTGCCGGATACCGCTTTTCACAGCGTAACTTCCGTACTTTTTCACAGTTCCTCGACGAGCAGTATGCCAATAACAACAGCGCCGGTAACGAAAAAGAGATGTACACCATCACCGGTAACAAGACCTTTTTTGCCGACGATCAGCAGTTAGCCACCACGCTGTATCTGACCTACACCCACCAGAACTACTGGGATCGTCGTTCGCAGGATCGTTACGGGTTGTCGATGGGGCACAGCTTTTCGTTGGCGGGCATCCAGGGGATTAGCGCCAACCTTGCGGCTTACCGCTCTGAGTATCAGGGCAAACGGGACGACAGTCTTTCGCTTTCAATTTCGATTCCCTGGAGCGATGGCCGCTCCATGGATTATGAGTTGCAGAACAGCGGCAACCAGACCAGCCAGATGGTTTCGTATTCCGATAACCGCGACCGTAACAACCCATGGCGTTTGCGCGCAGGGGTTTCCGGTGAAGGGCGCACGGCATTTGATGGCTATTACAAGCACCGCAGCATGATGGCGGAGCTGGAATCTAACGTCAGCTGGCAGCAATCACGCTATTTCTCCGTAGGCGGCACGATGCGCGGCGGTTTTACCGCGACGCGTCACGGCGCGGCGTTGCACAACAGCCAGGCGTCAATGAATACCGCCAGAGTGATGGTTGATACCGACGGTGTGGCGAATGTACCGCTGAACGGCGAACAGGCGCATTCAAACCGCTTCGGTATTGCCGTGGTACCGGACGTCGTCAGCTATCACAGCTTTGATACCCGCATCGATGTGGACGCAATGGACGAGGATATTTCCGCGACCAAAGCCATCGTCACCAACACCCTGACGGAAGGGGCGATTGGCTATCAGCGCTTTGCCGTGGCGCAGGGGCAAAAAATGATGGCGCTGCTGCGCCTGAAGGATGGTTCGGTCCCGCCGTTTGGCGCCGAAGTGTTTAACGCCAACGGCGCCAGCGTCGCCATGGTGATGGAAAACGGCATGGCCTGGATTGCCGGTGTGAATCCAGCCGAGCGTCTTTCCGTGGCCTGGGGCGGACGAGCGCAGTGTCACTTACAGGTGCCACAACAACTCAACCCGGAAGGTAACGTGCTGTTGCCTTGTGAATAATTTCAATAACCAGAATGAATTTTGTCATGAAAAATCAAGCTTTTTACTCCGTGCAGCGTTGGCTCAAACCCGTGGCTTGTGGCCTGCTTTTTATTGCAGAGATCAACGCTTCCTGGGCGGGTATTGCGCTCGACCGTACCCGGATGATCATCACCGGTGATGCGCGATCTGTCAGCGCGAACTTAACCAATACCAGCCCGAGCATTCCGTTTTTGGCCCAGTCGTGGGTGGAAGACGCCAACGGAACAAAAGTTACCTCGCCGCTGATGGTCTTACCGCCGCTACAGCGAATTAACGGTGGGCAAAAGGGCATTGCCCGGGTGACGAAAACCAGCGGGATTAATGCGCTGCCTCAGGATCGAGAAAGCCTGTTCTACCTGAATGTGCGTGAGATTCCACCTAAGCCTGATAAGCCGAACGTGCTGCAACTGGCGATGCAGTCGCGCATCAAATTGTTCTACCGTCCGACCGCCATCGTGCCGGAAACGCCGGGCGCGGTGTGGCAAAACCAACTGGTCTTTCACAAGCAGGGTCTACGCTGGACCGTGGATAACCCAACGCCATACTTCGTCACCTTGATCGGTTTAAGCCGTAAGCCGGAAGCGCAGGGCGGCGGCAGGCTGACTGATTTCCCCGGGGTTATGGTTTCACCAAAATCCTCGCTTGATTTCAGCGTCACCGACGGCAGCGTTAGCCAGTTCAGCATGATGTATGTGAACGATTTTGGCGGTCACCCTGAATTGAAATTCAGCTGCACAGGCAATGTGTGTAAAGCATTGCCGATGGAGCAACAGCCCCGGTAAAGGACTCGTAAATGAAAAAGATGCTTTGCGCTCTGCTGATGGCAGGTATGGCCTGCCCGGTTCAGGCCACTAGCGGCCGCCAGGATATGAGCAACGTTTCCGGCGAGTATGGCAACGTCCGCTTTCATGGTCGGGTGTTCGTTTCGCCGTGCGTGCTGGATATGGCTTCACGCGATCAGACCATCGATCTGGGTGATATTTCCGCCAGCCGCTTTCGCCAGAGCGGCGATCGCAGCGATCCGGTATTAGTGACGCTGAACCTGAATGGCTGCTTAAAAGGTTCTGGCCATACCTTAAGGGATTTTCCCGGACAGACCAGCGAAATGCCGGAGCTGGCGCATAGCACGGTGGAACGTGGCGTTTCGATGACGCTGATGGCCGAAGGCGCGCCGGAAAACAGCGATCTGGGGCGTATTCGCGGCGATGTGCGTGGTGCGGGCATTCGGCTACTGACCGAACGCAACCAGTTGATCCACCTGAATCAACCGCAACGCATGTGGATCCTCAAACCAGGTGATAACGCGATTCACTTTCTTGCCGCGCTGGAATCTTTTGGGCAGGAGGTGACCGCTGGCGAATTTAACGGTCTGGTCAGACTTAAGCTGGAGTATCTATGAGCGTATTGCATAAAGCGCTGCTGTGGGTCGTGCTGGCAGGCTGTCCTCTGGCCGGGCAAGCATTCACACAGGGGGAAGGTGAGCCGGAGGGCGGGTCGCCGCATCAGTACGATATTGAACTGAGCTCGCTGGATGTCAGCAAAAATCATGTTGGCGGCAGAACGGAGCCTTTTACCTGGAATCTGGGCAGTTGGTATGTGGTGAATTTTTATTGCGAACAGGCCGATATCTCTCGGGAGCCTATTTATTACACCACCACGACCACCATGCCGCCTTCAAATCAGGGGGCGAACCGTTTTCGGTTAAACGAGTATCTGGATGTGGAAGTTCAGGTGTGGGTTGCCGGACGTTATAACAAATACGTCCAGGCGCCTTTTACCAACGTTTCAAACCGCAACAGTAACAACAGCTGCAAAAAGCGTAAGGGCTACACACGCGCCACGAACGTTGAAAGTGGTTCAAAAGGGAAAGTGACGTTTATTGTCACTAAACCCATTATCAATGGCATCAATATCACCTCCCAGTCGCTGGTGGAGGTTGCCGGGCGCATGGGCGGTGCGGGACCTACGCCAACCACGGCGATTTCACGCGTGGTCATTAAATCCGGGCTCATTACCGTGCCGGATAAATGCACCTTCAATCGGGGAGACAAAATCAGCATTGAGTTTGGCGATCTGCCCGGATCCGCTGCAAAACTCAACGGCACCAATTACAGCAAGTCGATCCCGATACATGTGGTCTGTGAAGGCGGCAGCTTCGATCAGGGCGCGCTGAATATCAATTTAGGTGTACAAACCACCACGGCGTCAGGTACGGCTGGGTTTAACGATCATCTTCTCGGCACGTTGAGTGGCGGACAGAAACGCGACGATCTCGGAATTATGATTAAAGACGAGAGCGGCGGCACCGTAGTGCCCAATCAGTTCTACAACGTGAAGGGTTTTTACCAGAATCAGGGCGACTGGAATCTCACTGCCGCACCGGTGGCAAAGCCGGGCGTGGGGAGCGTTAAGGAAGGTGAGTTTGAAGCCTCTGCCACCGTTGTCGCGCAGTTTCAGTAGGGTAATTACCATGACTTTCAGAACGTTAATCGCGGTGAGTACGCTGTTGTTTGGCGCAACGGTACAGGCTGATACCAAGCTGGTCGGTGGCGATATGTATTTTCACGGCACCATCAGAGCGCTGGCCTGCAGCCTTGCACCCGGCGGCGACAAAATCGAGGTCGATTTCGGGCAAATCGCGACGCAGGATCTCTATCTCTCAGGACGCAGTAAGCCGGAAAAATTCAGCATCCAGTTACGCGACTGCAACCCGGAGGTTTTCCGCGGGATCTCGGTTACTTTCAGCGGCAAGGAAGATGCGGAGCTTACCGATCATCTGGCGCTGGATAGCAGTGAGCAGGACGGGGCATCGGGGATCGGGATTGGAATGAGTGAAGACGATGGCACGGCAATCCGGCTTGATGAAAGCACGTCAGTTACAGAGATTACTGAAGGGTCGATGACGCTGAATTTTTTGGCGTGGGTCGCGGCAGAACCGTCGGCGATAAAAAACCAGTCTCTTGAATACGGTCCGTTCAGCGCCAGCGGGACCTGGACGTTGAATTACCAGTAGCATGATGAACGCACTGAATCGTATTGCGCCGCTGCCTGGCCAGAAATTATTGCTGATTGTCAGTCTGTTTTTCTGGTGCGGGATCATGCACCTCTACTGGCTGAATAACGGCGGCAGCGGTCTGTCGTTGCCGCTTAATATTACCAGTTGGATCTACGCTGCAGTATTGGCAGCAAGTACGGCGATGCTACTGCCTCGCCGACGCTGGCGCATCACTGTACCTGCTATTGGATTTATGCTGGGCGCGCTGATCCTGACGCTGCTTTGTCTGCTGACGCCGGGCATCTGGCGGTCCGAGGCGCTGCTGGTAGCGGGGGCGTTACTGGGTGGCGTGCTTGTCTATCTGGTGACGTTACAAATTCCACTTACGACAAACGTTCGCACGGTATTGCTGGCCCTGTTATGGGGGGCATGCGTCATCGAATGTGTGGCGTTTGTCTATCAGTACTGGCATTGGCCGGGCGTTGATTACTGGGAGTTCGCCTGGCGGCGCGGCACGCGGCCCTACGGTATTTTTCAGCAGGTCAATCTGCTGGCCAGTTTCACTGCGTGCGGCGTGCTGCTGTCAGCGCTGCTCTTTTTACGCCAGGGCGGCAGATACCGAATTGTTTTCGGGGTTGCTCTGGTGATGATGGGATTTGTGCTGCATGAATCCCAGTCGCAAACCGGCTATTTGTCTCTGGCGGTCGGTGAGGTGTTGCTGATGGTGGTGTTCCCTGCACAACGCCGCACGCTGTTGCTACTTCTCCTGCCGTTGGCGTTAGGTATGGCGACAGGCGCTGCCGCTCGCCATTTTTTGTCCGTTGCCACGGTAGATCATTTAACGACTTCTCATGTGCGCTGGACGGTGCTGAAAACATCACTGGCATTATTTGCCGAACGCCCGTGGATGGGATGGGGCGTGGGCAGTTTCGCTGCTGTTTTTCTCGAACGAGCGGGGCCATTGGGGCTGAGTAGTATCTCGCATCCGCACAACGAACTGGTGCTGTGGCTGGTGGAGGGCGGTCTGGTTGGACTGGCGGGCGCGCTGTGTTTTATTGCGGGTGGGTTATGGCTCTGGCTGCACGGAAATTGCTGGCGTCGTGCCTGCCTGGTGGCGGCGTTGCCAGTGGTTATCCATATGTTGACGGAATACCCGGTCAGACAGTCAACGCCACACTGGTTATTGCTGATCCTGCTGCTTCGTTGCGCAGATGGCGCGCTAAAAGGGGCTAGTCTGACGCGCCCGGCGACGTCGTTGATTCGTGGGCTGGCATTTATCTCGTTTCTGATAGCCACTCCCTTGTTACTTCTCACGCTACAGACGCAACAGCAACTGACGCTGGCGGAACGGCAATCAACACAGTGGCAACTTGCCGAATCGCTCCCGGTAGGCGGCTGGTTGCTTGCCACACGCTACCACTTTGATCTCCAGATGGGATACCTGCAACGGTATCAACGTACCCGGGATGCTCGCTGGCTGGAGTTGGTGCGCCGTTGGGCGCCTGACTATGTGCGTGTTCACCCGGACCCGAATATCTCCTTCACGCAAATCTTGCTGGCGATGCAGCAGCGCGACCTGGCTCAGGCGCACCGCCTGGCGACCCGCTTTTACCTGATCTATCCGAACGATCGCCGTATCTCCTGGTTACAGGATGCACGACGTCCTTTTAATCAAAAAATGGAATGATATGAACAGACTCAGCGAACAGGCTCAATATGTACCCGAGCTTCCCCGTAATGCCGAACTGCTGCGGATCTCCGGGATCCGTTTGCAGCGCATTCATTTTTTTGATGATGCATCACTGGATGTCCGTGAGGTGTTAAGCCAGGTACGCACACCGCTCCCGCTGGATCTTTTTTTCAAGCATCTTTCTGTCAGCGCGAAACAGCAGCTGTTTATGTGGCAAATGCAGCGGGTACTCTTACTCCCAGGAAGCTATTCGCTGAATTTATCCGTCAGGATGCTGACCTGTCTGTCGTGGATCTCGCGACTCACCAGGCAGGCGCATCAGGGGCGGATTGTTATTGAAATTCAGGATCCCGCTACCATGATGCGTCTGGAAAAGGCAGAACAGCAGGCGGTATGCATCGCCATAAAAACCCTGGTGCGCCATGGTTTTCGCGTGTGGCTGGATGACGTTTCGCCTGAGCTGTTTTTTGTCTGGCGACTGTCTGGCATCCGTTTTGATGCCATTAAAATTGAAAGCGGGATGTTTCATCAGTTCAGATCATCGGAGTGGCAGTTGAGAGTACTGGTCAATCAATTTCGCGGGCTGGGAGAGCGGGTGGTGATCGAGGGAGTAGAAACCGCGCAGGATTACGCCATCTGCCGTATGAGCGGCGCAGATGCTGTACAGGGCTTCTTTTTTCAGCAGGAGATCGTGCCGAAAAGCCTGAATCATTGCTGATTCAGGCCCTGGGGATTACTCGCTCAGCGTCTGTGCGATATCTTTCTGTACCTGCTGGCGCTGTTCCGGAGTCAGCACTTTGTTCAGGTCAAAGTAGTATTTCACACGATAATAACGCGCTTGTTGTTCGATGTTGCTGAACGCGGAAAGCTGCTTCTTAACGGCGGTTTCATCCCATTTCCCGGACTTGATGACGTCAATCAATGCGCCGTCTTTAACATCTTTCACTGAAATCTGGCTGACGTTGGTTTCAAGCTGCTGGTGCAGTTTTTTGATCTGCGCAACCTGGTCGGTGGTCAGCTTAAGGTGCTGGACTACCGGGTCCTGAGCTGGAGCGGGAACGTTGGATACATTTGCTGCAAACGTGCTAAAAGAAGCGCCAGCTACGGTTGCAGCCAGCAAAGTCATGCGTACGAAGTTCTTCATTATTGAAATCCTGATAAAGGAATTATTAACATTGTCAGACACTCGCCGGTTACGAGTGATTATCCCTTGCAGAATACGTTGCCTGAAGCATGTCGCCACGCGAATTTGTTTTGCGGTTGGTTACGGAGTGCAACAATCCCGCTACGGAAAAATGTTACGCAGCGGGAGGAGAGGCGATATCTACAGCGCGAACGGGTCGGCGTCCTGCCAGGCGGGAAACTTTTCGCGATACTCACGCAGTGCCGAGAGCGACAGTTCAGCGTCCATACGTGTGGCTTGATGCGGCTCGGCGGTGGCAATAATCTCACCCTGTGGATTTATCACCCGGCTGTCACCGCGATAATGATGACCGTTACCGTCAGTTCCTACACGGTTACATCCTGCTACATACGCCTGATTCTCAATCGCCCGTGCAGTGAGCAGAACCTGCCAGTGCAGTGAACGCGGCGCGGGCCAGTTAGCCACATACAAGGCGAGGTCGTAATCGTTACGGTTGCGCGACCACACCGGAAAACGCAGGTCATAACAGACTAACGGCAGAATGCGCCAGCCGCGCCATGTAAAAATAACGCGCGCTTCTCCCGCCTGGTAATGCTGATGTTCATCCGCCATGCGGAACAGATGACGTTTGTCATAGAAATGCACATTACCTTCGGGCTCGACCAGTAAAAAACGGTTAACCGCACCGCGTTCGGACTGAATCGCGGCACTGCCCGCGATCAGGGCGTTCGTCTGTTGGGCTTTGGCGCGCATCCAGCTTACGACTTCTTCCTGCGGCAGCGATTTGTTTGCTGCTTCCATCGCAAATCCGCTGGTAAACATCTCGGGCAACACAATCACATCACGTCCGGTGACGGTTTCCAGCTGTCGGTCGAAATGACGCAGGTTGGCCGGGCCATCCATCCAAATCAACGGTTGTTGCAGCAGAGTAATTTTCAAACCAGGCACGATCGAGGCTCCTCGTTGAACAACATTTTGACACTGTAGCATGAGCTTTAACGAAAATGTGGCAATAAGAAATCTCCCCGCATATAGCGTAATGCTGTTCAGTTAACGCCTCTGTTTCAGAAAGCATCACCAGTATTGGTAGAAGTTATGAATATGCTGTCTCAGAGAAAGGGTTCCGTTCACCTTATGTTCATTGTTTCTCTGAAACATCGATTCCTGTGAACGTGTAAAGGGCGTTCTCCGCCACGCCCTTTACCATCCCGGCTCCCGGCGGGAAAATTGTTGCTGCGCAATACCCTCCGCTTATTCCTTCAGGCTACCGGGCCGGGCGCGGTGAAGCGTCCCTGCAAAGCGCGCCCTGAGCCAGCATCCATGCTGGCTCTCCCGGCCTTACGGAAACACGTCGGCAATTTTCAGCCGGACCAGCCCACACCTCACCATCTGCGTTTTTGGTCTGAACAGCAAAACAGATTTAACTGGAAGTCAGAGCATTGAAGCGATGACTCCGGTCCGGCTGAAAATCGATGAGGCGTTGACGGCTGACCGGGGTTGCCCGCAGGGATGCGGGCAGAGGGGACGGCCTGCATGGACGCAGGCTCGGCCCCGACCCGACAGGCAGACGGCATAAGACGAATGAATCGCGAAGCGACGATTTTCCCGCCGGGAGCCTGGGATGCAAGGGAGGCGGCGGGAGCCTCCCTTGCACGTTCATGTGTAATGCGGTTTCAGAGAAGTAATGAGCATAAGGTGAACGTAATCCTGTTCATAGGCGGAATGTTCACCCTATATGCTTAACTGACTGGCATTACCCATTTAGCGGTGCTTAATGCCGTGCGGAAGGTTATGCCGCTTCGACTTTACGCACTTTCTCTGGCAGCTTTACCGGCTGAGTCGCCAGCTCCTCGGGTTCAAAGTCATCCACGTTGATACTGCGCAGACGGCTCGCTTCGGCTTTCACCAGAATCGCGGCTTCGTCTTTATCAATCAACCCTTTGGCCAGCGCGTTATGCGCCAGTTCGTCCAGGCGGGTAAACGGCAGGTTTTTACCCAACTCTTTGCAGATCCGCTGGTGGATAGGGTCGGCTGCAATCACGTCCAGCAGAGCCTCTTCCAGCAAACCGACCGGGTTATGCTCGCTTGGCGTCAGGTATTGACCGCGACCAAGGCGAGAACGGGTGGCGCTCGGAACCTGCAAAATCTTCGCGACCTTATGATCCAGCTTGTCGGACGGTGCATGATAGTGGCGACCGGTCGGGAAGATAACCACACTCAGCAAACCGGCAACCAAACGGTTCGGGAAGTTTTTCAGCAGATCGTCCATCGCCTGTTCGGCTTTGTACAACGCATCCTGGACGCCCCAGTGAACCAACGGCAGGTCGGCTTCATTACGGCCTTCATCGTCATAACGCTTCAGCACCGCAGAGGCCAGGTACAGCTGGCTTAACACATCCCCCAGTCGCGCCGAGATACGTTCACGACGCTTTAGGCTACCGCCCAGAACAGCCATGGACACATCCGAAAGCAGTGCCAGGTTGGCGCTCAGACGGTTCAGGTGCTGATAGTAACGTTTGGTCGCATCGGCGGTCGGCGTGCTACTGGTTAAGCCACGCGTCAGGCCCAGCCAGAAACTGCGTACCTTATTGCTGCCAACGTGACCGATGTGTTTGAACAGCAACTTGTCGAACGCATTCACATCGTTATTCTGCGCCGCAGCCATCTCTTCCAGCACATACGGATGGCAGCGAATCGCACCCTGACCGAAGATCATCATACTACGGGTCAGAATGTTAGCGCCTTCAACGGTAATGGCGATAGGCGCCCCCTGATAAGCACGGGCGAGGAAGTTGCTTTCGCCAAGCATGATGCCTTTACCGCCAGTAATATCCATGGCATCGATGATTGATTGCTGTCCACGGTGAGTACAGTGATACTTCACGATAGCCGACAGTACCGCCGGTTTTTCACCCAACATAATGCCGTAGGTAATCAGCGACGCCGCAGCATCCATCACGTAGGCGTTACCGGCAATACGCGCCAACGGCTCTTCAATACCTTCCATCTTGCCGATAGAGATTTTGAACTGGCGACGAATATGCGCATACGCGCCGGTTGCCATTGCGACCGATTTCACGCCGCCCGTGGAGTTAGACGGCAGGGTAATACCGCGCCCTACAGACAAACATTCCACCAGCATACGCCAGCCCTGACCGGCCATTTTTGGGCCACCGATAATGTAATCAATCGGCACGAAGACATCTTTACCCAGCGTCGGACCGTTCTGGAACGGCACGTTAAGCGGGAAGTGGCGACGGCCAATCTCTACGCCCGGGGTTGAGGTTGGGATCAGCGCACAGGTAATGCCGAGTTCCTCTTCCCCACCCAGCAGTTTTTCCGGGTCGGAGAGTTTAAATGCCAGACCCAGTACGGTAGCGATAGGCGCCAGCGTGATATAACGTTTGTTCCAGGTCAGGCGCATCCCCAGCACCTGCTGACCCTGCCAGTCACCCATACAGACCACGCCGGTATCAGGGATCGCGCCTGCGTCGGAACCTGCTTCCGGGCTGGTCAGGGCGAAACATGGGATCTCCTGACCACGTGCCAGACGCGGCAGGTAATGATTCTTCTGCTCTTCGGTGCCGTAGTGCTGCAGCAGTTCGCCTGGGCCTAATGAGTTAGGTACGCCGACTGTGATTGCAAGGATCCCGGAGACGCCGGAGAGTTTCTGCAATACGCGAGCCTGAGCATACGCGGAGAATTCCAGCCCGCCGTACTCTTTTTTAATGATCATCGCGAAGAAGCGGTGTTCTTTCAGATACGCCCACAGTTCCGGCGGCAGATCCGCGAGTTCGTGGGTGATCTGGAAGTCATTCGCCATGCGGCATGCTTCTTCAACCGGACCATCAATAAACGCTTGTTCTTCAGCTGTCAGATGCGGCTGAGGATAGTTATGCAGCTTTTTCCAGTCAGGTTTCCCCTGGAACAGGTCGCCTTCCCACCAGGTAGTACCGGCATCAATCGCTTCTTTCTCTGTACGCGACATTGGCGGCATGACTTTACGGAAACCGCGGAACACCGGCGCAGAGATCATGGATTTGCGCATCGGCGTAAAGTTAAACGGTACGAGAATAATGGCCAGAGGAACCAGCAGCCAGACTGACCACAGACCTGCCACGCCAAGCGCAGCCGTCCAGGCGAGCAAAATTAAGCTGCTGAGGAATAAGCTCACGCGGTGATAGAACAATACGCCGAGCAGAACAACCGTAGCGATAATACTCAAAATCATCATAACGAAAAGCTCCCTTGCTTGTAGGAGGTCTGACCACTTGTGATGATATGGTTGTAGTGGATGTAAATTCTTTTAGCAATGTGTTTACAAAATAATTACAACAAAGCTCACATTGTTGGTGTTTTAACCGGCACAAAAAATCAAAAGCCGCGGCCATTCCTGTGGCTTGTACTTCTCGCTGGTAGCGCTATCCGGTACACTGCATCTTGTCATTTACATTCATGCTGAAGGATATCCTCATGTACCAGGATCTTATTCGTAACGAACTGAGCGAAGCGGCGGAAACGCTGGCTAATTTTCTTAAAGATGACGCCAATATTCACGCCATTCAGCGCGCGGCGGTCCTGTTGGCAGACAGCTTTAAAGCCGGTGGTAAGGTACTTTCTTGCGGTAACGGCGGTTCCCATTGCGACGCGATGCACTTCGCCGAAGAGCTGACCGGGCGCTATCGTGAAAACCGCCCTGGTTATCCGGCTATTGCTATCTCTGACGTTAGCCACATCTCCTGCGTCAGCAACGATTTCGGTTACGATTATGTGTTCTCCCGCTACGTTGAAGCCGTGGGACGCGCGGGCGATGTCCTGTTAGGCATCTCGACGTCGGGTAACTCTGGTAACGTGATTAAAGCGATTGCCGCAGCGCGTGAGAAGGGGATGAAAGTCATCACCCTGACCGGTAAAGATGGCGGCAAGATGGCGGGCAGCGCAGATATCGAAATTCGCGTGCCGCACTTTGGCTACGCTGATCGTATTCAGGAAATTCATATCAAAGTGATCCATATCCTGATTCAACTGATCGAAAAAGAAATGGTTAAATCATAAGAAGGCGATTGCCGGATGGCGGCTGAAGCCTTATCCGGCCTACATGAGCTCCACGTAGGCCTGATAAGCGCAGCGCCATCAGGCAGTTCACGGTTTTAAGGTAGGTGATGTATGTGCGAACTGCTCGGGATGAGCGCCAATGTGCCAACCGATATCTGCTTTAGCTTCACCGGGCTGGTTCAGCGCGGCGGAGGGACCGGGCCGCACAAAGACGGCTGGGGTATTACGTTTTATGAGGGTAAGGGTTGCCGTACGTTTAAAGATCCGCAACCCAGCTTTAATTCGCCTATCGCTAAACTGGTACAAGACTATCCCATCAAATCCTGTTCCGTAATTGCCCATATTCGTCAGGCGAATCGTGGAGAAGTGGCGCTGGAAAATACCCATCCATTTACCCGTGAACTATGGGGACGCAACTGGACGTATGCCCATAACGGGCAGCTCAGCGGTTATAAATCGTTGGAGACTGGTAATTTCCGTCCGGTCGGTGAAACCGACAGCGAAAAAGCCTTTTGCTGGCTGCTGAACAAGCTGACAGAGCGTTATCCACGCACGCCAGGTAATATGACAGCGGTGTTTAAATATATCGCGGCGCTGGCAGGAGAACTGCGGGAGAAGGGCGTCTTCAACATGCTGTTGTCTGACGGTCGTTATGTGATGGCTTTCTGCTCGACCAACCTGTTTTGGATCACCCGTCGAGCGCCATTTGGCGTAGCGACGCTGCTGGATCAGGATGTGGAAATTGATTTTAGCTCAGAGACCACACCCAATGATGTGGTCACCGTGATTGCCACTCAGCCGTTAACCGGCAATGAAACCTGGCAAAAGATTATGCCAGGCGAATGGGCATTATTTTGTCTCGGGGAGCGCGTAGTTTGATGCCAGCTGCGGTTGAACGACTTCGTGACTCAACGGCTTGCTGATAACGTAACGGCCATCGACGACGGAAACGGTCGGTGGCTTACGCGTTTGTTCAAAGTAATCGTATCCTGGCTTTAACTGGGCCCAGAAATCTTTGTAATACGAAAACTTATGACGCTGCATGTTGGCATCGGTCATGCGGAACGGGTAAATGCTCACCTGTACGCTGGATTGTCCAAACACCAGAGCGCCGGTGACAAACTGGAAAATCTCATCAATACCGTTGTCGGTCATCGCATAGCAGCCGACGGAAACGCAGGCGCCGTGGATCATCAGGTATTTACCTTCATAACCGTGTGCACGGTCGTAGGCGTTAGGGAAACCGATGTTAATCGCCTTATAGAAGCGGCTATCCGGTTTGAGCTGTCCGCGTTGTACGCTGTAAAACCCTTCCGGGCTTTTGAAATCGCCCTGACGCTGTTTCGGCCCTAACCCGCCGGAATAATTACAGATCTTATAACTGTCGAGCAATTGATACTGTTCGCCCATCTTGACGTACAGATCCAGCGTTCGCTCTTCTTTGAAGATCTGGATATAGACAGGGGAGCCCATTAACTGCTGCTTATATTCTTTGCTGACAGGCGTGGTCGGGCTGCTGCTGCTCAGCAAACCAGCAAATGAAACGCACGGCAATAAAAGCATCGCAAGAAAAAATGCGATTTTACGCATACTGCTTATTCCTTGATAAAACGATTACACACGCCAGGACGGCAAAAAGAGTCCCCAAATCGGATAAATCTGGATCTGGAGCGCTCACATTAGCACCAAGAGAGTTTTTCGCAAGTCTCTCGTGCGGCGTTTACACTTTAGTTTTTCTTTATACGGAAAATTGCGCTTAAAGGCAGTCAGACACTGGCTTGTTTTGTTGGTTAGCACACTGCATTTCTTCTTATTAGTGAAGAATGTCTAATATATTGAATTTAAAAAATTAATTATTTAATAATCGAATATTAAACAGGAACGATGAGCAATAGCGGTAAACTGCGGCGAACGTGTTTGACCAGGTATTCTTTTTTTCATGTTTTTTGTCTCTGCGCCCCGTTGCTTCTTACCGGGCCTGCTGTCTTTGTGTGTTGTGCTGTCTTTACCGTCTGTCGCCAAAGTTCAGCCCCACTTATCTGACGCCCATTTAAGCTATGCGGCGCAATTGCGGATGCGTAACCGCGCCCGGCTGCTGAAGCAGTATCACGCACAGGAAAAAAAACAGGCAAGCTACGTGGTGGAAGGCAACGCAGAAAGTAAACGCGCGCTGCGCCAGCAGAACCGGGCGCTGATTAAACAGCACCCGGAGTGGTTCCCTGGCCCACTAAAAGCCAGCGACCATCGCTGGCAGGAACTGGCTGAGAATGATCATTTTCTCAGTAGCGATCATCTGCACAATATCACTGAAGTGGCCATCCACCGACTTGAGCAACAGCTAGGTAAACCCTACTTGTGGGGAGGTACCGATCCTGATGAAGGGTTTGACTGTAGCGGGCTGATTTTTTATGCCTACAACAAAATCCTGGCGGCAAAATTGCCCCGGACGGCGAATGAAATGTATCACTACCGACGGGCAACCATCGTCTCTAACCGCGATCTTCGCCGTGGTGATTTAGTCTTCTTTCATATTCACAGCCGGGATATTGCCGATCATATGGGCGTCTATTTGGGGCAGGGGCAATTTATTGAATCGCCGAGGACGGGAGAAACCATTCGGGTGAGCAATTTATCCGATGACTTCTGGCGGGATCATTATCTTGGTGCCCGTCGTATTCTTACGGAAAATACGATTCTGTAATCAAAAAGGCGGTGTAATCACACCGCCTCGCCAGGCGTTAACTCAACGCCCCCATGATCTTTAATTCCAGCTCATCCGGAACTTCGTTATAAGACAACACCTGTAGGCCCGGGGCAAACAGGCGCGCATAGCGCGCGAGCAGAGGACGTAACTGCGGCGCGACCAGCAGCACCGGCTCTTTACCCGCGGCTTTCATCTGTTCTTTAATCTGCGGCATATTGGTCTGGAACTGATTCAGCATATTGGGATCGACCGGCACACTGTCCAGCACCACTTTTCCACTTTGCTGAGCCTGATTCACCACATTCGCCAGCAGATTCTCCAGTTCACTATTCAGCGTATATACCGCCAGCTCATCTTTGCGTACAAACGGGTGGGTAATGCTGCGACGTAGCGCCAGACGCACATCCGCCGTTAACAGAATATGATCTTTGGTCACGGCGCTACTAGCGACCAGTACGGTGGCTATGGTGACGATATCGCGCAATGACACACCTTCGATAAGCAGCGCCCGGTACACTTTCAAGAGCTGGCTGTAATTCAGCGCTGCGCTCAAATCTTCCGCCAGACGTGGCGCCATAGAAGAGAGACGGTTATGCAACTGCGTAATGTCATCGTAATTAAACAGCTCTGGAATATAGTTACGAATGATCTTATTCACATGCGTCGCAATGACGCTGGCGCTATCAATAACCTGATACCCCATATTTAACGCTTTCGCTTTTTGCGCTGGGATAATCCAGGTGACCGGCATTCCGTAGGCCGGATCGTGACCTAAAACACCGTCGATCTCGCCATAGGTTTCACTGGAGGGCAGCGCCATCAGCTTATCTGCGGGAATATCGGCCTCATCGGCCTTGATCCCATTGATAAAAATGGCGTACTGGGTCGGTTTGAGGCGGAAGTTTTCACGAATGCGAATTTCCGGTAACAACACGCCGTTGCTGTCTGAGATCACCTGCCGCACACCGCGAATACGTTGAGTGAGCGGATTCCCTTTGGATTTATCGACCAACGACACCAGCTTGTATCCCAGGCTCAGGCTGATAGGTTCAATTAAAGGGATGGTTTCCCAACTGACCTGCTGCTCGGTGGTTTCTGCGATGGTTTTGGTCAGCGTTTCGAGATTTTTCTCTTCGGTCTCCGCAACCTTGGGGCGCTTGCTCATGCGCCAGGCGGTGAATCCCAACAGGGCGCTGAAAATCAGGAAGGGGAAATGCGGCATCCCCGGCACCACTGCCAGCACAAACATAATGCTGGTGGCGGTATACAGCACGGAGGGGCTGGCCAGCAGTTGGCTACGCACGTCTGTGGCAATATCGCCGCTGTCGCTTACACGGGTGACGATGATCGCTGCCGCGGTCGACAACAGCAGAGAAGGGATCTGGGCGACCAGGCCGTCACCGATGGTCATCAGTACGTATTGCTGGAATGCGGCTTCGGCGCTTAAATCGTATTTAAAGATCCCGATACAGACGCCGCCGATCAGGTTGATAGCCAGGATCATCATCCCGGCGATGGCATCGCCGCGTACGAACTTTGACGCACCATCCATCGCGCCATAGAAATCCGCTTCGCCCGCTACGTCTTTACGTCGTGCTTGCGCCTGCGCCTGATTAATCAGTCCTGCGTTGAGATCGGCGTCGATCGCCATCTGCTTACCGGGCATGGCGTCAAGCGTAAAGCGGGCAGAAACTTCGGAGATACGCTCCGCGCCTTTGGTCACCACGATAAAGTTAATGATCATCAGAATGATGAACACCACGAAACCAACGACAAAGTTACCGCCGATCACCACCTGGCCGAAGGACTCAATCACCTTACCGGCAGCGCCTGCACCCATGTGACCGTGCAGTAATACCACGCGTGTTGACGCCACGTTCAGCGTCAATCGCATCAGGGTGGTGATCAGCAGAATGGTCGGGAACAAGCTGAATTCGAGCGGGCGTTTCGCTGAAACGGCCACTAACAGCACCATCACCGCCAGCACGATGTTAAAGGTGAACAGAATATCCAGCAGGGCCGGTGGTAACGGCAGGATCACCATGGCCAGGATACACAGTATAACCAGCGGAATGCCGATGTTACCGTTACGCAGCAGCGCCAGGAATTGTTTAGTTGTTTTCGGCATCCAGTTTAAGAACCTCTTTTGGAATGGAAATATGTCTGTTCAGCGAAGGACGTGCTTGTGAACCGTCACGCCAGTGCTTCATTTGCAGTACATAGGTCAGGACGTGTGCAATCGCCCGATACAGTTGAAATGGGATCTGTTGATTCACCTGGGTGGTGTAATAAACGGAGCGTGCCAGCTTCGGGAACTCAACAACTTCAATATTGCTTTCTGCCGCCACCTGGCGGATATACAGCGCGATTTCATCAGTGCCTTTGGCAACCACGAAAGGTGCTGCGGCGCGTGACTGGTCGTACTGTAGCGCCACGGCATAGTGGGTTGGGTTGGTGATCACCACATCGGCTTTCGGCACAACTTTGCGAATTTGCCCCATCGCCATTTGCCGTTGCAGGCGACGGATCCTGGCCTTAACCTCGGGTTTACCTTCCTGATTTTTATACTCTTCTTTCACTTCCTGTTTCGTCATCTTCAGCCCTTTGGTGAACATTTTTTTTGCCAGAGGGACATCGATCAACGCAAAGAAAACAAACAGGATGACAAAGTTGCGCATGATGCTGCTGTACAGCGCCAGGCCATCGCTGATGGCCTGTTTGAAATGAAGCTCTTGTAAGCCGAGGAATGCGGCAACGTTATTGCGTACGCTGAGCCATAGCATCACCAGCAGCACTATCGCTTTGAGCGTCATCTTGCCGGTATCGACCAGATGGTCGGTGGAAAACAGGCGACTAATCCCTTTGATCGGGCTTAATTTGCTAAAGTCCGGCAATATTTTTTTCGGCAGGAATAGCCAGCCTCCCGGAATCAGTGAGGCAAACAGCGCGGCAACCGGCATGGGTAACAGCGTCAGGATGAATTTCCCCAGAATCAGCAGATGGTGCTCAAGGAACTGACCGATGATATCCGGGTCATTAATGTGCTGCGCGTACTGATGCACGCTGATAAAGCTTTCGCGCACGAAATCTTCGTACCAGGGAAAGCTGCTGGAGATCACCATAAACGCGGCAAACAGACTGGCGGCAAGCCCCATATCTTTTGAACGCGGTATTTGTCCCTCTTGTCTGGCCTTGCGAAGTTTTTGCGCCGAGGGTTTTTCTGTTTTTTCTTCGCTACTGTTATCCGCCATAGTGCCCCTTCAACGCGTCAAGCTGCTGTAAGACGAAATTCGCCAGGTGCAAATAGTGGTCGGGCAGGTTGTAAAGCAGAGTCGCAAAGCAGATCAGGCCCGCCAGCATGTTGATGGGAAAACCTAATGAGTACAGGTTGAGCGGTGGTGCAATACGGTTTAGCAGACCAAAGCAGCCCTGAACAATCAGCATGATGAAGGTTGTCGGCAGCGCCAGCAGCGTAGCGGCGGCGAATACCCAGCCCAGCGCCAGGGAAATCGTGCGCAGAGATTGCGGATGCAGAGCATTGCCAATCGGCCAGTAAGTAAAGCCTTTGAATAAAATACTCACCAGCAACAGATGTCCGTCCATGGCAAAAAACAGTATCACCGCGTAGATGTTGATCATTTCCGCCAGCACCGTCGTTGACGCGCCGCTGCTGGGGTCGTTCATTACCGCCATGCTCATCCCCATATTAAAAGAGAGGATCTGACCCGCCAGTTGCAGCGCTAAAAATAAAAACTGCAGCATCAGGCCAAAAAGCATCCCCCACAGAAACTGCTCTGCGGTCAAAATAATGCTGTTCATCGACAGCAGGCTGGTGGGCACCGGGTGGGGGATAAGGGGCGTAATGATAAAGGCCAACGCCAGTGACAAAATAATGCGTATACGTATGGTGAGCGCGGCATTATCCAGTACCGGCGCGTAGTGAATAAACGCCATAATGCGCACGAAGGGAAACCACATACCCAGAATCAGATTACTTAACTGTGTAATATCTGTTTCGCGCATGTCAGTGCACCAGAATGGCGGCCTGAGTGAACAGATGCACGCAGAGATCGCTCAACTGGACGATCATCCCTTTTCCGCAAATACCTAATACCGCGAGGGTGACGATCAGCCTGGGTAAAAAACTAAGCGTTTGTTCGTTAATCTGCGTCACAGCCTGAAAAATGCTGACTAACATACCGACCAGCAGGCTGGGAACGACTAACACGCAGACTAAAATGATCACGACTTTTATACCGCTGGCGACGATGTCTGCGGCTACATCAATGGTAAGCATGTCCGATCTCCGTTAGCCCAGTCCCAGACCGCGAATGCTGGAGGTCAGCGTCCCAACGGTCAGCGCCCAGCCGTCAATAAGTACAAACAGCATCAGCTTAAAGGGCAGCGAAACGATCAGCGGTGACAGCATCATCATCCCCATCGCCATCAGTACGCTGGCGACGATCAGGTCGATCACGAGGAACGGAATGTAAATCATAAAACCTATCTGGAAGGCGGTTTTGAGTTCGCTTAGCACATAGGCGGGAACGATAATGGAAAGATCCTGATCGACGGCGTTCCCTTTCGCATTGGCGATCGTCATTATCTGCGCAATCGCTTTTTTATTGGTCTGCGCCAGCATAAAACGTTTCAATGGCGAAGCAGCTGTACTCAGGGCGTCGGGGAGCGTGATTTGATCGTTTTCAAACGGAACCACGGCATGATCGTAAATGTTGAGCCAAATTGGGCGCATCACCAGCATGGTTAACGACAGCGCAATGCCAATCAATATGCGGTTCGGCGGCGTTTGTTGC
Source organism: Citrobacter sp. wls710 (assembly GCF_005281115.1). Taxonomy (NCBI): domain Bacteria; kingdom Pseudomonadati; phylum Pseudomonadota; class Gammaproteobacteria; order Enterobacterales; family Enterobacteriaceae; genus Citrobacter; species Citrobacter sp. wls710. The sequence continues at coordinate 33,658 of NZ_SZXD01000023.1, forward strand.
AGCCCCAACGCCTGACGAAGCAGGGAAAGAACAATAATAAAACGGGTAAAACAGGTCATCATCAGCACCAGGGTAGGCAGAATGCCCACCAGGGTCATCAGGATCAGGACCTGGATTTTTACGCTGTATTCCTGGCTATTTCCGTGTGAAATCACATTCAGCAACGGGATATCTCCCCCTTGCGCGCAGGCAAAGGGAGAAAGGATGAGTAACGAGATACCCAGTAAGAGTGTGAGTGTTGGCGCGCGTTTCATGGTGCCAGGTCGTTGATTTCATGCGTGTTGAATTCAAGGACGCGCAGGCCATATTTTTCGTTGACCACAACCACTTCAGCCTTACCTAGCAGGATATTATTGACCTTGATATCCAGCGGTTCACCGGCGAGTTTATCCATCTCGATGACGGTGTCATCATCGATGTTCAGCAGATCGGCCAGCATCACCTCTACGGATGAAACTTCCAGCGTTAGCGTGACCGGAATACGTTTGAGTAATGACATCGACTCGGAAAAACGGTCTTCTAAACGCGCCACCAGCTTTTCTGTGACAGACGGTGTGGGTGGCGTAGTCGCTTGGGGGGCTAACTCGAAGCCTTGCTCTAAAATATCTTCTGGCTTACTCATAGGATTTCTCCGTCTTGCTCGTTAATTCGGACAAAAACAGTTTGTCTTTATCCTCTACGATCAGGGCATTAAATAATTCGGATTTCCCGATATAAACAGGGAAAGTATCAGGCATCGCAATCGGTAAAATATCGCCGGGTTTAATCGTCGTCAGGTCGGCAACATTCAGAGGAATTTCTGCAATCTTCACGTTCATGGTTAGCGGCAGCGTATGAATGATTTCTTTGATCAGCGTTTTTTTACGCGTTTCAGCGCTGGCTTTATCAATCTGCTTTTTTTTCTCTCCGTGTTCGCTACGGCGGATCAAATTCAGAATGTAATCGGTATGCGAATCGTCCAGTAAGATGCGGAAACTACAATTCTCATCATCACCTAATACAAATGTAAGCTGATAAGCCCAGTGGGTTTGTATGGTGCTGCTGTCGGGTTTGAGCGTCAGTGGAATACCGGATATATTTTTATTAAAAATGATATTGCAAATATCCAGTGCCAGTCTGCTTCGCAAGCGGATTTCCGTTTTGGTTGGTAAATCATCTTGCGACTTCTCGTCGGCGAGAGATGATGTCAGACCATAAAAGTTACCTAATAACATTAACAATAATGCGCGGTCGATATCAAAGGCCAGATGCCCAACCTGAGAAACTAATAATTCCGCACTTTTATTGATAACATCCATCTCACAGTGTATTTTTTTTAGTGTTATATTTGTGCGATGTTTTTTCAGGAAATAGTTTCCAAGATGTGATTCAATTGTATCAAAACTTCCCGTAAACATAGTCGGCAGACGATGATATGGACGTCCAAGCCGGTTTCCTTCAAGTTTAAAGATTCCGGGCGTTTGACTATATTTCAGCATGGTACGCTTTCTCAGCTGTAATTTCTGGGGCGGATAAGTTGATATCAAATTCCGCGGTTATCAAAGAAAATACAAATCCATTTAATTTACTGTTCATCCTTGACGCTATTCTCATAGTGTTGAAGTCCATTAGATACGAAATGCAGTACCTACTCACGTCTATGGAGTAGGGCTGGATATTAGATATTTTACCCCTCTCCTCTGCAAGTTATTAATGGTGATGAACTATAATTAAAAAATAATTAATTACGCATCCGTGATGTTGCCCACTTACTGCCTGTCGCTGCTTAGGCTTATCATTATGTCTGTTTTTTATGCGATTTTTCTTATAGGATGATGTTTTTAAAGGAATAATATTTTTATTATCTTTTAATTTAAGATTGTTAATGTTACTGGTGATAGTATTTTTTTAGGAAAATCCCTATTTGGAAATAGTCTCCGATAGGGCTGCCCCGTGAACGGGCGGTAAAACATGAGCAAGGATGAGATTAAGACATGGCACGGGCGATATCTATTATTCGATGATTGTGCTTTGGAATGATTTGTATATTTCTCGTAACGGATGTTAACTTTACTTCTAAGTGTAAATAATCATGTTTGAACTTATTGCCGAAGCAGCCTCCAGCATTAACGTTTTTTCAATGGCCAGGCGTATTGCTGCGTTTAATGTTCCAGTACTTATCCATGGCGAAACCGGTACTGGTAAAGAATGTATCGCCAAATTTATTCACTCGATTGCATTTGCGCAGGAGGCGTCGGCGCCTTATATCGGTGTGAACTGCGCCGCTATTCCTGAAAACATGCTTGAAGCAACGCTCTTTGGTTATGATAAAGGGGCGTTTACTGGAGCGGTGGCCACCGTACCTGGAAAGATGGAATTAGCCAATAACGGTACATTACTGCTGGATGAGATCGGCGATATGCCTTTGGCACTACAGGCCAAAATACTACGTGTATTACAGGAACAACAGGTTGAGCGTTTAGGAAGTAACCGTCTCATCAAATTAAATTTTCGTTTAATTGCCTGCACCAATAAAAATCTTGAAGAAGAGGTTGCGGCAGGACGCTTCAGAGAAGATCTCTATTATCGCATGTCAGTGATTCCGTTGACCATGCCGCCTTTGCGCGAGCGTATGGAAGATATTATCCCTCTGGCGGAATCCTTTATTAAAAAATACTCCACGGTGCTGGTAAAAAATATCAAGCTTTCTGAATCGTCACGCCGGGCGTTACTGAGCTATGCGTGGCCGGGTAATGTGCGCCAACTGGAGAACGCCATTCAACGAGGAATGATCCTTAATCGTGATGGCGTCATTTATCCCGATACCTTAGGTCTGCCATCCATTGAGTCTGATTCCTGGAGCGAGCCGCAATGGCAACCTAAACCCAGCGCGCAGATCACCACCAGCGACAATCTGGGCCAGCATGGTCGCAGCGCACAGTATCAATATATCGCTGACCTGATGCGCAAATATCAGGGTAATAAAACCAAAATCGCTGATTTATTAGGAATAACCCCACGTGCGCTTCGTTATCGTCTGGCATCAATGCGAAAACAGGGAATAGAAATCTTTTCCTGAATCAGTCTGTGGTACCGAGAACGCTTTTCTAATTTTAAGAGTAGGTCATGAGCATAAATACGATAGCCCCAGCCAGTACCATGCAGACGCAAATGATGCAGGACATGCAGCAGATGAAAGCGGTCGCGCAAGCGCCCGTCCTTTCGCCGATGCAGGTAAACCCCCAATTGGCATCATCTCCGGTTTCGTTCGACCGCGTTATGCAGGGGGCGCTGAATCATGTTGATCGGTTCCAGCAGGTTGCGGAGCAAAAACAAACGGCCATTGAGATGGGGAAAAGCGACGACCTGGCGGGGGCTATGATCGCCAGTCAGCAGGCATCGTTATCGTTTTCCGCGCTGGTGCAGGTACGTAATAAAGTCGCTTCCGGATTCAATGACCTGATGAGCATGTCAGTCTAACGCTATGAATGAACTAATAAAAAAAGTAACTCAGTTTTTACCCTCGTTCTCTTTCAGGCTGGATGGTAAAAAACGCCTGGCGTTACTGGCGGCAGCGGCTATTGCGGCTACCGCCATTATTGTCAGCGTGCTGTGGAATGGCAACCACGGCTATGTTTCGCTGTACGGTAGCCAGGAGAATATCCCGGTTTCGCAGATAGTCACCGTGCTGGATGGTGAAAAACTGGAATACCGCATCGATCCGCAAAGCGGACAAATTCTGGTTCCGGAAGAGGCTTTGTCCAAAACGCGAATGACGCTGGCGGCGAAAGGCGTTCAGGCCATGCTGCCCAGCGGCTATGAGCTGATGGACAAAGATGAAGTGCTGGGTGCCAGCCAGTTTGTGCAGAACATTCGCTATAAGCGGAGCTTGGAAGGCGAACTGGCGCAAAGCATTATGACGCTGGATGCGGTTGAGAGCGCCCGCGTGCATCTGGCGCTCAATGAAGAGAGTTCTTTTGTCGTCAGCGACGAGCCGCAAAACAGCGCCTCGGTGGTGGTGCGTCTGCATTATGGCAGCAAGCTGGATCTCGATCAGGTGAATGCCATCGTGCACCTGGTATCCGGCAGTGTGCCTGATTTGAAAGCTTCGCAGGTCAGCGTTGTCGACCAGGCGGGGAATTTGCTGTCCGATGGTATTGGCGCGGGTGAAGCGGTTTCTGCGGCGACGCGTAAGCGCGACCAAATCCTCAAAGATATCCAGGATAAGACCCGCGCCAGCCTCGCAAATGTTCTCGACTCGCTGGTTGGCACTGGCAACTACCGGGTGAGCGTGATGCCGGATCTCGATCTGAGCAATATCGACGAAACCCAGGAGCATTACGGCGATACGCCAAAGGTTAATCGTGAAGAAACGGTACTCGATAGCGATACCAACCAAATCGCCATGGGGATCCCCGGCTCGCTGAGTAACCGTCCTCCATTGGCGGCAAATCAGGTGACGAATGGTGCCAATGGAACCGCGCCAGAGGAGCCTCGCCAGCCTGCTGCGTTGTCAAAGCATAGCGAGAACAAACGCGACTACTCCTGGGACCGTAGCGTTGAACATATTCAGCATCCTGGTTTCGACATTAAACGTTTAAATGTGGCCGTGGTACTTAACCAGAGCGCGCCTGCGTTGAAGAACTGGAAACCGGAACAAACCACGCAATTGACGGCGCTGTTGAATAACGCCGCCGGGATTGATGCTAAGCGTGGCGACAATCTGTCCTTATCGCTGCTTAATTTTGTGCCGCAGTCGATCCCCGTCGAGCCGGTGGTCCCCTTATGGAAGGATGACAACATTCTGGCCTGGGTGCGTCTGATTGGTTGCGGCCTGCTGGCTCTGCTGTTGCTGCTGTTTGTTGTTCGTCCGGTCATGAAACGGTTGACCGCCGAACGTCGCCGGACGTCGACACCAGAACTGGCGCTGGACGCCGCACCGATCGCGATTCCTGCGGACAAACCTCATTTTGCGGCCGCTGAAGATGAACGCAAAAACATTGAACTGCCTTCTTTCCCTGGTGACGACAGCCTGCCTTCGCAGAGCTCCGGTCTGGAAGTGAAGCTGGAGTTCCTGCAAAAACTGGCGATGAGCGACACCGATCGCGTAGCTGAAGTTCTCAGACAATGGATTACCAGCAATGAGCGAATTGACAATAAATAATGGCAGCAACAACAGCTACCTGGAACAGGCCGCAATTTTATTGCTGTGTCTGGGCGAGGAGGCGGCTGCCACGGTGATGCAAAAACTTAGCCGCGAAGAGGTGGTTCGCCTGAGTGAAAACATGGCGCGTCTGTCTGGGGTAAAAACCAGCATGGCCAAAAAAGTGATCAACAACTTTTTTGATGAATTCCGCGAGCAGAGCGGTATCAATGGCGCATCACGTTCTATGCTGCAAGGGATCCTCAATAAAGCGCTGGGCACAGAAATCGCCAGCAGCGTGATCAACGGTATTTATGGCGACGAAATCCGTTCGCGGATGGCGCGTTTACAGTGGGTGGAACCGCGCCAGTTGGCGATACTGATCTCAGAAGAGCATTTGCAGCTACAGGCCGTATTCCTTGCCTTCCTGACGCCAGAGATCTCGGCTACGGTACTGTCTTACATGAATGAGTCAGTGCAAAACGAGATCCTCTATCGGGTTGCCAAACTGAACGATGTAAATCGCGACGTGGTGGATGAGCTGGATCGGTTGATCGAACGTGGGCTGTCGGTGCTCTCCGAACATGGTTCGAAAGTGAAAGGGATCAAGCAGGCCGCAGATATCGTGAACCGCTTCCAGGGTAACCAACAGGTGATCCTCGATCAGCTGCGCGAACGCGATGAAGATGTGCTGGAACAGTTGCAGGATGAAATGTACGACTTCTTTATTCTGAGCCGCCAAACCGACGAAGTGCGTCGTCGACTGCTGGATGAAGTGCCGATGGAAGATTGGGCGGTGGCGCTGAAAGGTACCGAAGCGCTGTTACGCCGTTCGATTTATGCCGTGATGCCTAAACGTCAGGTACAACAGCTGGAGGCGATAACCTCACGTCTTGGACCGGTTCCGGTGAGCCGTATTGAACAAATACGCCGTGAAATCATGGGAATTGCCCGCGAGCTTGAGGAAGCGGGTGAAATTCAGCTACAGCTGTTTGCTGAACAGACGGCGGAGTAACACATGGCGATTGAAACCATTCGTGGTCGTTACCGGCTGCATCGTTTTCCTCCTCGCCAGCGCCATCTCCAGGCTGAACAGCTCACGCCGGGTATTACCCCAGCGGATTATCAGCGCCAACTGATGGATGGCTTCCAGGAAGGGCTGCAAAAAGGTTTTGAGCAGGGGATGACCGAAGGCCAGGAGCAGGGTTTTCAGGAGGGTCATCAGAAGGGGCACGATGAAGGTCGTCGTCAGGGATACACTGAAGGCAGCCTGGCCGGACAGCAAGAAGGGCGCAAGCAGTTTGAACGAGCCGCCCAGCCGCTGGAAGCTATCTCCGGCAAAGTGAATGACTATCTGGCGCACATCCAGCGTAAGCAGCGGGAAGACCTGTTGCAGCTGGTTGAAAAGGTTACCCGCCAGGTGATCCGTTGCGAGCTGGCGCTGCAACCGACGCAGCTATTATCGCTGGTCGAAGAGGCTATTTCGGCCTTTCCAGTGATGCCTGAGTCGCTACAGGTGCTGCTGAGTAACGAAGAATTTAACCGTATCAAAGATGTCGCGCCTGAGAAGGTCACCGCATGGGGACTGACGCCATCTCCCGATCTGCAGGCGGGGGAGTGCCGTGTAATTACCGATAAATCCGAGCTGGATATTGGCTGCGAGCACCGACTCGAGCAATGTATGTCGGCGCTCAAAGAGTCGCTGCTGCCGGAGCCGACGGGTGAGTGACCTTTCCAGCTTCGACAACGCGCTGCGTTCCATTGAGTCGATTCCTTTAGCCCGGGTTGCCGGGCGACTGGTGCGCGTGAACGGCATTTTGCTGGAGAGCGTGGGCTGCCCGTTGGTAACGGGCCAATTGTGCCGCGTTGAAAGCGCCAACCATACGCTGATTGACGCGCAGGCGGTGGGATTTAATCGTGATATCACCTACCTGATGCCCTTCAAACACCCCGTCGGACTGATGGCGGGGGCGCGCGTATTCCCCGAAGAAAAAGCCCAGGAGATTCTGATTAGCGAAAGCTGGCTGGGGCGGGTGGTCAATGGCCTGGGCGAACCGCTGGATGCCAAAGGTCGTCTGACCGGCAATGACGTGCTGCCACCTCAGGCGCCGTCTATCAACCCCCTTACGCGTCGGTCGGTAAACCAACCGCTGGATGTTGGCGTAAAAGCAATCAACGGTCTGCTCACTATCGGTAAAGGCCAGCGCGTGGGATTAATGGCCGGCAGCGGCGTGGGAAAAAGCGTGCTGTTGGGGATGATCACCCGCCAGACCAAGGCCGACATTGTGGTGGTGGGGTTAATTGGTGAGCGTGGCCGCGAGGTGAAAGAGTTTATCGATCATTCACTGGGTGCGGAAGGGTTGGCAAAATCTATCGTCGTCGCGGCTCCGGCGGATGAGTCGCCGTTGATGCGTTTGAAAGCCACCGAGCTGTGCCACTCTATCGCCGCCTGGTTTCGCGATCGCGGGCATCACGTTTTACTGCTGGTGGATTCGTTAACCCGTTATGCCATGGCGCAGCGTGAGATTGCGTTGTCATTAGGGGAACCTCCGGCGACGAAAGGCTATCCGCCATCGGCGTTCGGCATGATCCCAAAACTTGTGGAAAGCGCGGGCAACAGCGAAAGCGAAGGGTCAATGACTGCCATTTACACGGTGTTGGCGGAGGGGGACGATCAGCAGGATCCGATCGTTGACTGCGCGCGCGCGGTGCTGGATGGGCATATCGTTCTGACCCGTAAGCTGGCGGAAGCCGGGCATTATCCAGCCATCGATATTGGGCAGTCGATCAGTCGATGCATGACGCAGGTTACGCCCAACGAACACCAACAGTCGGCCCGTCTGCTGAAACAAAACTACGCCACCTATATGGAAATTAAGCCGCTGATCCCGTTGGGAGGCTATGTTGCCGGAGCCGACTCCAGCGTTGATAAAGCCGTCAAAGTGTTCCCCGCTATCGAGCGTTTTCTGCGTCAGGAGGTGAGTGAACCCGCCTCACTTGAGCTGGTGCAAAGTCGCTTACAGGCCCTTTTCCCCCAGGCAAAGAAAACGGAAGGTAAATAATCATGCGGCAAATTATTGATACCCTGGCGCAGTTGCAGCGCCTGCGGGATAAATCAGTAAAAGACATGACGGTCCAGCTGGCTAAACAGCAGCAGGTCTGCACCGGTTTTGACAATAACATCAAAGCGCTGGGCTACCTTATTCAAAAAACCGGCACCGGTGTTGACACCCCTTCCGTTGAATCACTTAAAAACGTCACGGGTTACAAAGGTACGCTGCGCACGGTGATTGCCTGGCAAGAACAGGAAAAAACGCTGGCTAAAATCAAAGAGCAGCGTATTCAAAAAAATCTGGTTGCCGCGGCCTGCGAAGAGAAAATTGTTGCTATGACGTTGGCAGATAAGCGTTACGCGCTGAGCAATGAGGCGCAGGTAAAAGAGCAAAAAGCCGTAGATGAAATCGCCGCGCAATGCTGGCTAAGACAGAAGACGCTGGGACTGGTATGAAAACGATCATTACTTTCGGCACATTTGATGTTTTTCATATTGGACATTTGCGTATTCTTGAACGCGCCAGGCAGTTGGGTGAGCGACTGATTGTCGGCGTCTCTTCGGATGCGCTAAATATGCAGAAAAAAGGCCGGATGCCGGTTTATAGCCAAAGCGATCGCATGGGGATTGTTGTCGGGCTGAAATGTGTGGACTGCGTGTTTCTTGAAGAGTCGCTGGAGAAAAAAGCCGACTATATTCGCCAGTTTAACGCCGATACGCTGGTGATGGGGGATGACTGGGCTGGACGCTTTGATAGTTTGTCGTACCTGTGCGAAGTGATCTATTTCCCAAGAACACCATCGATATCGACGACTTCGATAATAGAAATTATTCAAGCTGATTCAACTCATTAATAATGTTTTGATGGGATTATTTTTGCAGTAAGGATGAATTATGAAGATGTTAAAAATATATATATCAGAAACATTTTTCACTCTTGAACAACAGTTATTAAACCACATAGATTCTTTTGAAAAAGAAAATAGTCAATCGATATTTATTTCTCCGTTTGCTAGTCGATTAAACGGAGATGTACTATCAGTGACTCGTGCACTAATTATACCATATAAGCACCATCATGATTACTATGATCATATAATCATGAAGTTGTGCAATACTATAGTTGAAAAAAATTTTTCGCATATTGAAATGCATTTTCCAGTAACAGCTTCATTTATATCTATTTTGTCTTTTAACCTTATACGTAATATCAATAAAATTAAAACGATTACTAATATAAAGCTACACGTATGGGATGGTGTTGTAGAAGATCTTCTTTGTCGTCAGGAATTTTTAAATTTAAAGAAGGAAACTCTAAAATCCTCAATAACTCGTTTGCTCAATGAGTTTCAGTTGATGATTGAGAATCTTGACTTGAAATATTTATTCCGTTTTGATACGGCATTTATGTTTTATTTTTGGCACTATCTGTTTGATACTGAGTATCATATGGTTCGCCCATGTTTATTGGCTGAGAATAATAATAAAAGCTTTACCGATAAGTTACTTAAGAATACGTTACCTATTGATTATGAATGCATTAAGAAAACAGATAGAAAAGTACAGTTACTGTACATGAAGATACTTGGTATCACCGGGGATATTTTTCTACGCCTAAAAAAATATGTTGCAGATAATATATTAATGTTAACTTATGCTGACGCGACTTACCGAAAATCAGCACAGTTTAAATCGAGTAAAAGAGATTTTGGTTTTCATTTTGATGAGTACATATCAACGCAGGATGTATTGAATCAGTATTCTCGATTGGTTATTAATTGTGTTAACGCCTCTGATGACTACCGAGAATACTTGTCTGGTCGTGAATATCTGAATATAAGCTATGAAGAACAGTGCTCTATGTTTTTTCTTCATGCGCTTGGTGTCGTTCCTGAAAAGATTTCAGGGCATCCTGATTTATACTTGCTGGCATTTCCTACAAATCGAATTTCTTATTTTTTTTTGTACGAGGATTTGTCTTTTCATAGCACTAAACAATTTGGAAAACTAATTTTTTCTGTTGGTTATCAGGGTGACATTCTCTATAGCAGTGAAACAAAAAATCTGTTGAATGGAAATGATGAACAACAGCTCGATGAAATGATTCTTATCAAAATGAAATCCTCATTGGGCGACTGCATGTTTGCATTATCAGCAGTTAAGGCCCTCTATGCTGTTACAAAGAAGAAAATAACATTCGTGACGCACCGAGCTTACACAGAATTAGCACGATGTAATCCGTGGATAGATAAGGTTATTGCCATTGAAGATCTTTCAGATCATGCTTTAATTGATTACTTCTATGAGGAAACACAACGTAGTGCACATTTTTGCGAGATTTTACATATTTTGGCAGATTGCCATCAGATCGATGCCTGTTTACGTAGTGTTGGCGCGAAAATTAATCCAAAAGAAATGAGTATGGATATTGACCTGAGTAGGCATGATCTTACTCGGGTTGATGAATTCTGTACCATAAATAATTTTAATGATGAAAATATTGTATTATTGCATGCCAACATAGGTGATCCAAATCGTACTTGGTCTGGTGAGAACTGGAATATTCTGGCAGAGAAATTTATCCATTTAGGTTGGAAAGTTGTCGCAATAGGAAGTACCAATAATAAATATGCTGAAACACAGGTGCATGAGTTCAATCATCCGGCAGTCATTAATGCGGTAGACCAATTCTCAATTCTTGAAACCATACATTTAATGAGAAAAAGTCAGCTACTGGTCGCCACCGATTCTGGGCCTGTTGCATTAGCTGGCGCATCTGATATAGCTATTGTTTCACTTTACTCGATTGTGCCCGGGTATAAGCGTATTCCCTATCGGCATGGAAGGTTGGGATGGAATGCTTTATGCGTGAATCTGAAATGTAAATATGGTCACTGTATGCAACTGGCTATAGATTCAAAATTCTGTCGAGATGTACTTGGTACAAATATTCAAATGCGTCGACTGAATAATTGGTGTCCATTAGGTGATGTGCAAGGTGATAAATTTCGCTACTCCTGCATAAAAAGTTACACTGCCGAAAAGTTATTCCCAGAAATTATGTCTTTTATATCTTCTAAAAAATTTGTTCTGCAGCGTTATTCCGGAAAGGTTCATACAGGGTGATTAAATATTTATAATTACTTTGTAAGAGTTATATATTGTATAGTAAAACTATTCGACTATTAACAGATAGGATTCTTTATGTTTTTTGCCCCACGCCAACTGTCGTTTGTCCTCAGTGCCTCACATCATGGCACAATGATCGTAAATAGAAATGATTATAACAAAAATGAAGATAGTAATGAATATTATGGCGTGGGCTATCATATTCTCAATAGTGCGTGCTTCGATGTCGACGAGATTTCCTTAATTTTACAACTGTTATCATGTCGTCGAAAATATTATGGTAATGGCGTGTTTGTTATTGATGGTGGTGCTAATATTGGTGTCCATACATTAGAGTGCTCTCGTTATATGCAAGGGTGGGGATCAGTGTTGAGTTTTGAAGCTCAGGAGAGGATTTTCTATGCACTAGCTGGAAATATTGCCATTAATAATTGCACTAATGCTCAGGCAAAACTGTCCGCTTTAGGTGCTGAAACAGGTAAGATGCTTATTCCTCGCCCAGATTATAACCGTAGCGCAAGCTTTGGTAGTTTGGAGCTAAAGCAAAAAATAGGTACGGAATTTATTGGACAATATGTTTCTTACAGTGATGATGATTGTGATGAAGTTTCTGTAATATCTCTTGATTCTTTAGATTTACTTCGGCTCGATTTCATTAAAATTGATGTGGAAGGTATGGAGATGGATGTATTACAAGGTGGTATAGAGCAAATATGTAAGCATCATCCAATTATATTGGTGGAGACAATAAAATCGGATAAGGAAAAAATAAATAATTTCCTTATCGGTATGGGGTATAAAGTCTTTCCATGTGGAATTAATGCTTTGGCCATTCATAATAGCGATCCGACACTTAATGAAATAACAGGAGTGAAAAAGTCTTGAAATAGGTGGGGTAAATCAGATGTTCTTTTGTTAAATAAAGACGGAGAGAATATCCGTCTTTATTGAGTATTGTATGAAGAATTAATGAATGGTGAATTTAGGTGATAATACTATATATTGGCAATAAAATGTAATGCTTCTTACGCAACAAGTTATGTCTATTGATTAAATAATTTATTTTATCCTTTGTAGTTCTTCCAATTGTATCTATAAATATATCATCTAAATAGATGTAGTCAAAAACGTTAAGGTTTTTTCGTTGCGATAGAATTTTGCTGCCTATATCGTCATAGATAACTAATGTGAAAACACTCTGTGGTATTAGAGCGGTAATACTGCTTGTATCGATATCTTGATCGGCAGGGACATGCTGCACCTCCGAAAAATTGTGGAGAGTGTTGGACAACTTATAGGCATTACTCAAGTTACCAAAGAATACAATATGAATATTCTTCATTAATATCATTATCCAGTATTTGGATATTAGGCAAATAAAATGATCAATATCATTATCATCGATGTTTCTTTCTGATAGTTCTATAAGTTTGCTAATGAGGTCATTTAGTTCATTGCTTTCTTCTAATGAATCGGCATATGCAATAAATAAATTTTTAATTTTATCAATCGTATCGTTATTTCTTAATGTTACTAGCTCAGTGCTAAGATGTTTTAATGAGCTTAGAAATTTTTTCGCATTGACCTGATTTGATGACATAGATGTTCACTTTGATTGTTGTTTGTCTTATTTAAATGCCAGGTGAAGGCCGTCACATATATGATGGACCTCCATGTTGAATTTGCGGAATAGAATGTTCAACGATTTTGTTGAGTAGTAACTAACATGCCCGCCTCTGGGGAGTATATACCAATCATCCATTTTGAGATGCAGTCGTGAGTCATTATTTAATGTTGAGAAGAAAAATTTACCATTATTACTATTTAATAAATTATCAATTAATGATACCGTTTTAATCGGGTCAGGAGTGTGTTCCATTACTTCAAAAGAGACAATAAACTCAAATCTCTCCTGCGGCATTGAATCATTTTGATAGAAAGGATCCCAGCCAGTTGCATCTACGCCTTTTTCTTTAAGTAAATCGACTAGTTTATTATTTCCACAACCGAAATCTAGCATATGATATGATTTAATATCAGAAAAATTTTCAATCAAAAATCTTGCATTCTGTTGAGGTCTTAATTCAGGGAAGTCTGGAACAATATGGATATATTCGTCATTGTAGATGTATGTAGAGAAGTCATCTTCATTCCAGTGATCAAAAGCATTGGTGTAAATTAATCCACAGTGTTCACATCGATGATAGTAGATAGGTTGGCCCGATAATTTAGATTTCAGTCCATGCCTGCCATGTAACTCGTTGAAATCAATAACGCCATACAACGATGCCTCGGAATTGCATATTTTACATAGTGATATTTTTTCAACTTTTTTTATATCCATCGTCACTCTATTACTCCAGATAATTTATGATGTCAGTTAGATGTTAAATTGAATAATTTTTTCTGTAGGCTGTGTAATAAGACATTTTGATCCGTAACATCTTCCGGACAAATCGTTTTAGCGATTACCTGCGCCGCTCGCTCACCCGCTCGGCCATCCATAAACGCATCGCAATAGTGCTGGCGAATCTCAGTCAATGACACTTCCAGCGCAGCCCAGTCAAACGTATCGGATAACGCAGCACGCAGTGTTTGCATATCATCAGCAACAGGGAGAATGTCCCGGATACGTTGATCTGCGCTGTCAGGAGTGGAGAAACTTTGCTGACCATCGAGCAACGAATTCATGTTGGGCCAGCTCAGCAAAATGATGCGTTTATTCATATGAATAGCATCAAAAATAAAGCCGCTGCTGTCTGTCAGGACGTAATCCGCCTGCGCAATAAGCGCCAGCAGGTGCTGCGGATCGTCAATTCTGTTTTTTAAATAGCGCTGCGCCAGCGCCAGAGAGGCGGCTTCTTCCGGTCTGTGCCGGGTGCCATGATGCAATTTAGTGACGATATTATATTCATGGCTTAACCGGCTGAGCTGTTCCGCCCAATGGGGGAGGGAGCTTAGCGCACCATAGGTTGGCGCATACAGAATGGTCTGTTTTTTCGCATTGAGTTTCAGGCTTTTTGGCAGCGTGTTATCAAAAGTGTGGTTGTGCCACTCATCGAAGCGCGGATTGCCGACCACTTTTGCACTGCCGCCAATATCAAGCGCGTGCTGGCTATAGTGGCTGTAGCACAGGATGCGATGATAAAAAGCGTTCCACCAGGCATGGTTCCACTCTTCTTTCGCCAGGCCATACATGGCACGCACATGGGTATCCGCCAGTCCGTTTAGCAACGGCGTATAGTAAGGGCTGACCAGGCATTTGAAACGCTGGCGTTGCTCAATGACCGTAGAAAGGCGTGTTCCGCCCAGCGCGGGGTCGTTAATGGTTTTAATCGTTGCCGTCATTTCATCCAGAAACGACTTGTGTATTTTGTCACTTACCAACAACGAGCAAGTATGGCCCATCGCCTGCAGCGCGCGAATAATGGGGCGGTACACCGCGTAATGCAGCGACGTTTCCATATAGAAGCCAATGGCATCGAGATGAGTGGAAGTCGAAGGTAGCGAGTTGCTTACCAGCGCGTTGACGGTCTCGGGTTTTTTATTAATTTTATTGAAGTAGTAGCCGATGTTATCGGTTTCTTTCTTCTCGATATCGCTATATCCCGGGCGTTGATAACAAATGCTCGGATAACACGAGAGCCATTTTCCTTCACGTAGCAGCGGCTGCCATTGCTCTTCGAGGGTGTCTGAGAGGTCATGCTCCATTTGCTGAGCCAGCGTCGGGTAATAGCGGCTGTTTACCAGATAGGCGCAAACTTTATTGCAGTCGCGGGCATGGATCATACCCTGCAGGCTTTTCAGTTCGCTGCCTTGTTTAATTTCTCCGCCGAGGATAACCACTTCCCACGGAAAATTAGGTAACGCGCTCAGGAGCGAGTTAAGTACACGAATATGCTTTTCCTGTTTGAGGATCACGCTGTCATCTTCAAATAACAGGTAGTTTTTCCAGCCCTTACGCTGCGCCAGCTGTAGCGCCTGCATATGGGATTGACGGCGACCAATCTGGCCATTGGTTGCTACTGATGCGGCCAGCCGGGTAACCTTTTCCGCAGGGAAATTAAGAAACGTCAGCTCTTGCTGGATGTGCGCTAAACGATCCGGACGAGAATCCAGATTCACGATCACCACCTGATCAATGTAATCCCAGTGGATCGGCTGATGATGCGTGGCGTTATGCAGACTTTGATACCAGTTTTTTAGCATCGGGTCGGTAACCGCCTGTGCCAGCGAGGTTTCCTGCGGCTCGCTGCTTCCCAATACAAAGTCTTTATCGAACGTATTTTGGCTATGCGAGATACAAATAATGGTGCGCTCGCCCGGCAATTGTAGTGGATTCACCGTGAATTGATTGGTGAATCCTTCTTCTTCGCCTAAGTTACATTCATCATCGTAACGGTGCTTTTTCAAATAATTGCGATGGTAGCAAAAGGTGCCGTTGAGAATGTTTTGCGGGCCAAAGCTGCGGCTTTTAAACAAGCGGTTGATATGGCTATACCAGATGGGGATCTGATCGGAACCCGAAATCAACGCCCGGTGGCGCTGCATCATCTCAATGGTGTAAGAGATTTTATCTGATGGATAATAATCATCATCATCCATACACAAAATATATTCACCTAACGCCAGCTCATTGAGCATATTGCGTTTTCTGCCCAGGTCGAGCTTTTCCGGGTGATAGATATAGCGAATATTAAATTTCTCAGGGTGGTTTTGCGTCAGCCTGTCGATGATCGACTGATGGCTTTGCGGGGAATCATCGAGGATCACCAGCTCCCGGTGGTCGGCTGGGTAATCCTGATACCGGTACATGTACAGTAAATAGGGTAAGAAAGCGGCGCGGTTCCACGTGGGAGTGACAACGCTGACAAATGGCTTTTCACGGCCAGTATCCAGCGTTTTGACAATGCCGGTCAGGGCGGAACGAGCTTTAGAGGTTTCAGGCATAGTGATGTGTGTTCGTGATTCGAAAAAGGACCGGGCATTCACCCGGTCAACAGGCACTAACGTGTAATCAGGGAAAACGCCGAGAGCAGAGGGTCTCCGGGCAGTATGTTCAGAATATGCTGGCGCAGCGAGTTGGCATTCTCGCTATTACGCCAGGCTTCAAACAGCGCGAAAAGGGCATAAATTTCGTCGTGGCTTAATGTGGAATCGTCCATTGTCCACAGGCAAAAGAGTGTGCGAATCATAAAGACATCGGCGACCAGCCAGAAGAAACGCTGGAGCGGGCTTTCATCGTCGTGTTGCGGGAAAGTGTCGTGATACAAGCGATAAATCAGGTAGTTACTGAAAATCCAGCTCTCCTGCGCGAAATAGCGATCCCATGTCATTAACCACTGCTCCTGCAACTGCTGCTGGAGCAAGGCTTCACTGTTGGCATCCTGCAGCATCAGCAGGCTGACCTGCAGGGGCAAGGTCAGCTTACGCGCACTTTCCGGCAACAGCTCCCAATTGAAATCACAGTTGCCCATTTGGGTGATCATTTCCCGCTGCAACTGGGGCAGGCTGGGCAGTTGTGCGAATTGCTCCTGCAGTTTTCCACTTTCTGCATGTTCAGCCAGCACTTGTGATAGCGAGGCCAGCTTTTCCAGCGTGGCATCGCTACTGCCAGGGCATTTCTCGGAAAAAGAGAGCATGATGCCCAGCGCATACAGGCGCAGTTCCGGCGACAAACCTGGAAGGGTGATGGTATTCAGAGCGGATTGATTCAAGACCTGATCGCGTGCGGATAACGCCGGGCTGTCCAGGTCAGCTGCGCATTTTGACGTATGCAGGACAAAGGCATTGGGATCGCCTAATGCAGCCTGACAGCTGGCCGGATCGGTTAAGTTCAGACTCTGACGAACTTCCGTTTTCCAGCGCATGTTGACCAGTAAAGCGGAATCCGGGTGGTGGGATAAAAACAACCGGACAAAGTCGGGTTCATAACAATCAATCATACTCATAATTTGTTCTCAGTAATCCCAATGTTCAAAATCTGACTATAACAGTGCAATATCCATGCCTGAATTTTAATTATATTTATATCAATTAGTTAGGTGAGGCGCGGAAAGTCGGTTTCCGCGTCAGGGAAGGAAGTTTTAGCGCTGGTAAATAAAATCTGGCTCAGTGCCTAAAAAAGCCTGAATAAACTCATACTGACGGATCAGCAGATCGCCATTTTTTTCGTTGTACATCTTGCAGCATTTCGCTTTTTGCTCAAGGCTTTGCCACCAGCCCTCTGCGGCAGTTTTCTGCACGCCCGGCAACCAGCTAAAGACCTGCTCTATCCCTGCACGATTGACGCTTACGCCCAGCAGTTGCAGGATCGAGCGGCGCTGTTGGCTACTGTTTTGCAACTGCTCATAATGCTGTTGAATAAGTTCATTGACAGCCAGCAGCTCGTCGCTGTCGCGACGGATCATACACAGACGTTGTTGTTCCAACTGGTGTCTGAGAGCGTCATACCGCGTCCCGTCCTCGCGGATGCCCTGAAGCAGAGTTTTCACCTGCTGTAGCCTGGTACTCACTGTTTTAGCCTCTTATTTCTGGAAAAAGCTGAGCATGTCCCCAGCCAATTGATCGGTATCAATCTGCAAATCGCCTGAGGCCAGCATGGCCTGCATTTGCGCCACTTTGTCGTAATCAACGTCACTTTGCGTATCATTGTTCAGCGTTTGCTGCGCCGTTTGCAATCCCGCCTGAGTAATATCATCGGCGGAAAGCGCCGCTGAGCTGGATGTGCTCGTCTGCACGCTGCTCTTGTCTGCACGCGCCTGTTCGGTTGTCGATGCAGGACGATTGCCTGGCAGAGTTGGGGTAATTTTCATAGCAACCTCGTACATATTTCGTTGGGTTGGTTATCTGTTATTGGCTAAAAGCGACGGCAATAGAGGAAAACTTTAATCCCATCACAAAAAATCCCCCTCACTACTCCGCCGCCAGCGTGGTGACCACGCCGGTATCATCCACCACACCGCTAATGATCCGCTGGCTGCTGCTGTTGCGAACTTTTATCACATCCCCTTTACGACCATTTTTCAATGCCACGCCCGGCATCGAGGCGGTAATCCCGGCCGTATGGGAGACGATCATTACCGGCTGGTCGCGTTTCACCAATACAGGCTGAACCAGCTCGCTACGGGTAATCGGCTTACCCGGTTGTAGGGCGCGCTTGCTGGTGAGACCAATCGCTTCATCCATATTTGTCATCAACCCTTCCCGCTGGTTGCTGATATTGAATTTTTTAAGCTGCAGGTCGTCGGCCGTAATCACCGTATCTCGGGTAATCAACGACTTTGGCATCACTACTGGCACCGACACGTCGGGGCGCACTGCAACGTTATATTTCCAGCCCGCATTGCCCGGGCAGGTCACCACAAAGTTCATTCGTGACAAGGCCATCTCCGGGGAAGTACTGGAGGTGATCTGTGGCGTCGACGCGCATAGCGCGCTGGTACTCACGGCTGAGGGGATATAGATATTGAACGTGTAGCGATAGTCCTGCCACTGCTGTTTGCGCGCCAGCGCGTCAATTTCATGACTGGCGGCATCGAGAACCCGCGCGTTGATCTGTTCCCGGGCGCTGTGCTGAATGGGGCGGACGGCGGCATGTACGGGTAAGACACAGCATATAGCCAGCATCATTTCCACGGCAAAGCGGAAAGAAGGCTTCCTTCTGTGAGGAGGTGTTTTCATAAAGTCATTTCTCATCAATCACTTAAAAGTTGGCATACATATTGCTAATAGCAGCGATATCTACGCAGGAGTGATGCAAGAAATGGGAATCAGTTTTCAGCAGGCATTGGGTGTACATCCGCTGGCAGTGAAGTTACGTCTTGAGAGGACCGAGCTACTGACTGCGAATCTGGCAAACGTCGATACACCAAATTTCAAAGCCAAAGATATTGATTTTGCCGCTGAGATGCAACGGGCAAGTCGCACAAATGTTCCACCCGAGGTGGACGTGAAGTACCGGGTGCCGATGCAGCCTTCAGAGGATGGCAATACCGTAGAGCTGAATACCGAGCAGGCCCGGTTTTCACAAAATAGTATGGATTATCAAAGCAGTCTGACCTTTTTGAACCTGCAACTTAGCGGTATCAAAGAGGCCATTGAAGGAAAATAACCATGTCGTTTACTGATATTTACCAGATTTCCGGCTCGGCGATGACGGCGCAAACCATCCGTCTGAATACCGTCGCCAGCAACATGGCGAATGCGGAATCTCCTGCCAGCAGCGAGGCGCAGGCCTATAAGGCGCGCAGCCCGGTTTTTGCCGCGGTTTACAACAATAGCCTGATAGGTGGACATAACCGTCACGCCATTGATGGCGCCAGCGTACAGGTACAGGACGTCATGCAAAGCGGCGGGGCGGTGAAACGTTATGAGCCGCATCACCCAATGGCGGACCAGAACGGTTTTGTCTGGTACCCGGACGTCAACGTGGTCGAGCAAATGGCTGACATGATGTCCGCGTCACGTGATTTTGAAACCGACGTTGATGTGCTGAATAACGTCAAAAGTATGCAGCAAAGCTTACTCAAACTGGGAGAAGTGTAATGAATACCCTGGCTCTGTATGCCCAATCTCAGGCGCTGGCTTCTTCTCAGGAGAAGACGACGGCCGTTGCTGAAAATAACGTCGGCGCAACGGCGCAAAGCACCAATCTGGGAGACAGTAGTTCTTCTACGACGTCGTCAACGACGGATACCAGCGACACCAGCAGCACCCCAACAACGACAACGTCCACCGACACCTCGGCGGTCGACACCTTTTTAACGCTGTTTGTGGCGGAAATCGAAAACCAGGATCCAACCGATCCCACCGATCCTACGGCCTATATCGATCAGCTCTCCTCAATGGCGCAGGTCGCCATGATGGAAGAGATGAGCGTCCAGGCCAACACCAACGCCGTGCTGATGAGCAACATTCAGGTGATGGCGCTGGGGAATATGGTCGGCGACGACATCATGGTGCAAACCACCTCGCTGGATATCGAAGATAACAGCAAGGAGATTCAGGGGCGCGTCACGCTGGATGACAGCTGTACCGATGTGGATTTGCACTTTACCGATGAAGCGGGTGATGACTACACCGTGTCG
Organism: Citrobacter sp. wls710; assembly: GCF_005281115.1. NCBI lineage: Bacteria > Pseudomonadati > Pseudomonadota > Gammaproteobacteria > Enterobacterales > Enterobacteriaceae > Citrobacter > Citrobacter sp. wls710. The sequence continues at coordinate 54,050 of NZ_SZXD01000023.1, forward strand.
CTGATCCCGGAAGGTGAAACCTCCGTCGGACCCGGCCAGGTGGACTTCGACATCAATCCTGCGGATTACGGCATCCCGCCGGGCGATTACAGCGTATCTGTGGTGACCAATACCGGAGAAGAGGAAGTGCCGATTGAGGTGACGGGCAAGGTGGAAGATGTGCGTATTCCGCTCGATGGCAGCACGCCGGTGCTTAACGTTGACGGCGTTGGCGAAGTGCCATTCACCATGATCACCCAGTTTGGCGTACCGGATAGCACTGATGACACCACGCCGCCAGATACTAACGACGGCAGCGATAACGCCGACAGCAATACAGTGCTCTGATTTAGTTTACATTACAGGAAGAAACAATGAGTTATGAAATTGCAGCGACGGGGCTAAACGCCGTCAACGAACAACTGGACGGTATCAGTAACAATATCGCTAACTCCGGGACGGTCGGTTATAAATCAATGACCACCCAGTTCTCCGCCATGTACGCCGGGACACAGGCGATGGGGGTGAGCGTGGCAGGTTCCGCACAAAGTATCTCCACCGGTGGTTCGATGGTATCAACCGGCAATGCGCTGGATTTGGCCATTAACGATGATGGCTTTTTCGTCATGTGCGACAGCGCAGGGAACATATCCTATACCCGCGCCGGTTCTTTTGTGACGGATAAAAACGGTTATATCGTCAATGCGTCCGGTGATTACCTGCAAGGTTATCCGGTTGATGACAGCGGCACGTTGCAAACTGGTACCGTCACTGATATCCAGATTAAAACCGGCAACATCCCGGCGCAGGCCACCGACAGCATGACCTTCACGGCAAACTTTGACGCCAGCGATGAAGCGATCGATCGCGCCAGCGTACCGTTTGACGCGAATAACAGCGATACCTACACCGACAGCTACACCACCACCGTGTATGACTCGCTGGGTAATGAGCACTCGGTTAGCCAGTACTTTACTAAAACCGGGGATAACACATGGGAAGTGCAGTACACCTTTGATGGCGAAGCGCAAAGTGGCGTACCGCCGACCACGCTGACCTTCGATCCGAATACCGGCAAGCTGACATCGCCAACAACGCCGCAAACCATCACGTTCACTACTGATGAAGCCGCACCGATTTCAATGACCATTGACTACTCCGACTGTACTCAGTACGGCTCTGATTTCTCGGTCACCACCAACTCCGCGACTGGTTATGCCTCCGCGACGCAAAACGGCGTGCAGGTTGATGACGACGGTAAAGTTTACGCCACCTACAGCAACGGCGAACGCATGCTGCAAGGGCAGGTGGTGCTCGCGACCTTCCCGGATGAGAACGGGCTGGAAGCGGTAAGCGGTACTGCCTGGGTGCAGACGGGCGAATCCGGTACGCCGCTGATTGGCACGCCAGGCTCCGGCTCTTGCGGCACGCTCTCCTCCGGCATGCTCGAAAGCTCCAACGTGGATATCACCAACGAGCTGGTCAATCTCATGACCGCCCAGCGTAACTACCAGGCGAACACCAAGGTGATTTCCACCAGTACGCAGCTGGATCAGGCTCTCTTCCAGGCGATGTAAGGCTAAGAAATGGATCGGTTGATTTATACCGCGTTGAGCGGCGCCACCCAGACGCTACTGGAGCAGCAGATTAGCGCCAATAACCTTGCCAACGTCAACACCAATGGTTTTCGTGCGGATATGGCGATGGCGAGCAATGACAAAGTGAAGGGCGGTGGCTTCGACACGCGTTTTATGGCGAAGGAAAGTCCCAGCGGCGTCAATGACAGCACCGGCGTGGCGGAAAAAACCGAACGTCCACTTGATGTTGCTATTCAGGGATCCGGCTATATCGCCGTGCAGGATAAAGCGGGAAACGAGGTCTACACCCGTAACGGCAATATTCAGCAGGACGATCAGGGGCAACTGACCATCGACGGTAACGTGGTGCTCGGGGATAACGGCCCGATTATTTTACCGCCAAACGCGATTGCCTCTTTCGGCAGCGACGGCACGCTCTCCGTCACACCTGACGATGGCGATGTCACTGCCACGATGGATATCGATCGCCTGAAGCTGGTGGATATTCCGGTCGCCAACCTGGCGAAAAATAGCGAGGGGATGCTGGTGACGGCGGACGGCGTACCGGCACAGCGCGATGAGAACATCAAAGTGAGCGGCGGCTTTCTGGAAGGCAGTAACGTGTCTGCGGTGAGCGAAATGATGTCGTCCATTGCGATGAACCGCCAGTTTGAAGCGCAAATCAAGATGATGAAAACGGCTGAAGATCTCAGCGACTCAGGCAACAGACTGCTACGCGGCTCCTGAGTCGTAGCCTTTAATCAGGGATAAAGTTTTATGAACGCAGCGTTATGGATCAGTAAAACCGGCCTGTCGGCGCAGGATGCTGAGATGAGTGCGATTGCTAACAACATCGCCAACGTCAATACCACGGGCTTTAAGCGCGACCGCGTGATGTTCCAGGATCTGTTTTATCAGACTCAGGAAGCGCCGGGCGCCATGCTCGATCAAAACAACATTATGCCGACCGGTATGCAGTTCGGTAGCGGTGTTCGTATTGTGGGAACACAAAAAACCTTCACCGAAGGGAATGTAGAAACCACCGACAATACGATGAACGTGGCCATCATGGGGCAGGGATTCTGGCAGGTGCAAAAGGCGAACGGAGATATTGCGTATACCCGTGACGGCAATATGCAGGTTAATGCCGACGGCGTGCTAACTAACGCCCAGGGATTGCCGCTACAGCCAGAAATTGATGTACCAGCAGGGGCCACCCAAGTCGCTTTTTCGCCTGATGGCACCGTGACGGCAATCCTGCCCGGCGACAGTGACCCTACTGAACTGGGGCAGCTAACGCTGGTGAATTTCGCCAACCCGGCCGGGCTTTCAGCCGAAGGCGACAACCTGTACCTGGAAACAGCGGCCAGTGGCCAACCGACGGAAGGTATTCCGGGGGAAGATGGCCTGGGAACGTTACAGGATAAAGCACTGGAAGGCTCGAACGTGGACATCGTCAACGAAATGGTGGCGATGATCACCGTACAGCGCGCCTATGAGATGAACGCCAAAATGGTCTCTGCGGCAGACGATATGCTGCAGTTTATTAGTCAGACACTGTAACTCAAGAATGTGAAATGCCGGATGGTTCAGCGCCATCCGGCAGAAATAGGCAGAACGTGAAAAATTATCTCTGGCTGATGGTGCTGCTTCCCCTGTTAAGCGGGTGCGAATCGCAGGCCCTACTGGTCAAAAAAAATGACGAATTCTTTGCTCCTCCCAAAACGGAAGCGCCGCCAACGGCGGATGGTCGTGCGGGTGGCGTGTTTGAAACTGGGTATAACTGGTCGCTGACGGCGGACCGCCGCGCCTATCGGGTGGGGGATATCCTGACCGTGATGCTGGAAGAATCCACCCAGTCGAGCAAACAGGCGAAAACCAATTTCGGTAAGAACAATACCGTTGATATCGGCGCGCCGACGCTGTTCGGACATACCAAAGATAACCTTTCCGCTTCCGTGGATGCTAATCGTGACTTCAACGGGACGGCGACCTCGCAGCAGCAGAACAGTTTGCGCGGTGAAATTACGGTGTCGGTACACTCGGTACAATCGAACGGTATCCTGGAAATTCGCGGTGAAAAATGGCTCACCCTTAACCAGGGCGATGAGTACATTCGCCTGAGCGGTCTGGTGCGCGCCGATGACATTCAGAACGACAACTCCGTCTCATCGCAGCGTATTGCCGATGCGCGTATCTCCTATGCGGGTCGTGGCGCCTTGAGCGATGCCAATGCGGCGGGCTGGCTGACGCGTCTGTTTAACCATCCTCTCTTCCCGATCTAATGCAGGATTTTGATATGCAACACTTAAGCGGGCGCTGGATGAAGGCGTTAAACGGCATCGTTATCGCCCTGAGCCTGGCGCTACCTGGCGCGGTGCAGGCGCAATCTCTGGAGTCGCTGGTTAATGTCCAGGGGGTCAGGGAAAACCAACTCGTCGGCTACAGTCTGGTGGTCGGTCTGGATGGAACCGGGGATAAAAACCAGGTCAAATTTACCAACCAGACTATTACCAACATGCTGCGCCAGTTTGGCGTACAACTGCCGGGCAAAATCGATCCGAAGGTGAAGAACGTTGCGGCGGTGGCGGTCAGCGCGACGTTGCCGCCCATGTACTCGCGTGGGCAGACCATTGACGTCACGGTCTCGTCGATTGGCGATGCCAAAAGCCTGCGCGGCGGTACATTATTACTCACCCAATTACACGGCGCGGATGGGGAGGTTTACGCCCTTGCGCAAGGGAGCGTGGTGGTCGGCGGGATGAACGCGACCGGGGCCAGCGGCTCCAGCGTCACCGTGAATACCCCCACCGCCGGGCTGATACCGAACGGCGCGTCGGTAGAGCGTGAAATTCCCAGCGATTTCCAGATGGGCGATACCATCACGCTTAACCTGAAACGTCCTTCTTTCAAAGATGCCAATAATATTGCGGCGGCGATCAACGCGTCGTTTGGCGGCATTGCGACGGCACAAAGCTCAACCAACGTTATCGTCCGCGCGCCAACCAGCCCCGGGGCGCGCGTTGCCTTTATGTCTCAGTTAGATGACGTCCAGGTGCAGGCGGAAAAAGTCCGGGCACGGGTGGTGTTTAACTCGCGTACCGGTACGGTCGTTATGGGCGATGGTATCACCCTGCATGCGGCGGCGGTATCGCATGGCAGTCTGACGGTCTCCATCAATGAAAGCAGCAACGTCAGCCAGCCGAACGCTTTTGCCGGTGGCCGTACGGCGGTGACGCCGCAAAGTAATATTTCGGTGAATCATGCCCGTCCGGGGATGATTACGCTGCCTGAATCCAGCAGTCTGAAAACGTTGGTTAATGCGCTCAACAGCCTGGGAGCCACGCCAGACGACATTATGTCTATTTTACAGGCCCTGCATGAAGCCGGGGCGCTGGATGCCGATCTGGAGGTGATTTAATGGCCGATATTAAGGTGAATCATAGCGGGGGGATTGACGGCAGCGATGCGTTAATGGGCCCCAAAATCAAAGATAACGATTTGCAGAAAGCGGCCCAGCAGTTCGAAGCCATCTTCTTACGCAACATGCTGAAAGAGATGCGTAAAACCAATGAGATATTCGATTCAAAAGATAACCCGTTTAACAGCGACTCGGTACGCATGATGCAGGGATTTTATGATGATCAGCTGTGCAACAGTCTTGCCCAACAGCACGGCATTGGCATTGCGGAGATGATCGTCAAACAACTCTCCCCTCATCACAAAGGATAAAGATTGCGCGGCGGCTTAAGAACTGCGGTTTTTTCGCCGCTCTTAATCGGCAAGGTTGTTAATGACAGACCGGGTAACTGACCGGCGAGGACGCTTTGATGGACATGATTAACATTGGCTACAGCGGCGCATCGACTGCGCAAGTGGAGCTTAACGTAACGGCGCAAAACACCGCCAACGCCATGACCGACGGTTACACCCGGCAGGTTGCCATCACCAGTACCATTGGCGCCAGTTCTGGTTCGGCGAACAGCGCGGGTAACGGTGTGCAGGTTGACAGTATTCGCCGGGTCTCAAACCAGTATCAGGTTAACCAGGTCTGGTATGCCGCCAGCGATTATGGCTATTACAACACCCAGCAAGAATATTTAACACAGTTGGAAACCGTCCTCAGCGATGATAACAGCAGCCTGAGCGGGGGTTTTGATAACTTTTTTGCCGCGCTAAACGAAGCCACCACCAGCCCGGATGATTCCGCCCTGCGTGAGCAGGTGATTAGCGAGTCCGGCGCGCTGGCGCTGCGCGTGGATAACACCCTCGATTATATCGACTCGCAAAGCAGCGAGATCGTCAGCCAGGAGCAGGCGATGGTGGCGCAGGTGAACACCCTGACTACCGGTATTGCCAGTTATAATCAGCAAATTGCGGAAGCTGAAGCCAACGGTGATAACGCCTCGGCGCTGTACGACGCCCGCGATCAGATGGTCGAACAACTCAGCGGTATCATGGACGTTCAGGTCAATATCGATGATGAAGGTAACTATAACGTCACGCTGCAAAACGGTCAGCCGTTGGTCAGCGGGCAGGAGAGTTCCACCATCGAACTGGATACCAACGCCGACGGCACACAAAGCATGTCGCTGACGTTTGCCGGAACCACCTCATCCATGAGCACCGATACCGGCGGTTCGCTGGGGGCGTTGTTTGATTATCAGAATGAAATACTGACGCCGTTGACGGGAACGATTAACAGCATGGCGGAGCAATTTGCCGATGCGGTTAACACTCAGCTGGCGCAGGGCTATGACCTGAACGGGAATCCCGGCGAACCGCTGTTTATTTATGACGAAAACTCATCGGATGGTCCGCTGGAGGTCAATCCCGATATCACCGCCGATGAACTGGCATTTTCCAGCTCGCCAGACGAAAGCGGTAACAGCGATAACCTGCAGGCGCTAATCAACATCTCGACCGAACCGTTGGATATAGAAGGTCTCGGCAGCGTAACCGTGGGCGAAGCCTGTTCATCGATCATCAGTAACATCGGTATTTACAGCCAGCAAAACCAGACGGAAGCCGAAGCCGCAGCCAACGTGTACTCCGAGGCACAGAATCAACAGAGCAGCGTGAGCGGCGTCAGCATGGACGAAGAAGCGGTCAACCTTATTACCTACCAGCAGATTTACGAGGCTAACCTGAAAGTCATCTCAACAGGTGCTGATATTTTCGATTCTGTGCTGGAAATGTGTAGCTAACCTGGAGGGCTATTATCATGCGAGTGTCTACCCAACAATCCTATGTGTCTATGACGCAGAGTTTTAATAACCTTTCCAGCGATTTGTCGCACGTCGTTACGCAAATGGCGACGGGCAAAAGCATTCTGTTGCCGTCAGATGATCCTATCGCTGCAACCCGTATCACCCAGCTTAACCGCCAGCAATCGGCCCTCGACCAATATCAAACCAATATTGATTCCGCGTCGGCAGGAATGAGCCAGCAGGAGTCTATTCTCGATGGCGTTAATAACGATCTGTTGGCGATTCGCGACGATCTGTTGGAAGCCGCGAACGGCACCAATACCGCCGAGTCATTATCCAGCCTGGGGCAGGATATCCAGTCAATGACCGAAGCGATGGTGGCGGCGCTCAATTACCAGGATGAAGACGGGCACTATGTGTTTGGCGGCACGGTGAACGATCGGCCGCCGATTGTCGCGGTGGATGAGGACGGCGACGGGGTGACCGACAGCTATACCTATCAGGGTAACGACGATCATCGCCAGACCACCGTCTCCAATGGCGTAGAGGTTGATACCAATGTTGCCGTCAGCGACTTCTTCGGCGATAGCCTGGACGTGCTGAACACCTTAACGTCATTATCGAAAGAGCTGCAGGATCCATCGGTAGACCCCGCCGATCCGCAGGTGCAAAGCGATATTCAGAATGCCATCGACACGGTAGACGTGGCCTCTGATGAGCTCAATGCCTCTATCGCCACCATTGGTGAAACGCAGAATACGATGACCATGCTAAGCGGTGCTCAAACGGATATCTCAACGTCCAACGATCAGCTTATTAGCCAGTTGAGCGATCTGGATTATGGCCCAGCTTCCATAACCTTTACTGGTCTGGAAATGGCGATGGAAGCCACCTTAAAAACTTACTCCAAAGTGAGTGAGTTGAACCTTTTCAGTGTGATTTAACAGTTAGCAGTAGCTCAGGAATAGTATGCAGGTCGGTTTAAATACAACATCACTCTCCGGTAGCGGAGCGCTTAATTCTTCTGTGCAACAGCATACCGTTGCGCAGAATGCCCCTGTCCGTCAAAAGTTACCCGCAACGGCGAGTGATTACCCGGCCTCACCGCTTATTACCACCCGGCCTCAGCGCTATAGCGTGCAGCTTAACGATCAGCTCACCACGCTGCAGCAGGCCGATCACTATCTGGGACAACTGGAGCAGCATTTGCTGGATTATCGCCATGCCTCGCGCCGTGGCGGGCAGACGCAGCAGCAAAAGGGCGCCGAACTTACCCAGTGGCTGGATAAAAGAACGGCGTTATCCGGCGGCGCGGTGGACAGGCAACTGCGTCCGGTTTTGCAGGGCGAGGCGCGAGTGACCTTTCACGCGCCTGAACTGGCGCAGATGCTGCAAACAAATGCCATAAGCTCGCGTATGTTTAGTGTTTCCGACGGGCGGCAAACGCAGCACTCGGCGGTGGTGGTGAGTGAGGATATGGATCCAGGCCAGTACAAGATAATGATGAGCAACGCGCTGCGTCGCGTCGGCGTACAGGTGCACGATCGGCAGGGCACGTTAACGTTCTCCACCACGGAAAAGCAGTGGCCGCAGCTCCAACAAACCCTGAGCGTACGCGATGTCGGTGCGAAGTCATCAGCGTTTACCCCGCTGAAAACATTTGCCGATCCCTCACGTTCAGAGGAGCTTCAACAGTATATAGCACAGGGCGGAACCCGAACTCCGGACGGATTACAGCAGGCGTTGGATATTATTGGCGATCAACGTGCGCAAATGGCTGCCCAGCAGGAAAAGGGCCGGCAACTGATTGACGGTATGGCGCGTTTTCCACAGGCAGAGAGTGCGGTAAAAGCCTCTGAATCACTGGGGGGAGTATTGGATCATGCTAATCACAATTATCAGGTATTAGCACAGGCGGTAAATGGACAAGCCCGACTTTCCAGCCAGACTGTCCGTAGTTTATTAAGTTAATTCTGCTGACATGCATTTGTTGAGAAGTTAAATACAGTGGGGTCTGTGATTAATAGACCTCCAACATCCCGTGTAAAAAGCAAATTTTGCTGTGGGTTTAAATGAAGCCACCACGTATGCAGGTTGTGTTCAGAGACAAATACCCCGAAATTAGCCAGCCGGGAATCGTTTTGATCTGTTTTGGTGGTACTAAAGTGAAACTCCCCTTGTTTAGATGAACCTGCATAATGATTTATGCACGATGCGATCTTAAACGTGGATGGCATTTTGTTATTTTGCTCCAGCGGGACGAGAGTGACGGTCATGTTTTTGTTCAGTGGACTCGTAATGAGTTCATAATGTACGTTTTTGCCAGTATTAAGATCGTAATTGGCAATAACTGTATTTTCAATATGGGCATGCGCGATAAAAGTGAAAAATAGCGTTAAAACAGACAGGCCAGGGAAAAAGACATTATTTGCATTTTGGCATTTCATTTAACATTTTCTCCACTTCTTTAATTAAAATACCATTCATTTCATTATCTTTATTTAGCCAGTTATCAAAACTCAGCGCTAACTGCCATTTGTCATTGCATTGATTACTAAGCACAATATCAAGGGCAAGTTTGTTCAGTGAAACCCGATAATACAAGGTCATCGAGGCATTATGGCTTACCAACAATGGGTTGAGCTGCTCTATACCGGGAAGAATATGCGGTGAAACAAACGATGACGATTTCTTATTCTCACCTGAGTCGTACAGTTGATATACGGTAACACGGTTGGCATTTTCAAGCGTCTCTTTAACCAGTTGTGGAGCTTCTTCCATTTTAGTGACAGATGGTGCTTTAAAATAAGAGATTAAAATAAACAACGACAGCGCGATAACGATAACGGGTAAGGTAATCAGAACGGCGCGATAAGGATGCCGCCTGATGGTAGTTTTTCTCTGGCTTCTCGGCAATAGTTGACTGTTAAGTAAGGGTATTTCCCCATGAGTTGTTGACGGAAGCGTTTCAACAAGTGTAAGGGGTTCAATAACCTCGGTACGCTTCTCGGCTTCATCAATAGTACTGTCATCAGCCACAGTTTCATTAAGGTCAATAGTTTCAGTGAGGTAGTTTTTATTAAATAAATACCCTTTTTTGGGTATGGTTTTTATAATTTCCTGCTGCTTGCCGTCATCGTCGATAGCAACACGTAGGGCATGAATGGCTGTCGGCAGGCTATTTCCACCAACGATACGATTCTTCCATACCGCGCTCATTAAATACGACCGAGATAAAACCACATCGGCATTTTTAGCTAATGTCTCTAACAGAATAAAATGGTATTCGCCCAGGCGACGTATCTCACCTGTTTCACAATGGATTAACGCATTAAGCGAGGAATCCATCCGCCAGTTGTTGACTACGATACTCATCGTTTTGTGTACCCGTGCAAGATTTTATATCCCTGGTGTCACACCGTTAAAAATCAGTGCATTAAAATTCTGGAGAAATTGAAATGTCTTTCTGGCTGTGAAGCTGTAGCCGAATCGCTATTGAGTATTTTTTATACTGTCCAAAAAAGGATTTGAAATGTAGCGAAAGTGTCCGAGACTCACAATATAAAAATACAGGCTATTTGCAACGAAATGTAAAATAAAGCCTGAGTACGATACTTTAATGCATTCTTGATTGAGTACAATCTTATCTTTATCATAAAGTTAACCCTTCAGATGCGTAATCAATCAACTCATGATGAGATATTTCTAATAATCTTTTAATTAAACCTTAGGTGAGTTCTTCCTTGGGTGAGGCCTTTTTTGGAGCTAAAGCACGGAAAGCTAAAATAGGAGTGAGCTCTTGCTGATGAAGTTGTAGGAGGCATGAAAAAATTTTTTGTAGCGCTTTAAGTTTTCCGAACGGATGGTCGTTTTTACTGAGTATCGAAACGAAAACGATTATTCCCAAGGAGCAGTACCATGTTATCGATTAATACTAATACCGCATCAATGTCTGCTGTAAATGCTATCAACAAAAGCAGCGCATCACTGTCTACTTCTATGGAACGTCTGGCGACAGGTAACCGTATTAACTCATCAGCAGATGACGCTGCGGGCAAACAGATTGCCAGCCGCCTGACCGCGCAGTCCAGCGGTATGGGCGTTGCGCTGAGCAATATTCAGGACGCAACCGCGATGCTGCAGACTGCGGACAGCATGTTTGACGAAATGACCGACGTACTGGGCCGTATGAAAGACCTGTCCACCCAGGCTGCGAACGGAACTTACAGCAGCGATGATCTACAGGCGATGCAGGACGAATACGACGAACTGGGTCAGCAGATGTCCGATATGCTGCAGAACACCACCTATGGTGGCACTAACCTGTTCGGTACGGCTGCCACAAGTAACACAGGGGTTTCAGGTCTGTTCCAGAGTTCAGTGACCTTCCAGGTTGGCGCTGAATCTTCTGACACCATGACCGTAAATATTTCTTCGCAATTGGGTGATCTGGTCAACGATCTGGATAAAGTCAGCAAATCTTTCTCTTCTGACAACTCATCTAACGTGAGTGCATCTGGTACCGAGCTAACAGCTTCTGCGGGCGCTGCTAACAATATGATCAGCACTATCCAGACTGCAATGGATGACGTGTCTAAGATCCAGTCCAAACTGGGTGCATCCATCAACCGTCTGAACGACACCGCTGCTAACCTGACCAGCATGCAGGACAACACTGAAGTGGCGATCGGCAACATTATGGATACCGACTACGCGACAGAAGCGTCCAACATGACCCAGCAACAGGTACTGATGCAAACGGGTATCACCATGCTGAAGCAGTCCAACAGCATGTCCAGCATGGTTTCCAGCCTGCTGCAGTAATTCCTGACGTGATGCCACTCACAACACCGCCATCCGGCGGTGTTGTGCTTTCAGCGACCAGGCTTTACCTGGAAACCTTCCTGAGGAAGGGAAAATTCATTTCCGCTACTAATTTAACTTACTGAATATAAATACTAAAAAATATTGGCATGCGTTTTGCTAATGCATAAATAACGTTGCACGGAGTCACTGATTATGAGCTTTACGAGTCCGATCCAAAAATTAGCACAAGAATTTGCCTACGCAGATATCGCCACTCAAGCGGCGAATCTGCAGAACCAACAGAACGAATTGAATGCAGAGAGCAGCGGTCTGGAGTCGTTAAGTTCGGCGCTTACTGACTTTCAGTCAGCAATAGACGCGCTTAACAGCGACACCGACGGCCCACTGACGTTTTCTGCCACCTCGAATAATGAGGCGAATACCGTATCTGCAAACTCGCAGGCGCAGGCGGGAACCTATTCATTCTATGTCACTAAACTGGCGCAGGCGCAGCAGACGACCTTCAGCATGAGTGACGATACCTTTAGCGCAACCGGCACGTTTGAGCTCACGATGGATGACGGTACGACCATGGATATCGATCTCGCGTCTGCCGATGAGGATGGCGACAGCTTTATTGATGCCAGCGAACTGGTTGATGCGATTAATGGCTCGGATGACAACCCTGGCGTGTCGGCGGCACTGGTCAAAACCGATGGCACAACCACCATCATGCTGACTTCCGATTCCACGGGAGCGCAAAGCAAATTCTCAGTAAGCGTAACGGGAAACACCTCTTTCTCTGATCAGATTACCGCCAGCGAAAATAACGTCACAGAGGCGCAGGACGCTGAAATTCATCTGGGTAATGCGGGCGGCCCCGCCATTACAAGCAGCACTAACACCTTTGACGATGTGATCCCCGGCGTAACCATGACCTTTTCAGAGGTCAGCGACCCTGACGATCCGAACGATGTAACCACCTTTACCATTGCTGAAGACTCCAGTGGTTCTCAGGCAAAAGTGCAGACCTTTGTGGATGCCTATAACACGCTAATCGACACCATAGATTCTCTCACCAGCTACGGCGATGACAACACGGCAGCCGGGGTTTTTGCCGGTGACGCTGGGATGAATTCACTGGCAAATCAGATGGATGATATCGCACACGCTTCATACGGCGGCGTATCGATTGTCGACTATGGCATTACGCTGGATTCCGACGGCCACCTGCAGATTGACTCCACCCAGTTCAGCGAAGAAATGGAAGAAAACCCGGACGGATTGACCTCCATTTTTGTCGGCGATGACAGCATGGTCGCGCAGATGGACGACCTGATGGAAAGTTACCTGGATTCCAGCAACGGCATCATCGCTATGCGCCAGGAAAACATTGATAACCAGCAGAGCAAAATTCAGGACGAAAGCGATCAACTGACCGAAACCTATAACACCAACTATGACCGCTATGTGGAAGAGTACACCAATACGTTGATTGAAACGTATACCATGAAAGTGAGTATGGCCGCGTTTATGTAACCGGCTGATTTAAAAGAAGGATTGGGAACCAATATGTACGACACGCAGGATGGTTATTCGCAATATAAAGAGATGGATCTTGCTGCGCGTACGGCAGCAGCATCGCCGTTAGAGCTGGTGCTGGTGCTGTTTTCGGGACTGATGGACGAACTGGAACGCGCGAAAAGCCACATTGAAAACAAACGCTACGAGCGTAAAGCGCAAAGCATCAATAAATGTATCGATATTCTCAACGCCTTAACCAGCTCGCTGGAGTTTGAAACCGGCGGTGAGCTGGTGGTGAATCTCTCCCGGCTTTATGACCACTGCGTCTACCGTCTGTATGAAGCGAGCGGCGAATTGTCGTTAGAAAAAATTGATGAAGTGATCCTCATCCTGACGAATCTGCGCACAGGCTGGGAAGGTCTGTCGGCAAAACTTGGATAAGGCGATGGAAAGAGAGCGTCAGCAACAGCAGCTTTATGCCCTGGTGGCGGCGATGAACGATGCCCTGGATCAAAAACGGTGGCGTCGATTACCGGGGCTGCATCAGCAGGTGATGCGTGACTTTCATGCCTATGCTGCCTGGGAAACTGACGCCGAGTCGCTACGGGAAGTGAAGAGCAGACTACTGGTCGCGTTTGAGGCATTGATTGCGCGGCGAACGCAGCGTGCGGAAGAACTCAAAGCGCGTATGGAGAAACATCAGCAAAACCAGGAAGGAATGCTGGCGTATTCAATGGTTAATTTAATTTCGGAGAAGGCATGAATCCTGTATTACTGGCCTCGGTCAGTGCATCGGCAGAGGCCACACCGGAAAAGGCGACTATTTCGGCGTCGGCGGCCCCTGCAAGCAGCGGCACATTTTCTTTACCCCAATCGGGGTTTAACGCCGCGGCTGAGCGGCTGATTGGCGCAAAACTGAGTCATCAGCTGACATCGGCGGCTGCACATAAACCAGACGATGCGAATCCGGCAGCCATGCAGGCATTGCTGGCGATGCTGTTGGCGCAACCGGCTCAGGCGTCAGCGTCTGCACCAACCCAGAAGCAGCCGGACGGTGAGATGCTGAAAATGCTGGCGCAGGTGCAAACCTCTGATTCCGGGTCATCGCTGCTGCGTCAACTGGCGGGTGCGATGGCTCAACAAGGAAAAACGTCCTCGCCGTCGGCTGAGCAGCATGCCACGGATTTATCGTCACTGCCGCCTAAGCTGCAAACGTTGCTGGCGTCGATCGGCGAGGATTTGCCTCAGGCAACGCCGGATCAGCAGGCCAAACTGGCGACATTCTCCGCTCAGGATCTGCGCGCGATCGCGCCTGAACCTGCTTCGCTTTCAACGTCACAGCAAATTTCCGCCCGCGTGAAGTCTGAGGATCATAGCGTTCCTCGCCCAATGGCGGTGAGAAAAACGGATGGCGTGGCGGTTAACCCAACGCTTGCGACGCAAAGTTTGCTCAATACGGCGGCACAGGGAAATCAGCCGGTGAATGCCCTGAGCGATCATAGCGTGGTGTCGACGCAAGTTTCGACGCCGACCACGCTGTCAACAGAGGAACTCGGAGAGAAGCTTACCGCGCTGCTCAAAGACAGAATTCAATTCCAGTTGGGCCAGCAACAGCAGGTGTCGACTATTCGTCTTGATCCTCCTTCGCTTGGCAAACTGGAAATTGCCGTGCAACTGGATGCAGGCAAGCTGATGGTTCACATCGGCGCAAATCAGAGCGATGTCTGCCGCTCATTGCAACAATTTAGCGAGAACCTACGCCAGCACCTGACGGCGCAGAACTTCATGGAAGTCAATGTTCAGGTCTCCTCCGAGGGGCAATCGCAGCAGCAAAAACAGCAGTCAGGTCATCAACAGGATGAGGTGACGTCGGCATTAGTGCTCAATGATGAACCTCAATTTCAACGGAATGAATCCGTTCTGATCAAAGTGTAAAAGTAAAATGAAGAAAATTGTTATCGCGTGTGTGATCAGCTCCGTTGTGGCTCTGGGTATTGCGGGGGGCGCAGGATGGGGTATTTATCATTCTATGAATAAGCGAACTACGGCTGCAGCAGAGGTTCCTGCCCATGAAGCGGAAGACAGCCAGGATGAATCCAGCAGTATTTTTGTCTCTCTGCCGGAAACGGTGGTTACGCTGCATGATGATGAAGGGGGCGATCGCTATATGGTCGCTGAGCTGGTAATGGTCGTTGATTCAGAGAAAGACGCTGAAAAAATTAAGAAGGACGAACCGCTCTATCAAAGTATTACCGTAGATGAGCTTTCGAATATGAAATATGAAGATATTCGGGCGCTGAAGATCTCCGATATCAGAAAGAAAGTATTTGAGAATCTGAAAGTCGAATTAGCGAAACGCAAAATGGCGACACCTTATAAGGACATATTGGTGAAAAAAGTCGTGTTCCAATAAGCGACAAGCCAGGAAATAACATGATACAGGATGCTTACGAGTCAGAAGACTTTAATGCCACGCCCGTGCTCACGCCAAAGCAAGAGAGCCATTATTTACAGGCTTATCTACCTTTGGTGCGCAAAGTGGTGCGTCAACTTGCGCCGCAATGTACCTGCGTTATGGACAGGCAGGATATGGAACAAACGGCGCTGATGGGATTGCTGAACGCGATTCGCCGCTACGGTCAGCCAGACGAAGGTTTTGCCGGTTATGCTGTCCACCGCATACGCGGCGCAATTCTGGATGAGCTGCGCAGCCTCGACTGGCGGCCTCGCCAGTTACGGCAAAAATACCATCAGATTAAAGATTTGATTCGTGATGCGCGCACACAGCTTGGGCATGAACCCTCATGGGAGGAGTTGTCCCGGTTGGGGTTATCGTCTGAGGATTATCAGGAATATCAACAGTTGGAAGGCGCCGAAACGCTGGCCAGTCTGGATGAATTACTGAATGGCGATATGCCGATTGCACCGCTCGAAGGGCGGGGACTTGAGGAGCAATTCGTCACCCAGGAAATGTTGAGTTACGCCCTGAGCCAACTCAGCGAAAAAGAGGGCCTCGTGCTCTCAATGTATTACCAACACGATATGAATTTAAAAGAGATCGCGCTGGTATTAGGGCTGACCGAAGCCCGAATTTGTCAAATGAATAAAAAAATCACGCACAAGATTCGTGATTGTTTATATCCAGACTAACAATTCCGAATCAACATGCGGAGGACGTAATGCAAAAGATTTTTGGTTTATTAGTGGTTTTGGGCTGCGTATTTGGCGGCTACTTTGAGGCTGGTGGGCAGTTAATTGCTATTTGGCAGCCAGCAGAAATTATTATTATCGTCGGTGCTGGTCTGGGGGCGATGATTATTGGTAACCCGGTACATGTCCTGAAAGAGATCGCCCACCAGATTAAAGGGGTGATCAGTAAAAAGAAAATGGGACCGGAGTTTCAGCGTCAGTTACTGATGTGCCTGTATGAGCTGCTGGAAATGGTGCAGAACGGTGGTCTGCGTATGCTGGATCAGCATATCGAGCAGCCGGAAGAAAGCACCATTTTCCAGAAATACCCGCTGGTGCTGACTCAGAAGAGACTGGTGACATTTATCGCCGATAACTTCCGTCTGATGGCGATGGGGAAAATCGATGCCCATGAACTGGAAGGGATCCTCGATCAGGAACTGGATACCGCCGAAGAGTCTTTGTTAACCCCTTCGCGCTCCTTGCAGCGTACCGCCGAGGCGATGCCTGGATTTGGCATTTGTGCTGCGGTACTGGGCATTATCATCACCATGCAGTCTATCGATGGCTCCATTGCGCTTATCGGTTTGAAAGTGGCGGCGGCGTTAGTGGGGACATTCTTAGGGGTGTTCATCTGTTATTGCCTGATGGACCCGCTGGCAAACGCCATGGAACAGCAGGCGCGGGCAGAGCATTCGCTGCTCGAATGCGTTCGTACCGTGCTGGTGGCGCAAGCGGGCGGTAAACCGACGCTACTGGCGGTCGATGCTGGCCGTAAACTTCTCCATCTGGCCTCTAAACCCACTTTCGCCAATCTGGATGCGTGGGTTAATGCGATGCTGGAGCAGGAATAAGCATGAGGAAGGGGCCAAATCGTCGCGATCGCGGCGCGAAAACCACCATTATCCGCCGACAAATTAAAAAGAACCATGCAGGTCATCATGGCGGGGCGTGGAAGGTCGCCTTTGCTGATTTTACGCTGGCGATGATGGCGCTGTTTATGACGCTGTGGATTGTGAACAGCGTCAGCAAGGCTGACCGCGAAAATATCGTGGCGGCGCTGCATGGCCAGTCAATCTTTAACGGTGGCGGTATGGCACCGTTAAACAAGCTGGGCAAGCAGCCGATAGCGCCAGGCGCGCAGAAGAAAAACGTCACGCGCAACAAGCTTGATAAAACCGTGAATCCACAGGAGACGGCGAGGATCACGGAAGAGAACGCTAAAAAGGCGCTGGATGTGAACGAGAAAACGGCGTTACTGAAACAAAAATCAGCCCAGGAGCTAGGCGAGCTGGCGACCGACATTAACGTCATTGCCCGCAATGCGCATATGGAGACCAACCTTGAAATGGAGATTGTTCCTCAGGGGTTGCGTGTTCTGATTAAAGATGATCAGAACCGTAATATGTTCGAACGCGGTAGCGCCAAAATTATGCCGTTCTTTAAATCGCTGCTGGTTGAGCTGGCCCCCGTGTTTGACTCGCTGGACAACAAGCTCATCATTACCGGGCATACGGACGCGATGAGCTATAAGAGTAACATTTACAACAACTGGAACCTGTCAGGCGACCGCGCATTATCGGCCCGTCGTGTGCTGGAAGACGCCGGGATGCCGCAGGATAAAGTAATGCAGGTCAGCGCAATGGCTGACCAAATGCTGCTGGATGCGAAAAATCCGGAAAGCGCCGGCAACCGCCGCATTGAGATCATGGTATTGACGCAAAGCGCTTCCGATACGCTGTATCAATATTTTGGTCAGCATGGCGAGAAGGTTGTGCAACCACTGGTTGATAAGCTCGACAAACAAAAGCAGGTGACTTCTTTACGCCAACATTCTGCTCCCGTCGCTCATTAATTCTGTTCCCCGTCCCCCACGCAATGTGGGGGCAAATTATCCCGCAGGAAGGCAATATGATAGATATAGCCCATATTATTCCATTGGATATTCATACTGATAACGTCACGGATGTGGCCTGTCAGGGCGCGCATTTCGACAAAGTTTCCGGGATCTGGTACACCGAACCCCATGAGCTAAACGAGGCGCTTCGTGACTATGTCTACAACACCGACAGTTTTAACATCGTCGCGCCGTACTATCTGGTGATTACCTCGAAGATGCACTGTTGGAACTGCCACCAGCTTACCCATATTCACGGAGTGATGTTTACCCGGTTTATCAGAAAAAATCAGGATGGCAAAGGCTGGCAATCTATTCGACGGAATACCTTTCTGTTCCACATTAATTCTCTGCCTGAAGAGATAAAAAAGAACATCAAAGCCAGCAATTACTATCTGGATAAAAGTAAAACCACCGGGCTACGTTACTGGATGAATCATTGTGAAATTTGTGGAGAGCGTCTGGGCGACTACGAGCTTTTCTGCGTGGAAAATGACGCCTTTCGCCTGATGACGATCGAAAAATTGCTGCGGGCAAAGATTCGCAAAGTGAATAAGCTTTTTGTCAGTACGGCGGGCAATCCAGCGGAGCATACGAAAACGGATATTGTGCGTTACCTGTGTGATGCGCGCTTCGTTATGAATGGTCCCGCGTAAGGCATAATCAGACTTCTCACACTATAAAAATACTGTATACTTAAACAGTGTTGTGGGAGGCGAGTGATGCGCAAAATCATACATGTTGATATGGACTGTTTTTTCGCAGCGGTGGAAATGCGTGATAATCCAGCCCTGCGCGACATTCCCATTGCTATCGGCGGCAGTCGTGAACGCCGGGGGGTTATCAGCACTGCCAATTATCCGGCGCGTAAATTTGGCGTGCGTAGCGCAATGCCGACCGGAATGGCGTTAAAACTGTGCCCGCATCTCACGTTATTGCCTGGTCGATACGAGGCTTATAAAGAAGCCTCCCGCCAGATTCAGGCGATCTTCTCCCGTTATACCTCGCTGATCGAACCTCTTTCGCTGGATGAAGCCTATCTGGATGTGACCGACAGCGCTCACTGTCACGGTTCCGCCACGCTGATAGCGCGGGAGATCCGCCAGACAATTTTCAACGAGCTACAGTTAACCGCCTCCGCCGGGATTGCGCCGGTTAAGTTTCTGGCAAAAATAGCCTCCGATCTCAATAAACCCAACGGGCAATATGTCATTACCCCCGCCGATGTTCCTGAATTTCTCAGAACGCTGCCGTTAGGGAAAATACCCGGCGTTGGCAAAGTTTCTGCCGCTAAGCTGGAAGCGATGGGGTTGCGCACCTGCGAGGATGTTCAAAAATACGACCTGGCCATGTTGCTCAAACGGTTTGGTAAGTTTGGTCGCGTGTTGTGGGAACGCAGCCAGGGTATTGATGAGCGCGACGTCAACAACGACAGACTGCGCAAATCAGTCGGCGTCGAGCGTACGCTGGCAGAAGATATTCATGAATGGGCTGAATGTGAGGAGATTATTGAGCGTCTATATCCCGAACTGGAACGGCGTCTGGCAAAGGTAAAACCGGATCTGTTGATTGCCCGGCAGGGAATAAAACTCAAGTTTAATGATTTTCAGCAAACCACGCAGGAGCACGTCTGGCCGCGCTTAAGTAAAGATGACTTAATTGCGACGGCGCGCAAAACCTGGGATGAACGTCGGGGAGGGCGAGGCGTGAGACTGGTGGGATTACACGTCACGCTGCTGGATCCACAGTTGGAAAGGCAACTGCTGCTGGGAATTTAACTCTGATGTATTGCCGGATAGCGGCGTAAACGCCTTATCCGGCCTACAAATCAGCGCGTAAGCCGGATAAGCGCAGCGCCATCCGGCATTTATTACAGAGACTTACTTCGCCGGAATCGACTTCAACAGTTCAGTCAGCAGCGTCCAGTAGTGGCCGACGCTTTCAATATGAACCTGCTCATCCGGGGAGTGCGGACCGGTGATAGTTGGCCCGATGGAAACCATGTCCATATCCGGATACGGTTTCTTGAACAGACCACATTCCAGACCGGCGTGGATAATCTGGATGTTCGGCGTTTTGTTGAACAGACGCTGATAGGTTTCGCGAACCAGGTGCATAACCGGAGAGTTAGCATCCGGCTGCCAGCCAGGATACGCGCCTTTGGCTTCGGTTTTGGCACCGGCGAGCTTGCCCAGTGAATCCAGCATGCTTACCACGTAGTCTTTACCGCTGTCGATCAGCGAGCGAACCAGGCAGTGGATCTGTACATTATCGTCAGTCATGGTCACGACACCGACGTTCAGGGAGGTTTCCACCACGCCTTTCGCTACGTCGGAATTGCGGATCACGCCGTTCGGGGTGGCGTTCAGTAGACGAACAAAGCTATCGCGAGACTGTGCGGTCAGCGCGGCTTTATCGTTGGCTACGGCATCCAGAAGCAGAGCCAGATTCTTCTCTTTGGCTTCCAGTTCGTTTTTCAGGATGTCCTGGTAAGTGTTAACCAGCGCTTTTAAGGCATCAACCTTATCAGTAGCCACGGCGAGGGTCGCAAAAGCTTCACGTGGAATCGCGTTACGCAGCGTGCCGCCGTTAAAATCAATCAGACGCAGATCCAGCTCTTCAGCGTGGCCCGCCAGGAAGCGTACCAACAGCTTATTCGCGTTACCGAGGCCGACGTGGATTTCGCCGCCGGAGTGACCGCCTTTCAGACCTTTTAAGGTCAGCTTAAAGCTCTGGAAACCAGCCGGAACCGCCTCACGGGACAGCGGCAGGTTTGAGGTAAAGTCGATACCCCCTGCGCAGCCCATGTAGATCTCACCTTCTTCTTCAGAGTCGGTGTTGATCAGGATATCTGCCTGCAGCCAGTTTGCCTGCAAACCGAACGCGCCATCCATACCCGCTTCTTCAGTCATGGTCAGCAACACTTCCAGCGGACCGTGTACCACATTGTCATCCGCCAGTACGGCCAGCGCGGACGCCATACCGATGCCGTTATCCGCGCCCAGCGTGGTGCCACGGGCTTTCACCCATTCGCCATCAATATAAGGTTGGATAGGATCTTTGGTGAAGTCGTGCACGGTGTCGTTGTTTTTCTGCGGGACCATATCCAGGTGCGCCTGCAGAACGACCGGTTTGCGGTTTTCCATGCCTGCAGTGGCAGGTTTGCGAATCAGGATGTTACCGACCTGGTCGCGCTCGACGTGAAAACCTTTCTCCTGGGCCCAGCTCAGAATATGTTCAGCGAGCTGCTCTTCATGGTAGGACGGATGAGGAATAGAACAGATTTTGGCAAAAATATCCCACAACGGTTGCGGGGATAATTGAGACAGTTCAGACACGTTGAGTCTCCTTGGCGATGTCCTACAAAACTTGCTTGCAGGGCACGGGGTTAGCTGAATAAAAAACACCACAAGTCAGGCTTGCGCGATGCGATTGAGAATACCACTTTCTCCGCTGACGGCTAGCATAAAGCATGCAAAAAGAGGCGTGGATTCTGCGAAACACTGGTTTTTAGTGCGTCAGATCTCTATAATCTCGCGCAACCTGGTTCACCCTCAATTTATTAATTAGCCGTAGATAAACAGGCTGGGACACTTCACATGAGCGAAAAATACGTCGTCACCTGGGACATGTTGCAGATCCATGCACGTAAACTGGCAAGCCGCCTGATGCCTTCTGAACAATGGAAAGGCATTATTGCCGTTAGCCGTGGTGGTCTGGTGCCGGGCGCATTGCTGGCGCGTGAATTGGGTATTCGTCATGTCGATACCGTATGCATCTCCAGCTACGATCACGACAACCAGCGCGAGCTGAAAGTGCTTAAGCGTGCTGAAGGCGACGGTGAAGGTTTTATCGTCATCGATGACCTGGTTGACACCGGCGGCACCGCGGTTGCGATCCGCGAAATGTATCCTAAAGCGCATTTCGTCACTATTTTCGCTAAGCCGGCAGGTCGTCCGCTGGTAAATGATTATATTGTTGATATCCCTCAGGATACCTGGATTGAGCAGCCTTGGGATATGGGCGTAGTGTTTGTCCCGCCGATCTCTGGTCGCTAATCAACAGCGCTTTCAACGCCTGGCTATGCCGGGCGTTGTTCTTTATTAATCCCCATCAGGTTACACTATGCCTTAATGAGTATTCATGGAGGCTGCAAGAATGTCACAAGCTAACCTCAGCGAAGTCCTGTTCAAACCCCGCTTCAAACACCCTGAAACGTCTACGCTGGTTCGTCGTTTTAATCACGGCGCGCAGCCGTCCGTACAATCTGCCCTGGATGGCAAAACAATCCCACACTGGTATCGCATGGTGAATCGCCTGATGTGGATCTGGCGCGGCATCGATCCGCGTGAAATCCTCGAAGTACAGGCGCGTATCGTGATGAGCGAAGCCGAACGCACGGATAAAGAGCTCTACGACACGGTCATTGGCTATCGTGGTGGGAACTGGATCTATGAGTGGGCAAAGCAGGCGATGGAATGGCAACAGAAAGCGTCTATGGAGGAGGATCCGCAGGTGAGCGGGCGCCACTGGCTGCATGCCTCTACGCTGTACAACATTGCCGCTTATCCGCACCTGAAAGGCGATGAGCTGGCAGAGCAGGCGCAGGCTCTGGCCAATCGCGCCTATGAAGAAGCCGCTCAACGGCTGCCGGGCACGCTGCGTGAGATGGAATTCGCGGTCGCTGGCGGCGCGCCGATAACCGGCTTCCTGCATATGCCAAAAGGCGAGGGTCCGTTCCCGACGGTACTGATGTGCGGCGGTCTCGATTCCATGCAAACGGACTACTACACCCTGTATGAGCGCTACTTTGCTCCGCGCGGTATTGCCATGTTGACGCTGGATATGCCGTCGGTCGGATTCTCATCAAAATGGAAACTGACTCAGGATTCCAGCCTGCTGCATCAGCATGTATTAAAGGCGCTGCCTAATGTCCCGTGGGTGGATCACACCCGCGTGGCGGCCTTCGGTTTCCGTTTTGGCGCTAACGTGGCGGTACGCCTGGCGTATCTGGAGTCGTCACGGCTGAAGGCGGTGGCCTGCCTGGGACCGGTTGTGCATGCGCTGTTGAGTGACCCGCAGCGTCAGGCAAGCGTCCCGGAAATGTATCTTGACGTTCTGGCCAGCCGCCTGGGGATGCATGACGCTTCCGATGAAGCGCTGCGCGTTGAGCTTAATCGCTATTCATTAAAAGTGCAGGGGCTGCTGGGGCGACGCTGCCCGACGCCAATGCTGTCGGGGTTCTGGAAAAATGATCCGTTTAGCCCGGAAGAGGAGTCGCGTTTAATCACCTCGTCATCTTCTGACGGTAAGCTGCTGGAGATTCCATTCAACCCGGTGTATCGCAATTTTGACAAAGGACTGCAAGAAATAACCAAGTGGATCAATCAGAGATTGTGTTAAAAGTTTGCTAAATTTTATCGATTTGG
Organism: Citrobacter sp. wls710; assembly: GCF_005281115.1. NCBI lineage: Bacteria > Pseudomonadati > Pseudomonadota > Gammaproteobacteria > Enterobacterales > Enterobacteriaceae > Citrobacter > Citrobacter sp. wls710. Next base: position 77,661 of record NZ_SZXD01000023.1, read on the forward strand.
TAAAACAGGAGCTTCACCTAAGGAGATCGTAATGACGTTACCGAGTGGGCATCCGAAAAGTAGATTGATCAAGAAATTCACCGCGCTTGGCCCGTACATCCGGGAAGGGCAGTGCGAAGATAATCGCTTTTTTTTCGATTGTTTGGCTGTTTGCGTCAACGTGAAACCCGCCCCTGAGAAACGCGAGTTCTGGGGCTGGTGGATGGAGCTTGAGGCGCAGGAAAAACGCTTTACCTACAGCTATCAATTTGGTTTGTTTGATAAAGATGGCAACTGGACGGCGGTGCCGGTGAAAGAGACTGAAGTGGTGGAGCGACTGGAATACACCTTACGTGAGTTTCATGAAAAATTACGTGGGTTGTTAACGTCGCTGGATTTGGCGCTGGAGCCTGCTGACGATTTTAAGGATGAGCCGGTTAAATTAACCGCATAATGAACAGTAAAATGCCGGATGGCGGCGCAACCCCATCCGGCATTTTTTTATACTAAATCAGAACTGATAAACCATACCGACAGCAACGATATCATCATCGTTGATACCCAGCTTATTATCGCTATCGAGCTGGTTGATTTTATAATCGACAAACGCGGACATGTTTTTGTTGAAATAATACGTGGCGCCAACGTCGATATAATTCACCAGATCCTCATTGCCGACGCCTTCAATATCTTTACCTTTTGACAGCACATAACCCAGTGACGGACGCAGACCAAAGTCAAATTGGTACTGAACAACCGCTTCGAAGTTCTGCGTTTTATTGGCGAAGCCACCAGAAATCGGCGTGATATTGCGCGTTTCAGAATAGAACGTCGCAATATAGATATCGTTAGCATCATATTTTAAACCCGTTGCCCAGGCTTCTGCTTTATCGCCTGTACCGCGAGTTTGCAGATTCTGCTGATTGGTACGATCGGAGTTGGTATAAGCGCCGCTTACGGCGAAATCGCTACCGCCAAAGTCATAAGTAACGGACGTACCAAAACCATCGCCGTTCTGTTTTTTCACATCGCGGTCCTGGTTTTTACCCTGATATTGCAGGGTCAGATCCAGTCCATCCACGACGCCGAAGAAGTCGGTGTTACGGTAAGTCGCCAGGCCGCTGGCGCGTTTGGTCATAAAGTTATCGGTCTGCGCAGATGAATCGCCACCGAATTCCGGGAACATATCGGTCCACGCTTCAACATCGTACAGCGCGCCCAGGTTACGACCATAATCAAACGAGCCAAGATTTTTTAATTTCAGACCGGCAAAGGCCAGACGTGTTTTTTGCTGGTTGGAATCACTTTCAGCTTTATTGCCAGCGAACTCCGCTTCCCAGCGACCGTAACCCGTCAGTTCATCATTAATTTGCGTTTCGCCCTTAAAGCCTAAACGGATATAGCTTTGGTCGCCGTCCTTGCTGTCATAATCCGTCATGTAATGCATGGCTTTCACTTTGCCATACAGATCCAGTTTATTGCCGTTCTTGTTATACACTTCAGCTGCCTGTACGGATGCCGACGCCACAATCCCCATCACCACTAATGCCAGAGTGCTCTTTTTCATTTTCATTCCTGATTAAAAGTACGCGCTAATATTCACTGGGTGTGATCCCCGTTAAAAGACAGGAAGGTTTTTAACGTCTGGCAATGAACGTTTTATGACAAAGTAAGAATATTTTTAAAAAAGAGTGTTTTTATGTTTCTGTAATCAATGCGTCAAAATCTGCCGCTACGCTTGCTGATCCTGCGCAATAAAATTTCATGCTTTGTGCGCTGGCTGTTGGCAACCGGGGCCAGTCCTGCTAAAACGTTCGTTTGATATCATTTTCCCCAATTTTGAATGGCAGAGAATCATGAGTGACAGCCAGACGCTGGTGGTAAAACTTGGCACCAGTGTGTTAACGGGCGGATCGCGCCGCCTGAACCGCGCCCATATTGTAGAACTGGTTCGCCAGTGCGCGCAGCTCCATGCAGCAGGGCATCGTATTGTTATCGTTACCTCAGGCGCGATCGCCGCCGGGCGTGAGCATCTTGGTTACCCTGAGCTCCCGGCGACGATAGCCTCGAAACAGCTGTTGGCGGCGGTAGGGCAGAGCCGATTGATTCAACTGTGGGAACAGCTGTTCTCTATTTACGGTATCCATATCGGGCAGATGCTGCTGACACGTGCGGATATGGAAGACCGTGAGCGCTTCCTTAATGCCCGCGATACTTTACGCGCGCTGCTGGATAACAACATCGTTCCTGTCATCAATGAGAATGACGCGGTGGCGACCGCCGAAATTAAAGTCGGCGATAATGACAATCTCTCGGCGCTGGCGGCAATTCTGGCCGGAGCCGATAAGCTACTGTTGCTGACCGATCAGCAGGGACTTTTCACTGCCGATCCGCGCACCAACCCGCAGGCGGAGCTGATTAAAGACGTTCACGGTATTGATGATGCGCTGCGCGCCATTGCCGGCGACAGCGTTTCTGGCCTGGGAACGGGCGGTATGGGCACTAAATTGCAGGCCGCAGATGTCGCGTGCCGCGCCGGAATCGACACTATTATTGCCGCGGGCAGCAAGCCGGGCGTGATTGGTGATGTGATGGAAGGCGTTTCCGTTGGGACGCGTTTTCATGCTCAGGCCTCTCCGCTGGAGAACCGTAAACGCTGGATTTTCGGCGCGCCGCCTGCCGGGGAAATTACCGTCGATGAGGGGGCTACCGCTGCGATCCTGGAACGCGGCAGTTCATTACTGCCAAAAGGCATTAAAAGCGTGACAGGCAACTTTTCTCGTGGTGAAGTGATTCGTATCTGCAATCTCGAAGGGCGCGATATCGCCCACGGCGTGACCCGCTATAACAGCGACGCGCTTCGCCGTATTGCCGGACACCACTCACAGCAGATTGACACCATCCTTGGCTATGAATACGGCCCGGTTGCTGTCCATCGCGACGACATGATTACCCGTTAAGGAACAGGCATATGCTGGAACAAATGGGCATTGCTGCCAAAGCTGCGTCATACAAGCTGGCGCTGCTCTCCAGCCGCGAAAAAAATCGCGTGCTGGAAAAAATAGCCGATGAGCTGGAAGCGCAAATGGAAAGTATCCTTAGCGCTAACAAGCAGGATGTAGAACAGGCGCGTGAAAATGGTCTGAGCGAAGCGATGCTCGACCGCCTGGCACTGACCCCTGCGCGCCTGAAAGCGATTGCTGATGATGTGCGTCAGGTGTGTAATCTTGCTGACCCGGTCGGGCAGGTGATTGACGGGGGCCTGCTGGATAGCGGCCTGCGTCTCGAGCGCCGTCGCGTCCCGCTGGGCGTGATTGGCGTGATTTATGAAGCGCGTCCTAACGTTACCGTTGATGTTGCCTCCCTGTGCCTGAAAACTGGTAATGCGGCGATCCTGCGCGGCGGGAAAGAGACTTACCGGACTAACGCGGCGACCGTGGCGGTGATCCAAAAGGCGCTGGAAGCCTGCGGTTTACCCGCAGCAGCGGTGCAGTCGATCGACAACCCGGATCGCGCGCTGGTCGCTGAAATGCTGCGTATGGATAAGTACATCGATATGCTGATCCCACGCGGTGGCGCGGGCCTGCACAAGCTGTGTCGTGAGCAGTCGACTATCCCGGTCATCACCGGCGGCATAGGCGTGTGTCATATTTATGTGGATGATTCTGCTGAAATCGCTCCAGCGCTGAAGATTATCGTCAACGCCAAAACCCAGCGTCCGAGCACCTGTAATACTGTGGAGACCTTGCTGGTGCATCAGGATATCGCTGAGCGTTTCCTGCCTGCGTTAAGCCAAAAGATGGCGGAAAGCGGTGTTACGCTGCACGGCGACGAAATCGTGATGCAGGTACTGCATGGCCCGGCCAAACTGGTGCCGCTGAAACCGGAAGAGCTGGATAACGAGTTTCTGTCTTTGGATCTGAACGTTGTGGTGGTCGAAAATATGGATGGTGCTATCGCGCACATTCGCGAACACGGCACCCAGCACTCAGACGCTATCCTGACGCGCACGCTCAGCAACGCCAACCGTTTCGTGAATGAAGTTGATTCTTCTGCCGTGTACGTGAATGCTTCCACCCGTTTTACCGATGGCGCCCAGTTTGGACTGGGGGCTGAAGTGGCGGTGAGTACGCAAAAACTGCACGCGCGTGGCCCAATGGGGCTTGAAGCACTGACCACATATAAGTGGATTGGCTTCGGCGACGACACCATTCGCGCGTAATTGAAACCGGGTGATGCAAAACAGGCGTTTGATTCGCAAGGCCAGTAATGCATCGCCCGGTTTGTTTTAACCTTCTTCGCCATACCTGCGTTCGTTTCAGCTCTGCGTTTTTAATCATCCGCAGCAGACTATATTTATTCATATTCTCGTTTGTGCCAGAAAAGTGAGCTAGCACAGAATTTTCCCTGTCTGGAATGAATTTTCCTGGTCTGCGGTTCACGTATTGTTCCTAACGCCCGTTCTATTAGAATCAGTCTCATTTTTATGAGGAGTTGTTGCGTGAAATCGGATATTCACAAACTTAGCATTCCTGTTGTGCCGCTCGGCAATCCGTTTCCACCCCGCCATTGTTCGCTGTGTCCAAAGGGATCGGTGATTGATCGTGATAATGAGTACAGGTTAATAGACAAAAGAAGGAAGTTTAAAGCAGGTGAGATTCTCGCTCGGCAGGATGAAACCGCTGAGATGCTTTTTGTGATTCATGAGGGGTATTGCAAGTCCAGCGTGGAATGTGGCGATAACGTTTTGATCAGCCGCTTTTATGTTCCAGGGGATATCATGGCGCTGGATGCAGTCGAAGGGAGAACGTATCTGACCACCATCAGGGCTGCAACGACTGCGGAAGTTTGCCATATCGACATCGCGCGGTTGTTCAAGGTCGCAGAGAAGGATCCTTCAGTGGCCGCAGCAGTCATCAAGTTTCTGTGCAGAGATAATGGGTTCATTGTGGAGAAATTGCGGCGTTATGCGAATAAGCACGCGGAGGCCAGAATCGCCGCTTTCCTGGTGGAGTTTTACGAGATGCATTTGCGCATTGGCAGACCGGAAACGACGCTTCGATTGCCTTTTTCCCGGGAAGAAATTGCCAGTTATCTCGACCTTAAAATTGAGACCGTCAGCCGCTCATTAAAATCACTCGAACAACAGGATTTGATTACCATACATCGGGTACGTACGGTAACACTTAATAGTTACCTTGGTTTGAAAAGCTTCATCTAATTCTCTCCTTTATGCACATAATTTTTATCTGGTAATACCAGGAATATTCTTTTTATATGGAAAATTCCTGGTATTACTTGTGTGAAATAATTATCAATTCGAATATTAATCCTCCAGACTTGTGCTTTGTTTATAAGAATATTCCCCTTCAAACGAAAGTTTTATGAGAATTTTCTTGTGAAGGATAAATTTTAGCAAAATTGCAACAAAGAATAAGCATTCTGGATGAAATATGGATGTTTTGATTATCTTTATGTTTTGTAAGGATTTTGGTGTGAATTTATTTGTATGACATTTTTGATAAATATCAAAAACATAAAAAAGATGAATTGTTTGCTGTGACTTATTTGTTTGGGTGATAATTCTGGAGCGAGGCTTGTTTTGAGTAAATATATCTTAGGAAACTTCTTAGAGGTCTTTTTTTGTGGGAAAATTCTTAGTCTTTTACAATTTCTGCGTTTCAGGGTTTGTTGAGATGTTACTTAATTCAAATGATAATTTTTGGGCGCGGCAATTCTGGCTCGCAATAATGGAACCGCTGGAGTGACTTAATAATAAGACTCGGTGGTGAGTTTGTTCTTAGGAGAAGATAAAATGAAAAAATTATTATTAGTGACCTCTCTGGCTTCTGTATTTGTTGCGGCAAATGCAATGGCGGATGTTACTGCTTCTGCAACAGCCTCGTGGGATGCGACGGCAACAAAAGATACCTCCAGCATGTTGGTTGTCACCCCGCTGAATTCTTTAACCTTTCAGTATGCGGAAGGTCTGAATGGCTTCAACTCCCAGGACGGTGCTTTTGATGTGACTATTCAGGGCCAGGAGACCGCCACTGATTTTGAACTGACTGCTCAGATTGTTAGCAATACTCTGACTAACGCCAGTGGCGATGCTTCTACCCTGAACGTCGGGGTGGCATGGAATGGCACCCCGCTGACTAATTCATCAGATACCGTCCTGGTCAACTCCAGCTCGACTTCTGGTCTTGAAAGCCTGATGGCTGATGGCGCTTATAATGGTGCTGCTCGTGTCAGCGATCAATCCAACTTCAAATTCACCATCGCGTCAGCGACTTCTGATGGTACCCAGGCAGTAACGGATTACTCTGCCCTGCCGGACGGCTATTGGACTGGCGATGTAAAAGTACAGTTCAATGCAACCTGGACGACTCCGTCTGCCTAAGCAATAAAGATTCGGGAGAATATTTTCTCCCGAATTTATCAGGAATGGTGTCATGAAAAAATATTTACCGGCAGCAATGTTGGTAGGGTTAGTAACATCTTTTTCCAGTTGGGCAATTAATGTCGGTGAGATTACATCGATAATGACTTCTGCTGAGAGTTCATTATCGAAAGAAATTGCCAATACGACAGATTCGGCACGTTATGTCAGTGTTTCGGTAAAACAATTGTCATCACCTTTGGCGGGTGGTATCGAAATAAAGCCTGTTAATTCCGGAGAGTTACTTTCTACACCTGCCAATCTTATTCTGCCTGGTCAGGCGAAGGATGTATTTCGTTTCTTCTATAAAGGACCTGCAGATGATGTCGAGCGTTATTATCGTCTGCAATGGATTGATGAACCGGTCACCGAGAGCGCAGAAACCCGGGCCAATAAAATGGCGGTTGCAACAGCGTCGGCTGAAATTGGAACTATTTTGGTGGTTGCGCCGAGAAAGGAGCGTTTTGAATATAGCCGAAATGGCGATGTTATTACCAATACTGGCAATGTTTCGTTTCGAGTGATCGCCTATGGCACGTGTAAAGAGAAGGCCCGCGATCGAGGACGAGGCTGTCGCGAACGTTATTACATTATGCCAGGTACGAAAATAAAATTACAGTTTACCGATATTAATAATAGCCGTTCACGGATCGGTATCTGGCACGGTAAACAGTTTATTACAGTGAAGTGATGGTCGATTGCAGCCATCTGTACGGGATAAATAAAAATACCGGAATGTAAGGATGCATATGACAACAAATAATATTGTCGGCGGTAGCTTTTGTCTTTTTCTTGCGCTGACACCAGGATTTTCACATGCAGCCCCAGTAAAAGTGGGTAATTACGTTATTCCCAGCGCTTTCGCCCGTTCACTGGAGCAGGGAATGACGGTGCCGGTATATATTCGTTACAACGAGACTGACGAGAAAAGTCAGCAAAAAATTGCCGATGCGGTTATTGCGCTTGTTGATGGCAATATTACCGTTAAAGCCCTGACGCTTGCTGAATTGCCCAACAATGCGGTGCTCTCTGAGAAAACCCGCGCGATGGTGGAAAAAATTCGTGATGTGAAATTTCATGACAACACGAATATTGAACTGTCAGATGATGTGTGCCTGCAACTCAATGTCTCTTCATTTCACCTGGAGATGATCGTCAGCAAAGATGCATTAACTGAAGCGATTGTCGCACGCAGCAGTCTGCTCGGGCCTTCCAGCGTGGAGACGCTCTCCAACATCCTGAATTATAACTTCGGCACTTACTACAACGACTATCGTAACGGCAGTAGCACCCGCAGTTATCTGACGATGGACAATACAACATCGCTACGTGAACACCACATCAACATTAACGGTTCGTTTTACGGCATAGGCGACAGCAATGGCACCAGTAAACTCTATCGGGCGATGTATGAGCGCGATTATAACGGGTATCGACTGGCGCTCGGGATGCTTGACACCTGGAATGTCCAGTCTATTGCCAGCCTGAATGCGTTGAATGGCGGTAAAATTTACGGCGTGAGCTACGGAAACAAAGGAAATACGGTGGTTGAAAACACCGCGCTTTCACTCACGCCGATTACCGTATTTTTGCCAGCAGCTGGCGAGGTTCATGTCTTTCGTGACGGGCGATTGCTCAGCGTGCAGAACTTTAATATGGGCAGCTATGAAATTGATACCAGTCGTTTTCCGTATGGAGTTTATGACGTCACGGTAGATATCGTGGTCAATGGCCGGACGATTAATAGTCGTATCAGCCGGGTTAATAAAATCTTTGCCCGCCAGCAGGCTGCCGGAATTGATCAGCTCTCGTGGCAGTTTTTTGGCGGCTCACTGGATTATGATCGGGTGAGCTATAAGCGTAACCATTATCGTGATTTGGGCAGCGAGCAGACATGGATTGCCGGCGGGGCCGCATCGGTAACGCTGGCGATATTGTCGGGGTTAGGTCTGAAGTCGACGATCTACGGTTTTGACAACAATGCGGTCAATGAAACGGATGTCACACTCAATGTGAATGAATACGTCAGCATTGGCGCTCAGACGCTGGTAGCGAACGATTCGTCATGGCGAAACATCAGTAACATTAATCTCAATGTGCCTGAGGGGTATGGTTCTCTTTGGGCATCTCGTGAAGACAGTAAAATTGGCGATCGTCTGCCGGTGCAGGAACGTGACAATTATTCTATTGGCGGCACGCTGAACCTCGGAAAGTTTATTCCTCATGGCGGTTCGCTCACAGTGAGTCAGACGGAGAATCGTTATTCCGGCAATAAATACCGTAACCTTGATTACAGCACTACTCTATATTCTGGCAGGTATGCCTCGGTTGGACTGCGTGCTGGGATCCAGCGTTATTACTACAACAACCGAAATGACGATGGGAGACAGGAACGTTATGTCAGCCTGGATTTATCGTTGCCGTTGGCTTCCTGGCTGAGCATGGGGGTCTCCCGGGATCGCTATGGCAGCACCCAGGGGAATCTCAGCGCGCGCAAGCAGTATGCTGAAGGTCCCATTAAATCGGTCGGCCTGGCGGCGTCAACCCGTCTGAGTGGTGAACAATATTACGACAACAATTATTCGATAAATGGCAATCTGAGTTATGACACGAAATATAACGCCGGTACCGTATCGGTAACGCGTTCCGCGGATAACTCCACCAATATGAACTTCTCTTCTCAAGGCTCTCTGGCGTGGGCTGGCAAAGACTTCGGTCTGAGTAAAGAGAGGCAGCGGTCTGGTGTCATCGTGAAAACAGATTTGACCGGCGAGGGGAAACTGGCTGCGAAGATTAATAATCGTAATTATCTTCTCAGCGGTAAATCCAATTTCATTGCACTCCCGCCCTATGCTCAATACAAGCTGGAGATCCTCAATGATAAGAACTCTGAGGACAGCTTCGATATTGTTTCAGGACGCAAACAGGAACTGACGCTTTATCCGGGGAACGTTGGCGTTATTAACCCTGAAATTAAAAGCATGGTCACCGTGTTCGGGCGTATTCGCTACCCTGATGGGCAATTGGCTGCAAATACCGATATTCATAACCATATTGGTAAAACGCGCACGGATGAAAAGGGTGAGTTTGCTATCGATATTGATAAAAAATATCCGGTCATCACGTTAATTTCAGCCAATGGCAGCGTATGTGAAGCTGATCTTGATCTGGAAAAAGCACGCGGCGCGGCGTGGGTTGGTGAGGTGAAATGTGCAACGCAAACCACCATGGCACAACGATAAGGTATTAATAATGAATAAATCTCTGTCTCTTATTCTCGGGAGTGTCTTCGTTGCGTTATCCCCCTCGGCATGGGCGCTTTCTGCGTCCACACAGGCGGCTGTGAACAATAATTATTTATTTATAGAAAACAACGTTGATAACGAATATTTTATTACACCTTCTTCCCTCGATCCCCGTATTAGCGGCTCGAATACTTGGGTAAAATATGGAAATGACCAGGATAGCCTTGGATACATTGGTATCGTTGGTTGGGTAGCTAATACTACATACTACAAGGATATGTGGATTGATAATTCGCCAATCAGCGAACCATTCCGTGGTATTCGTTGCACAACTGGCGCTAATTGTCCGGCATCTGGCTACATACCTGCAGAACTAACCGATCAATTTGGTTTTTATCATACCAAAGCAACCGGAGCGGGGATTGCCGGTGGATACTATGGTTTTGCATCGCTGACTGACTCGGCGTATGAATATTTTCGCAATATGTCAGTCGGTGGCTCAGAGACCTACAATCTCAATTTTTGCAGAACAACGATTGACTATGATTATGCGGCTGGACAACGTTGCAAAGACCAGAGTAGTGGTAATTGGTACATCAGACCCTATACATTAAACAAAAGAGGCCATTTATCTTTAGTTTCTACCAACGCATTTCAGGAGTTGTGGGTCGCCAGCGATGGAACGCCGAGCATCACCAAAGACTCTGGTTATTGTGAACTTGGCGTGGTAGGCGGCACCGATGGTGTGATTTGCAAGATGGTAAGTTATAACCTGCAACAAACGGCTAATCTGACCGCCTCTCTGACGTTTCGAGCTTATGTTGACACAGCAATGCTTGGTTTTACGCCGGGTTCGACTACGGTGAAATACTCCGGGAATGGTTCAAACTGGTATAACTATGGTACTTCAACAGCGTATTACAACGTTTTCACAACGTCTGGGGAATATATTTATATTTTTCTGTCGAAAGCATTTCTGAAAAATCTCGTCGATTCAGGAATCAGCATTACTAATAGTCAACCGTTTACTTTTGGTTTTTATAATGGATTAACACCAGAGTCTGGATATTACCAGTTTACACCTTCACTACAGCTTAATATTGTGCCGAAGGAGTATGGGATCAGTATTATCTCTGCGAATAATACTACTTCTGCAAGCGGCAGCGGTACGATTGGCGATGCCGCTCCGATTGAGATGGATTACACCGTGACTGTCTCCGGACCCCGTCAGGCCGATAGCATTACCGCCCAGGTTATTGGGGATAGTACAACGATAAACAATGTGCCTTATTGCCTGTTTACCTCTACGCAAGGAGGGCTATCCGTCCCAATTCCCGCCTTTCTTCAGTACAACAGTCAGTCGGGGGGCGTGGTGCAGAAACGAAACAGCTGTAGTGAGGCGGCAATCAACATGAGTGATGCGCAGTGGCAACAGACGCCCTGGGACGCAAATAACAACGATGATGGAAGCTATTATGCAACTGATTTGAAACTGCTTTTCCCAATGAATGATTCACGTTCGCTGTTAACCGTTTCTGGTGCGGACTGGGAAGGTGTCGTCAGTGCCAGTGGAGAGATAAAAGTCACGGCGAATTGGGTGGGAGTCACGCCATGAATCGCTGCCATTTGGCACTTAGATGGGTATTTGTCTTGCTGTCTGCGCTGACTGCATGCTCTGTACAGGCTGTTTATCTGGAGTCGACTATTTATGAGATGCCATCGGATAAATCGTTTATCAGTAAACGAATCTATAACGATAGCCAGAAACAGAATTTGTACAGTATTAGCGCAGTAAAAATTGATAAACCGGGGCCAGGTGGTGAAAACAGAAGCGCTATTGCCGAAGGCGAACTTTTATTTACACCACTGAATTTTTCACTGGCACCGCAGGCGAGCGAATTTTTTAAGATTTTCTACCGTGGTCCACAGGATGATAAGGAACGTTATTATCGAATTCTGTTTCGCGAAATGCCGATAACGCTGCTTACCCAGCGCAATCAAGGGAAAGGCGGAGCGGCGCTCCCGGTAATCGCCATGGATACTATACTGGTTGTTCGTCCGAGAAAAATCAATCTGGCATACTCGGTTGATGAGAGAAACGGGACACTGAAAAACACCGGGAATACTTTTTTTAAGGTCATCGTACACCGGGGGTGCCATTCAACAGATGATGAAGCCATCATGCGTTATGTGTTACCCGGGGAGACCTGGCATAGTAGTGAACTAAAAACACAAAACAGAAAATTTATAGTTGCCTTGCAGAAATATTTACCTGTGGGGCAGGGGTGCTTCAAACTCAATCGTTAGTATGTATCTTTATAAAATACAGTCATAAGCTCAGAATAGATGAAATTTTTCATACGTACTCAATATTACGGTATTTAAGAGTCAGATTGCATGGGGTGTATAATTAATGATCAGGTTGAGTGTGATTGCACCAGAAAAGCCTGAAGCAGCGTGATATCAAAGATTCGTCGTGCGGCTATCGTCAAAAAATTAAATGATAATGTTCCTGATGATATTACTGAGTAGCTCATGTTAAGCCATTTTTTTTTCTAATGAAATGTGATCCATATCGCTGGAAATGGTTATGGGATAAGAAATTTATGACATGTGTTCATGGTTTGTCTGGCAGAATAATTTTTTTAGTTACATATGTTGTCGTTTTTTGATTTTATGGTTTTATATTTTGACTTGCTGTCAACGTGAGCGATTTTATTTGTGCTGCTTAGGAATCAGGAATATTCCTTTTTCAACTTTTAAAAGGCCTTACTATTTTACGGGGATACTCATATGGACAGTTGTGATTATAAATTCCTAACCTGCATGAGATAACTTATGGAAAAAGTTAACTCACGCGTCGCCTTATAATTATTGGAGGTTGAAGGTGTTGTACATGCTCTCGTGTATAAAACGAGGGGCCTGCTATGCCATAAATTAAAGTTGGTGATAACTATGAATACGAAAAAGGTTTTTCTTCTCAGTTATGATATTTTCCTTTTCTCAGGAATAAAAGCGTGGTTGCCAAATCTGGTGCTGGTTGATGCGCGATCATTTATTTCTGGTACTCAGTCAATTATTCCACGGTATCCATCCTGTTTGCTGATTATCGATAATCGGTTACCATTATTTCTGGTCAGGAAATGGTTTCAAAGAAATAGTACACAATTTATCAATATAAACTGTATTGTTCTGCGAATGAATGAAACGCGTTCTGTTAATCGAGGGTACGAAGAGTATGCTTTCATTAATGGACGGGAATTATCGGAACAGTTGATTTTTCAGCTAAGAGCCAATTTGATGGCACCCATTGAGGTTGTGGAAGTCACTAAAGGTTCAACGATGTTTACTTTTCATTTGTCTGAATTTGAGGAGGAAATGCTGTATGCATCATTTACAAAAGAAAAATTGCACGATTTTTGTATTGCTAACTCGCTAACCATTAAATCAGTGTATAGATACCGGGAACGAATTACCGCTCGTCTGGGTTTTTCACATTTTAATGAAACTATCATTTTTTTAACCAGAAATAATTTATTGCATGATGGTTGTCCGACGAACAGTCATTCTGGTGAGAATGTAATATACGGCGATGCATATGATATCTCAGATTCTGGTCGACTGAGTATGGCAATAAGGAATGAAGAAATCATTCCTTATTTTCAACCCATCGTAAATATCAATGGAGATGTCTGTGGTGTTGAGGTTTTAGCTCGCTGGCCACATGGGCATAACTATGCAATTTCTCAACGTGAGTTTATACCACTGGCTGAAAAAAGTGGCTTAATGAATGAGTTAACGAGCTATTTAATGACTACCGTCGCGCGTAATCTGGTCGATGGAAGTGAGGATATCAATAAAACTCTATTTGTCTCTTTTAATGTCAGCCCATCAGGTTTAAGTAATCCCGTTTTCTATTGGGAATGCCTTAACTTTATGGAGATAACACAAAGGCTACCGATTAAATTGATGATTGAAATAACCGAAAACCAGACGCTCACTATTACTCCTGCCATCAAAGAGCTGATACGATCGCTGCGAAACAAAGGGGTTTTGTTTGCTTTAGATGATTTTGGGACGGGATATGCTAACCTTTGCTATCTCAATGAGTTAGACCTGGATGTTATAAAAATTGATAAAACTTTCATCAAGGCTATTAAAGATGTTGAGCAACATATCCCTATGCTCGAGTCAATCATTCACCTTTCTGGACTCCTGGGATTACGTATGGTGGCGGAGGGGGTTGAACATGGTTATCAGCAGCAATGGTTAGGAAAAAATAATGTTGATTACCTACAGGGTTATCAATTTTTACCGCCAGTGATGTTTGATGATTTTATGCGTTTTTACAAGCAGTCGGTAGGTCTATTTGAATCAGCGCCGGATTCCACTTTCTCAGCATGAAACCTGACGGGAACATCAGGGGCGTATGCCTCTGATGCCAGTATTTTTGCCGAGGTTAGTACTACAGAGTCTGCCTGGTGAAGGCGATAGCCTGTTGTGAGTGAAACATCGTTTGTCTATGTGTTTTTTACAGGGTATTTATAGCGGTATCAGCGTTCATCAAGCCGGTTCAGTCGTTATGCGCCATTTCCTGCAAAAATTAAGAGTCTGGTTTCCGCCACCACTCATCTTAGTACTTTTCCTCGCAGCGGATGCGATGACGGCGAGTCCACGTTTCATATTCGGTGCGGTGAATATCGTGATCAGCGCATTACTGACCAGCGTCAGTCTGTGGGTGATACTGCATACCGCGTGGCAAATGCTAATGAAACGCACGACGCTGAATCCGCTTCATGCAGATAAATCGACCACGCTTGTTACCGGTGGATGTTACGCCTGGAGCCGCAACCCTATTTACCTTGGAATGAGCGGACTCCAGTTGGCCTTCGCTTTCTGCGTCGGCAGCCTCGCCGGGATACTGGCTGTACCATTATTTATGCTGGTGATAGCCAGATTGCATATCGATTTTGAAGAAGAACAGTTGCGAAAACATTTCGGGCCGGAATGGGAACGATATGAGCAACGGGTTCGTCGTTGGCTATAGTCATAACCAACCGTGTACAAGCGTTCTTGTGTTGACACGATTCGTGCGTAATTGAAAGCGGATGATGCAAAAATAGGCGTTTGATTCACAAGGCCATTGACGCATCGCCCGGTTAGTTTTAACCTCCTACCCCGTGTTCACATTCGTGGACATGTCCTTTTCAGGGCCGATATAGCTCAGTTGGTAGAGCAGCGCATTCGTAATGCGAAGGTCGTAGGTTCGACTCCTATTATCGGCACCATTTCAAGTCATTACGTCCTCCGGCCTTTAAGAAAACCACGTTTCTCCTCTCGCGCCGCACGCATACTTTTTGACTCGGGTTAAAGATTTGAACTGCTTTTGGGTTCTGAGCCTGTCGAGTTCACGCCGATAACAGAATTACCGGATAAAGACTCCTTCAGGCTACGTTCGCGTAATAGATAAACGCGAGCTTGTTGCCGTCCGGATCGCGGACGTAGGCGCTGTAAAATCCCTGACCATACTGCGGCCTATGACCCGGCGCGCCTTCATCTGTGCCGCCCAGGCTGAGCGCGAGGGTGTACAATTGCTCAATATGTTCGACGGAACGCGCATTCAGCGCCACCATCGTGCCATTACCAACGCTGGCAGGTTGTCGATCAAAGGGGCTGCCGATGCACAGCCCAACGGTGTGGTTGCTGTTGAATGTTCCCCACGACGCCCCTTCTTCATTACGCCCGGCCTGCGGTTGCCCAAGCAGTTCCATTAGCGGATCATAAAACTGAATAGCGCGCGGGAGATTGTTGGTACCTAACATAATGTAAGAAAACATACTTTCCCTCATATTTATGATGCCAGGAGTCTCAGTGGTTTTCCCGTCGTGGTGATGTAGATGGGGTAACCTGTTGGCATGTTCAGAATGATTCGCGTAACAGCCAGGGGCTGTCGACCAGAACTTTCTCCCGGTGGCTGTCGCCGTTGATAATGTGCAACGTACTTAAACGCCCAATCTCATAATGCGGTAACTGGACTGTGGAAAGCGGGGGTAAGAACAAATTTCCGATCCCAACGAGATTATCATACCCAAGAACAGCAATGTCCTGTGGGATGCGAATCCCCTGTGTTAACAGCGTTTGATATACCATAAATGCGATACGGTCATTGCCACAAATTACCGAATCAAATTGCGGCATCCCCCGATCAATATATCTCAGCAAAATGTCCGGAATATCACGATAGTGTTCATCTCCATATTGCATATAGCAGTGTTCGAGCGCGTCAGGATTAATATTGGCTTCACGGCAGGCGCGATCGAGCCCCTGACGGCGGCGTCGCGTCGCCAGATGGTTGACAGGTAAATGCAGGCAAAGAGGGCGACGATATCCCGCTGCTAATAGCGCCTGCACTGCCGTATATTGCCCTTGTTCATCATTGGGGATATAGCTGGCAACTGCTTCTCCCTTGTTCTCGCAGTTGGCCAGAACGCAAGGGTGCTTCAGTAGCCTGGAAGGGACGTTCACCTCACGCAATCCCATCGTGGTGAAAATGATCCCTCCGGGTCGGTGTGCGAGCAGCAGATCGACAATATCGTCAGGATTATCATCGGCAAACATGTTAACCACGAAGCTATTCCAGCCGTAGGCGCGCGCGGTTTCCTCGATAGACAACGTAATGTCGACTGAAAAAGGGGTTGTGACAGTATCCAACGCGAGCACGCCAATCGTTTTATTTCTGGAACCGACACGACGAACCTGCCGGGCAGAGAGGTCCGGCACGTAATTTAGCTGTAAAATAGCCTCCTGTACCCGGGACAGGGTTTCAGGCTTCACACGTTTCGGATCGTTCAGCACCCGAGACACGGTCATTAGCGATACATTGGCCAGTCTGGCCACATCTTTTAAAGATGCCATAGTCTTCCATTAAAGAAACTAACTACCCAATCCAGATATTGTACGCAATCCATCTATTAACGGGTTGTGAACAAAGACAAATATTTATTCCAGACATCGAATCCCAATGAATGGCAAGCGACGATAAAAAATGTGATCTTGATCCGAGCATAAAAATGTTAACGTTAACTTTTGTGATTAACATCGATTATCGCATCAAAATCAAGTGTACATGCAAAATGTTAACGTTACCATCTCGGTATGTCATTTCCCTGAGATTACGTAGATGAATAAAAGATCTTCTCGCAGCTATCTGCTGCTCAGCGCGCTGCTGTTCTTTTTCTTTGTGACCTGGTCCTCATCAAGTTCACTTCTCTCTATTTGGCTGCATCAGGAAGTGGGACTAAAGGCGTCGGAAACCGGAATTATCTTTTCCGTGCTATCCGTCTCCGCGCTGTTTGCTCAGGTTTGTTATGGCTTTATTCAGGACCGTCTTGGCTTGCGTAAACATCTGTTATGGTGCATCACAGCGCTTTTGATCCTCTCCGGACCCGCTTATTTGTTATTTAGCTATTTGCTGAGTATTAATATTTTGCTGGGAAGTGTGTTCGGCGGTTTGTTTATCGGTCTGACATTTAACGGCGGTATCGGCGTTCTGGAGTCCTACACCGAACGCGTTGCGCGTCAGAGTACCTTTGAGTTTGGTCGGGCACGTATGTGGGGGTCTCTGGGCTGGGCTGTGGCTACCTTTTTTGCCGGGCTACTGTTTAACATTAACCCTGACCTTAATTTCCTGGTGGCCTCTTGCTCCGGGATTATCTTCTTCTGTCTGTTGGCCCGTTTAAAAGTCGCGGCTCCGGCAAGCATGGAAAAACTTGAAATCGGCGCTAAAAAAGTCTCTCTGGAAGATGCGCTGAATTTGCTTACTCTGCCACGTTTCTGGGCGTTGATATTCTTCGTGGTCGGTACCTGCATTTACGGCGTTTACGATCAGCAATTCCCAGTCTATTTCTCTTCACAGTTCCCGTCATTAAGAGAAGGGAATGAGATGTTTGGCTATTTAAACTCTTTCCAGGTTTTTCTGGAGGCGGCAGGCATGTTTTGTGCACCCTGGTTGGTTAATCGCATTGGCGCTAAAAATGGTCTGATATTCGCCGGAATGGTGATGGCGATGCGTATGATCGCTTCCGGGCTGGTGGAAGGACCGCTACTTATTTCCATTACTAAATTACTTCACGCTGTCGAACTACCGATATTGTTAGTCGCTATTTTTAAATACAACAGTCTGAATTTTGACAAGCGTTTGTCCTCCACGATTTATCTGGTGGGATTCGCCTGCACCAGTTCCATTATTGGCACCGTTTTATCCCCGCTGGCAGGCTTTAGCTATGAGAAATTTGGCTTCGCCCAGTCCTATCTAATCATGGGCATTATGGTGTTCTGCACCACGTTCATTTCAATTTTCCTTTTGCGCTCAAATAAGTCTTCATCTGAGCCATCCTTTCTGCAGCAAAATGCTGTGTAATGTACTGAGAGTAAAGACGATGACATCCTTATTAGAACAAGCCGAACAGACGCTTGAAAAAGCACAATCCAGTATTAATCCGCGATGGTATCCACGGTATCACCTCGCTGCTCGCGCAGGCTGGATGAACGACCCTAACGGCCTGGTTTGGTTTGACGGTTGGTACCACGCGTTTTATCAACATCACCCTTATTCTCCTGAATGGGGGCCAATGCACTGGGGACATGCCCGCAGCAAAGATTTGGTGCACTGGGAGCATCTGCCAGTCGCGCTGGCGCCAGAAGGTCCGGCGGATGTGGATGGCTGTTTCTCCGGCTCCGCCGTGGTGGATGGCGATATGCTGGCGCTGATTTATACCGGACATAAATTTCACGGTTCGCCAGACACAGACGACAATCTCTACCAGGTGCAGTGTCTGGCCACCAGTCGTGACGGTATCCATTTTGAGCGGCATGGGATGGTGATTGATACGCCCCCTGGACTGCATCATTTTCGTGACCCGAAGGTATGGCGTGAAGGGGAATGCTGGTACATGGTGGTCGGTTCCCGTGTAGAGAATACGGGGCAAGTGCGTCTGTATAGTTCATCCGATCTCCGCAAATGGCAAGACGAAGGGATATTCGCTGAGGCTGATGAGGGGAAGGGCTATATGTGGGAATGTCCTGATTTCTTTACTCTGGGAGGGAAGCGGATCCTGATGTTTTCTCCGCAAGGGATCGCGGCGAAAGGTTATCACCATCGCAACCTTTTTCAGAGTGGCTATTTACTCGGGGAATGGCGGCCCGGTCAACAATTCACCCATGACGGACAATTCATTGAACTGGACCATGGCCACGACTTTTATGCTCCGCAAAGTTTTCTGACCCCGGATAATCGCCGCATTGTTATCGGTTGGTTGGATATGTGGGAATCACCGATGCCCGAACAGCAGGACGGCTGGGCAGGCATGCTGTCTCTCCCGCGCGAACTGAGCCTTGGTGACGACCATCGGGTGAGGATGAAACCCGCTGACGAAGTCTCTGCGCTGCGTGGCAGCTATTATCCAACGCCTGCTTGTTGCCTGCGGAATCAGAAAGTCCTTATGACGGCTGATGCCGAAGCGGTCGAGGTGCAACTGCTATGGGATCTAAACGCCTCTACAGCGGAACAGTTTGGTATGTCATTAGGGGATGGGCTGAGAATTTACGTCGATAATCAGGCCCAACGTCTGATAGTGGAGCGTCGTTATCCAGAATATTCGCTGGAAGGAACTCGCAGTATTTCGTTGCCAGCAGACGGTGTACTGTCATTACGCATTTTTATCGACCGCTCATCAGTAGAGGTTTTTGTGAATGAGGGTGAGGCATGCTTAAGTAGCCGAATTTATCCTCATCCGGCGCAGCGCGATCTTTCGCTGTTTGCGAATCATGGTGTTGCCTCATTACAGGAAGCCGGATATTGGTCTTTGGAGTAATAATTTAGTCCTGATTCGCCTTACCTCTTACCTAGTGAGCTTTTATTTCTGCCAGTCTTAGGCTGGCATGTTATTGCCTGGAATAATGAGATAATGAAATGGATGAAATATTAATACCTCACTATCGCGTTACCGCGATAAACATCAAAAAATTTGTTTTAAAACAAAAAATCCTGGCCTGTATGATAACGTCAGTTACGGCATTTCCCGCTATTGCAGAGGATAATACCGAACAACCAGCTACCTATATCGGTAGTTATCAAAGCTATTTTTCTGATGAATATGATACGCCACAAGAGAATATTGGCCAGCCAACAAAAGGAGGTGAACAATCGACCAATCGCGTCACTGCTCCTCCTGTTACTACAGGGGCAGAAAATAAACTGGCAACTTCGTCGATGCCGACAGCCTCGCATCGAGAAACTGAAAATAAAACAACTGAGGTGAAAAAGAGTAATACTTTAGATAAGTCTGATGATGTCAGCGTGTTGCGTTTAAGACAGGAAGATCCTCCTGTTCACTGGGACAGTATTGGTCGTAATATGGAGGCTGGTGGCCTGCATGGAAACATCAGCACTCAGATAGAAATTGATGATGTTCGTTGGAGTGATAATAAGAAAAATAGCGGGAAATTTAAACTCGCCACCATTCAGGCTTTTTTAAGACATGATGAGTTACCAAACTGGTACTTTGGCTTCTGGAATGCCCGCGAGGATAGCTATAAAGGACAATTTAGTAATCAGGATTACAAAGGCACAAATACGATCAATGAGTTTTTTGTCGGCCATATTTTTGAAACCTGGCGCGGTAATATCGGTACGGAGGTTATGGTTGGTTCGGAAACAGCAACTAAACGTTGGAAAAACAGGTACAAAATCTGGCAAGACCTGCGACTAACCAACAAATGGAGCCTGGCCGGTTACGCCTATGGCGAATATCAGCCACAGGGCAACGAACCGGGAAATGGCGATCTTGAGCAGTACATTTTTGAAATTGAACCCGCCATTCAATACCGTGTGAATCCCGATCTCGGTCTGTATTTGCGGCCTTATTATTACTATAACCGTCAGGAACGTGAGAGCTGGGGCGACATTGTAGAAGAAGAATGGAAGGTGACGGCTGGACTCTGGCGAAACTGGTATCCTCTGTTAACCTCCCTGTATTTAGGTTTCGGTCAGGACAAAATAGATAACGCCAGCAATGGCAAAGAAGTTTTCTATGATGGTCGTTATAAATTCATTGGTGGCACAATTAGTTATCCAGTTTTTGGTGAAGTTAGATTATATGGTGAGTTCAAAGCACAATTCACGAAAGAAACGGGGCTCTGGACTTCTAGCGGCCATTCGTGGAATCCCTTTACCGTGGTTGGCGTGAATTATAACTTCTGATATTCAGGTGTAACATGAAAAAAATAATATTAGTGGTATCTGCCGCTCTGTTGGCACTTTCGTTTATCAATATGCCAGCCTGGTCGCAGCCTTCTAAAGAAACATTACACAATAAAAGTATTCGCTATATTAATGATTTTTTTCCCCGGGTGGAGGGATCATTTATTGGTGATCCAATGCCGGTCTATAACGATGGTGAATTTGATATTTTTTATCTCAATGATGTGCGCGGCGGTAGCGATTTAGGCGTACATGCTATTCATTTATTATCGAGCACCAATTTATATAACTACCAGAACCATTCTGAAGTGATACCCTACGTTAACGACGTTGACGATCCTGAACTGCTATTGGGAACCGGCTCGATTATTAAAGTCGGCAATACCTGGCATGCCTGGTATACCGCGCACAATGAAAATGTGTTCCCGGTTGAGTCCATTATGCACGCGACCAGTAAAGATCGTCTTCACTGGGTAAAACACCCGCAGGATACGATTCTGCCAGGTGATAATTATCGCGGTAATGACTTCCGGGATCCTCATGTTGTTTGGGTTGCAGAAAAGAAAGAGTACTGGATGTTAATTACCACGCGTAGCGAGGGGCGCGGTGTCATAGCCCGGTACAGTTCAACCGATTTAAAGAACTGGGAAGACCGTGGTGTATTTTTTGATAATGACACGATTACCAGTAACTCTAACCTGGAATGCCCAACGCTGGTTTTCTTTAACGGACGTTGGTATCTCAGCTTTAGCGACCAATGGCCACTACGCCTGACCCAGTACCGGGTTGCGGATAATCCGGATGGACCGTGGCGAAAGATGGACAATTATGTGGTTGATGGCTCGGGGTTTTACGCAGGAAAACTTGTACTTAAAAACGATCGCCTGTTTGTTTTTGGTTGGATCCCAACCAAAGCAGGAAGCAGTGACAATGGCAATATTGACTGGGCAGGAAATCTGGTTGCTCATGAGCTCATCGCAGATAAGCAGGGGCAGCTTAGCAGCATCCTTTCACAGGAACTTCAGACGGTCATTAATGATAACCCCGGTCCGGTGACCAGCTTAACAAGCAGTAAAATGATAAAAACAGCCACACAGTTTGGTCCATTACAGTCTGTTGTGTATCCACCTCTGCCCAAACGAGGTGAGTTAAGTGCAACTGTAGATATTCCTTCTGCCGGAATGGTGATGAGTTTTGGTCTGACTGACGACAGAGTAAGCGATGCAAAGCTTAATGTTGTGTTCAATAAGAGCAAAGGCAAGGTCTACTTTTTCAATGCGCCACTCGCATCTATTCACCATGCGAATGCGGAATCATGGGTAAATGTTCCTCTGGATGAAAAAATTGAGTTACGTGTGCTGATTCAAAACTCAATTGCTGTTTTTTATATAAATAATAAAGCCGCATTCAGTACCCGAATGTATTCCATGCCAGAGAAACCATGGAGTATCAGTTTGCCACAAAATGATAATTTTCACGCCACATTGAAAATAAAAGAAATAATATAACGAGATATCACTATGAAAAACTATCATGCCCTGTCTGTTATTTTTGTTCTTCTTTTTCCGGCGCTGGCGAATGCGAGCATGAGCATCATGAAAGATGTATCGGGAAAGGTGATTGCTGTGGATCCGTGGTCATATCTGGATGAAGACGTAATGTGGACCTCAACCCGTTCCTCAAATCCTGCTGGCGGTCGTGTTCATGGTCAACTGAAAATGAAATATGCTATCGAGGATAATAACTGGCGTAACAGCCATTTCCATAACGGAAATGATTCACTGACATTTGTACAAGGGGTGATGCGTCATGATGCGTTACCCGGTTGGTATTTGGCATTTTCTGAGGGCCGAACTACCAACTATAACGGGACATGGGAGGATCAAACATACCTCAGCCAAAATCAGTGGACGCAGTTGATTGTTGGCCATGAATATTTCTACAAGCGTCTACGTTATGGTTGGGACGTGATGGGCGGAAGTTCATCACTTGATGACCGTTGGCAGGGGCGCGTCAAGTTCTTTACCGATTTGCGTGTTACGGACAACTTCTCGTTCTTTAACTATCTGTATCAGCAGATTGATCATCGCCGTGATGGCGGTTCCCAAAATGACCGGGATAGACGTTCATTTCAGATTGAACCTGGCGTTCAATACATTATTAACAATACCACTGGAGTCTGGTTCCGCCAGCAATTCGCTTCTGCAATTTTAGACCGCGCGCAATGGGGGGATATTGATGAAAAAAGTTGGACAACATCACTTGGCGTCTGGCACAACTGGGGGAAATTATCCACGACATTCAGCGGTGGATATGGACATTACAAAAAAAATAATGCGCGAGTTGAAGATGGCGAGGTATTCCAGAATACCCGTAACCGCTTTCTTAAATTATCAGCGAATTATCCATTAACCTCTCGTTTTACGGTGTCCGGGGAAATAACCGGTTCGTTAATAAACCAGAGTGGCAGTTGGGTCACTAATGGTGATGCCATAACCACCGACTATAAGCTGATGCTGGATTATAACTTTTAACCGTCACGTTTAAATAAATGCGTTAATTACCATTGAGGAAATGTCATGAATATCTGGACGCTTGGCGATGCGGTGGTTGATCTTTTGCCGCTTTCAGACATGCAATATCAAGCTTGTGCAGGAGGAGCGCCATTCAATGTGGCAATTGGTACTGCGCGTTTACACAGGAAAAGTGGTTTTATTGGTCGGGTAGGTGATGACGACTTTGGCCACTTTCTAAAAAAGACGCTGTCTGATGCAGGCGTCTCAACTGCAAGCCTTCAGATGGATAATCAGCACAGAACCAGTACGGTGCTGGTCTCGCTGGGTAACGGTGGCGAACGTGGATTTACATTTTTAACCAATCCCTCCGCGGATCAATTTTTAACATCTGCCGCGCTACCAGATTTTAGCGACGATATTCTGCACTTCTGTTCTCTGGCTCTGGTGGCTGAAGGTTGCCGTGATACATTGGCTTCTGCCATCGCTCAGGTTAAACAACGGGGCGGATTACTGAGTTTCGATGTAAATTTACGCGAGCAAATGTGGCCCGATAAGAAAGAAATGCTCAAAGTGGTACGCCACTATTCTTTACAGGCTGACATTCTTAAGCTTTCGGAAGAAGAGTGGTACTGGATGACCGGTACACACGATTTTGCCCATGCGCTTGACGGCCTTAAAGCGCTCCCTGCACAACTGAAAGTTGTAACCTACGGAGCGCAGGGCGCGATGGTACTTTGGCAGGATAATGTGATCCATTTCAACGGCTATACCGTCGACAGTATTGATACGACTGGGGCGGGGGATGCTTTTGTCGCCGGTTTGCTGGCCTGGCTGGCAGACAACCGGATGCCGGAGTGTGTTGAACAGCTTCGCCAGGCTATTGCCTGGGCCAGTGGCTGCGGTGCGCTCGCGACAACCCGCAAGGGGGCGCTGACCGCACTGCCGGATATCGAAACGCTGAATGCTTTTATTACGCAATGTCATCTACCGGACTACGAAATAAAAGACCTTTAAGCATGATATCGGCGAGCTAAGTAATTTTAGCTCTCTATGATTTTGTGAATGTCCCCGCATCCTCATCGGATGGCGGGGATTTTTACTTTATTTTTGCAGGAAGATTAAACTGTAATACGCTTCAACCCCGCTATCGCTTTTTCGAGGTAGGCGCGTGGACATCCCATGTTCAGGCGAATAAAACCTTTGCCAGCCGAACCAAAGCTATTTCCCATTGAAGGCGCAATACCGGCAACATCAAGCATAACCCCTTTGAGTTGCTCATCATCCAGTCCAAGCGCTTTGCAATCGATCCACAGCAGATACGTACCCTGGGAAGGAACAACCCGAGCCCACGGGAGATATTCATTAATCTGTTGAATAAACCAGCGTCGATTTTCAGCCAGATAATCGAGCAACTCGTCTAACCAGGGCGCGCCATGTTGCCATGCTGCCGTACTTGCCTCGACGGATAGCGCATTGAACACATCCAGCCCATGCGCATCCAGACGGCGTAAAAAGTGTTCACGCAATGCCGGTGCCGGTATCAGAAAATTAGCAATGCGTAGTGTCGACAAACCAAACGTTTTACTGGCGGAGGTGGCAGAGATAACGCGCGAATGCCAGCGCGCTCCCAGATGCAGAACTGAAGTAAATTTTTCCCCTGGCAGTAATAAATCAGCCCATATTTCATCAGACAGCAACGTAACATTATAGGTCTCACATAAGGTGAGTAGCTGTTCCAGCTCCTGCGCAGACCAACAACGGCCAGTTGGGTTATGCGGATTACATAAAATCATCAACGGTGGGCGTTCAGCCCGGAATAACATTTCCAGGTGCACAAAATCCATTTGATAACCCGTAACCGGATCCTCAGATAATGGGTTTTCCAGGAGCTGCCTGCCGTTCAGAGAGATAATTTTGGCGAATGAGCCGTAGTACGGCCCCTGAACGACCACGCCTTCACCGGGTTGACTCAACATTTGCACCAGTAGAGATAACCCCGGAACGACGCCTTCAATACTGCAGACCCACTCCTGCTTAATTTCCAGTTGATGGCGGGTGGAGAACCATGAGTTTAATGAATCAAAGTAACTTTGTGGGCGTTCGCTGTAACCAAAAATGCCGTGCCCAACGCGGAGTGTTAAAGCCTCCTGAACGGCAGGGGGGCAAGTAAAGTCAAAGTCAGAAACCCACATTGGCAACAGTTCATGTGTATCTTCGCCGAAATATCGCGTCATAAAGTCCCATTTCAGCGAACCGGTATTGTGGCGATCGATAACCTTATTAAAATCCATTGCATGCTCTCCCTATTCTGTTGCCGTAATATTTTTATCTGTTCCTGCCGCCGATGGCGCTTTTGCGATACCGATTCCTGTAAAACCATAAATCAAGGCGAAGAAGATTGCGGCATAGCACTGAATCGCCCATGGCAGTAAATCAAGCGTACTCACGCCTAATGTCGTTGCCATATAGACACCGGCAGCGGTCCACGGTAACAGTGGTTCAATGACGGTGCCTGCGTCTTCAATGGTGCGGGATAGATTTTTGGTATCCAGTCCCATACGACGGTATGCGTCTTTAAATAATTCAGCAGGGACCAGAAGCGCGAGTTTGCCGTCGCTTGTCGCACCGGTCACCAGAAGAGTTGTGCCAATGGTTGCCGCAATTAACTGACCGACACTGTGAATGACTGTCAACAGGCGGTTAATAATAATGTTGAGCGCCCCCGTTAACGTTAAAGCACCAGCAAAAGAGAATGCGCAAAATACCAGAAGGATAGTGCTCATCATTGAGAACATTCCGCCACGGTTAAGCAGGCGTGGTACATCCGCAATAATGCCCTCGCTCCCTTGCGGGAACATCGTAATATTAAAGCCATCTATAAAGGCATCCAGTCCCTGCTTGATGCTAAGTCCCTGCATGGCAACACCCAGAATCAGGGCTAATACGCACGCGCTCAGCATTAAAGGAATGACCGGTTTTTTACGAATCGCCCCCCATAAAACGATTACTGGCGGCAAAATCAGAATGATATTGAAGTGGTATAGCGACTCCAGAGCGTTGACAATATCGGTAACCCGTTGTGGCGTGGCGACCTCGCCGAGCATATTGCTGTGGCCGGCAATAAGATAAACCACGGCGGCAAGCAGAAAGCTGGGAATGGTGGTCCACAATAAGTGCTGGATATGCTCGAAAAGGGTGGTATCTGCAACAATGGCCGCAAAGTTGGTGGAGTCTGACAGCGGAGATATCTTGTCACCGAAGTAAGCGCCAGAAACAACGGCACCTGCCGCTGCTGCCATCGAGACATCCAGTCCGGCGGCAACGCCCATCAATGCTACGCCAACCGTTCCGGCGGAACCCCAGGAGGTTCCGGTACACACCGATACGACGCTGGTCAAAAAGAACGCGGCGATGAGAATGTATTCGGGGCTGATGAGTTTCAGTCCCCAGTACACCATATAAGGGATGGTGCCGCTAAACATCCATGTTCCAATCAGGCCGCCAACGCAGATAAGAATCATAATAACCGGCATTGCTTTGGCGAGTTTATCGACCACCGAATTAATGATGTCTTCCCAGCAATACCCTTGCCACCAGGCCATACCCGCGGCGACTGCAGCAGAACATAGCAACAAAGGCTCAATACGTAGCCCCATGATGCCGTAGCCAATAATTAACAGCAGTAGCATGGCTAAAATAGGGATCACTGCCAGTCCAAATGAGAGTGTTTTTTTCTGATTTTGAGAGGCATTCATTCATGAATCTCCAGTCTGTAAGGTCGCTCAAGAGTAGAGAACACCCTTTTGCCTGACTGTGATCGTTCATTGGCCCTCATGTAAGCGATTACATGAGAGCGTTAAACTTGAAGTCGATCACAATTCAGGGGCTTGACGATTTACGCATTGATTACGGGGGGAAGAACAGAATCGCGGATCACCAGATCCGCAGTAAAGCTATTCACACTGGGACGCTGGGGGGCGCCCTTAAAAAGCTGTATCGCCAGCTGCGAAGCACAGCGCGCCATCCGTTCAACGGGGTAATGCATTGTTGTCAGCGCGGGATAGAGATAGCGCGCCATCACCACATCATCGAACCCAACAATTGAAAGCTGCTGTGGAAGTGTAATTCCTTGTTGATGAAGGATGCGCATAATCCCGGCGGCCATCACATCATTAAACGTCACCGCTGCAGTGAAAGGCATGCCGCAATTTAGCAACTGATGCGCTGCGCGTTCGCCCCCCTCTTCATTGAAGGGGACGCTAATAACCCAGTTTTTGTCTGGCGTAATGCCATATTCGGCCAGCGCCAGCTGATAGCCTTCCAGCCGCTCACGACGATCAATAATCGGTAAATCACTTGTCACGCAGGCAATACAACGGTGTCCTTGTTCCAGTAGATGTAGCGTGGCTGTTTTGGCTGCTTGACTATTTTCCAGCCATACGCAGCGATTGGCCATCCCGGCAATATAGCGATTCACGACGACCATGGCCGGGAAATGAGCGGCATATCGCAACAGTTCTTTTTCGGAGAGCCTACTGGCATGGACCACAATAGCTTCACAGCCCTGGTTGATCAGGAAATCGAGTCCTGATTTTTCCATTCCTTCATCGTGGCCACCGCTGCATACCATCAGCCGAAATTGCTGCTGGCGTGATATTTCTTCCACGCCTCGGGCAAGCCTGGCAAAAAAAGGATCGGCTAGATTGCCGGTCAATAACCCGAGCATGTCCCCGCTGCGTTTCGCTAATGCAATAGCGGCGGCATTGCGATGATAGTTCAGCTCGCGCATGGCTTTTTCAACACGCTCTCGCGTCACGGGTTCAACCCATGCAGTTTGATTAATAACGCGTGAAACGGTTGCGGTTGATACTCTTGCTAACTCTGCAACATCCTTTATCGTTGCCATACCGGCTCTTTACCTTTTTGATGCTTGAGAATTTGCTTATCACTGGATTTTATTTGGAAAATTAACTATTGGCTTTTATTTATCATGAGTTCATCTGATGTCTAGATTTGCATCAGTGCCAGTTTAACGGCAAGCCCGGCAAACGCAACAGCAAAGAAACGCAATACCCAACGTTGCACTGCAGCATTAGCAACCACATGCTGGCTGCACTAATTCCATATACGGTAAATACAAAGAAAGTCATAACCATAAATATCAGGCTCATCTCCAGCATCTGAGAAACAGGTGAGATCTCACCTTTAATAACGAACTGTGGTAAGAATGCCAGGAAAAACATGGAGAGTTTGGGGTTGAGTAGATTGATAAGTATCGCCGAGGTTATAACTTGCCTTAAACTCTGTTTTTTAGTTTTACTGGCTATATTCAGATTTTTATTTTCATTAAGCGTTTTCCATGCCATATAAAGCAGATATGCTACTCCCAGATATTTAATTATCTCAAGGGAAATTTCACTGGTATGCAGTATTGCAGCAAGTCCTGTAATAACTGTTAATATGTGCGGAACAATACCCAGTGTGCAACCCAATGCAGCAATTATACTTACGCGTGCACCATCTGAAATGCCCGTGGCGACAGTATAGAGTACGCCAGTCCCTGGAGACGCCACGATAATGAGAGTGGTAAGTAGAAACTCAAGCGTCATAATGAATTTCCCCCACAGACTTGTACTTCGGACTCGATGTAACAGGGCGACTGAGTCTGCGCAGTGAGGTTGGTACGGGAAATAATGCCATCTGCATGAATTATTCCAGTGTAGAGTCGTTCAACATGATTACGAATGATGGGAGGGTGGAATAGTGACATTGGCAAATCTCTCTTCCGGAATGTTTCCAGCAGCATGCCGAGTGTCACGATTGGTGTATTGAACAAAATTGCAGCTTACTTTATCGCTGCAGCATAGGCGCCGGGCGTTATGCCATAAGTACGAACAAAAAGTCTCGTCATATGACTTTGATCTGCAAAACCGGCGGTATAGGACGCATCAGTTAGAGACATTCCTCCAGCGATGAGCTGCCTCGCTTTTTGCAGTCTCCGCTGTATAAGATAAGCATGTGGAGTAAGCCCTGTGACTGTAGAAAAAACACGTAGTAGCTGAAACTGACTCACGCCTCCCAGAGCTGAAAGCTCATGGAGTGATAACGGTAATGAGGGGTCATCATCAATACGCTCCTTTGCCAGAGTAATTGACTTTGGCACACCCTTTTTCTCAATACGCGGGCTTGCGAGTAAGCCTGCCAGTAAAAAGAGGAGGGTTTCTTCCTGTTCAATTTCGCTGTGCCCACCGCGGGAATCCGTCAGAATTCGAAAGAGTGTCGAGAAATGGACTGCAGGCTCACGATTGCGAAATACTGGGCTGGATAGCTCAACGCAGCCAGAGCGACTTTCTGTCAGAATTTGCATGGCGCCGGACAAAACGGTGGGGTCGAAATAGAGCATGCGCCACGACCTGCTTTCTGTTCCCAAAGGTGAGCCATCATGGACTTCACCAGGATTAACGGTGATCACATTTCCCACTACAGCTTCAACCCTACCGTGCCCGCTCATCGAAACCTGAGCTCCGCGATCGATTAAGCCAATACCGAACTGATCATGAGTATGACGCCCAAACCGGAAGGACGTATCGGCAGATACCGCATGGACACCTGCCATCCCACATCGAAGGGTTGCGAAACGTTCTTTCTTCATCGAATTAAGATCGGGGTAATGAGTTATCAGTACATCCTCTGAGTATATCTACTCAGAGGCTAATCTTTGATTTTTTTTAAAACTGAATGATTAACGTCTGTTCGAAGTGTTATTTCGCT
Organism: Citrobacter sp. wls710; assembly: GCF_005281115.1. Classification (NCBI taxonomy): domain Bacteria; kingdom Pseudomonadati; phylum Pseudomonadota; class Gammaproteobacteria; order Enterobacterales; family Enterobacteriaceae; genus Citrobacter; species Citrobacter sp. wls710. The sequence goes on from NZ_SZXD01000023.1 coordinate 107,874, forward strand.
CACATACGATATTCAATCATCCCGCTCTTTTTGGCCACCCAGTCATACAGTCGTTGTCCACGTAGATTGGTTTCATGCGTGTGCCAGTATAATCTTGACGCGTGGTTTTTTTGGGCTTGTTGTTGTACATACTCGATAAGCTGTTTACCGATATGTTGACCGCGTACATCTTCGCTAACAAATAGATCTTCGAGATAGCAATAATTTGATTCTGCCCAGGTCGAACGGTGAAAGAGATAATGCACCAGTCCCACTATTTTTCCATCATATTTGGCAACTGCACAATAAACAGGTTCGCCAGGCGTCAGAAAACGCTCCCACGTTAATTTTGTTACTTCATCTGAAATTTTAGTGCGATAAAATGCCTGGTAGTTTTCCCATAAAGGAAGCCAGCTGGCGTAATCTTTTTGTTCTGCACTTTCAATAGCAACGTCATTCATGTTAATCATATATATCCTGATATTTTATACGAATAGTGTGTTAGTATGATGATACTAAGAACTTTATAAATTCTCGTAAAGAGACACTTTCGATATATTGATAGGATCCACTTTTAGTATAAAGGTTAATACAATGAAGAAAAACAATGCGCCTTTATTTCAAGGATTTGTTTTAGGGAAAGGTGCGGTTAAGGAGCAGGTCTACCACATCCTCCGCGATCACATCCTCGAAGGGCGATTGCCGCCAGGAACAAAAATGCCGTCAACCCGGGCGTTGTCCGAGATGATGTCAATTTCACGAAATTCAGTGATTGCCGGTTATGACCGGTTATTAGATGAAGGGTATATTCTGACCCGGAAAGGGTCTGGAACCTATGTTGCGCATCATATTCCGGATCGAAGTATCAGCAATTGCTATCCAATAATGGTGCCGGAGAAAGTCGTCACGCCTGATGAACAGCTAAACAGCCAAAATAATCCTGTGCGCGATTTATGGTCGAATGAGTATGAAGGGCGCGGCATGAACCGTCTATTTGCGGTTGGTGTTGGCTGTACGGATCTCTTCCCGCACGCACTATGGGGCAAATTACTGCAACGGGTCTGGAGACAATCCCGGCACCAATTGGGGGCCCACACTCACCCTGGTGGATACTTTCCTTTGAGAAAAGCGGTTTGTCGCTACATTAAAACAACGCGTGGAGTGAACTGTAACGAAGATCAGATAATCATCGTAAATGGTATTCAACAGGCATTGAACATTACCGCACGAGCGTTGCTGTCGCCAGGAAGTGACGTTTGGTTGGACGAGCCGGGTTACAAAGGTGCCCGCGGAGCCTTCTTGTCTGTTGGCGCGATGGTAAGGCCGGTACCGGTAGACAGCGAAGGAATGAACGTCTGCTATGGTATTGAGCATTTCCCTGACGCTAAGCTGGCCTATGTTGTCCCGTCGGATCAATATCCATTAAGTGGAACGTTGAGTTTATGCCGGCGTTTTGAGCTGCTGGAATGGGCGAAGTCGAATCAGGCATGGATATTTGAAGATGACTATAATAGCGAGTTCCGCTATGCCGACCGTTCTTTACAGGCATTGCAGGGATTAGATCACAATCATCGTGTTATTTATGCTGGTACATTTTCGAAAATGATGTATCCAGAATTTCGTTTAGGTTTTTTAGTTGTCCCGCCCGGTTTACAAGAACAGATTATGGTGACGAAATATTTTACAGATCTCGGTACCAGTTATCTTGAGCAGGCCGTGATGGCGAATTTTATTGAGGATGGGCACTATGCCAGTCATGTACGCCGAGTTCGCAAAGCGTGTTATGAAAGAAGAGCTGCGCTGGTCAATGCTATTCAAGAATACCTTGCTGATAAAATGATTGTTCAGCCTTCTGACTCTGGCGTTCATATTGTGTGCTGGCTACAAAACGGATTGACCGGAAATGAAGTCGAGGAAAAAGCCAGGGTACTTGGGATGGGAATATTATCACTGGGCCGTTATTACCAGGGAGATATCACCCGACAGGGGATTTTGATTGGTTTTGCAAATCATCCTGCTGAGGCAATTGTTGATGGGATACGCCGTCTGGCTCAGGTTATTTAAAGAATATTTTATTCAGCTCTTATCATTAATGCTGCAATACGCTTGTTTGGTTCCGTCTAAGATATTATGCCTTTTTTGTACAATGAAATGCTGTGGATCCGTAAAAAACACGCATTGTGGTTCTTTTGGTCTGGTTAGTTTGATCATACTCTGCGCGGGTTTAGTCCTGTTTTGTCAGAGGTACGGATATGTCGGGCATCTTTAATCAATTCCATCAACCTGTAGGTATGTCTTTGTCGGACTGGAAAGGCGCACCCTTTCCACAGGCTCAGCAAATTACAGGTCGCTATTGTAAGCTTGAACGTATTAATGCCGAACGCTATGCCAAAGAGTTGTATGAAGCGTACTGCGAAGCGAGTGATTTTCGTGACTGGACATATCTGGCGGCAGGGCCTTTTGAAACTTTTGACTCCTTCCTGAACTATGTAAAAAACATGGAAGAACAGACAGATCCGATGCATTTTGCCGTGATTGATTTAGTCACTATGTGGATTTGCCCCTATATTTCCAGACAC
>NZ_SZXD01000029.1:0-192754 GCF_005281115.1 Citrobacter sp. wls710
GGAATCGTGTGAACGAGGCGCATATTAGCGACACCACTCAGTGATGTCAAAGCCTGAATCGATAAATTCAATCGTTTGCCGAAATATTCCCCATTTCGCCGATTATTCAGGCGCAACAGGTTGTTTTATGAACTTTTCCTGTTCGGGACGCGGGTATTTCCATAGCCAGCGGCCTGTCACCATGCGCCAGTAAAATAATACGGCGCGTACGGCCCAGTCGAAGAACATCCCTAACCAGACGCCGACTACGCCCCATCCTAAAACGATCCCCAGGGCGTAACCTACCACAACGCGACAGCCCCACATGCCCAGCATAGATACCCACATTGCAAAACGGGCATCGCGTGCGCCTTTAAACCCAGCAGGTAATACCCAGGAGGCTGCCCATATCGGCATAAATGCCGCATTGAGCCAAATCAGAATGACTATGACCTCTTTTACGTCCTGATCCTGGGTATAAAACGAGGCCATTACGCCAGCAAAAGGGGCGGTAAGCCAGGCAATGGCAGTTAAACCGATGGTCGACAGCCAGAATACATGCCGTAACTGGATTTCGGCCTGGGCAATCTGACCATTTCCTAAACGTCTGCCGGTAATAATTGTCGACGCAGAGCCTAAAGCGTTCCCCGGCAGGTTAATGAGTGCGGCAATAGAAAAGGCAATGAAGTTCCCGGCAATCACACTGGTGCCCATGCCTGAGACAAACATCTGCGTTAACAGTTTACCGCCATTAAACAGCACTGACTCGATGCTGGCTGGAATACCGATCCCCATCACCTCCCAGATAATGGCGAGGTTGAGTGGCTTAAAATAACTTTTGAAAGTGATACGTAACGCCGGATTAAAACCAATCATCAGTACCCAAATAATTGCGATCGCACCTATGTAGCGTGAAATGGTTAGTCCGAGTCCGGCCCCCACGAATCCCAGTCCTTGCCAGGAAAATACGCCGTAGATCAGGATGCTACTGATAATGATATTCAAAATGTTCATACCACCGTTGATCAACAGCGGTATTTTTGTATTACCCGCACCGCGTAGGGCACCACTACCGATTAACGCAATGGCTGCTGCCGGGTAGCTGAGCGCCGTCAGCTCCAGGTAGGTGAGTGCCAGAGCTTTTACATCGGGCGTCGCTTCACCTGCGACAACGTCAATAATTTGTTCACCAAAATAGTGAATGACCGCTGCCAGCACGGTAGCAAAAATCGTCATAATCACCAGCGATTGCCGGGCAGCAGCTCTGGCCCGGCGACGATCTCGTTTTCCCAGGCTAAAAGCCACAACCACCGTGGTACCCAGATCGATAGCGGCGAAAAATGCCATGATGACCATGTTGAAACTGTCGGCGAGTCCAACACCTGCCATCGCCTCTTTTCCCAACCAGCTTACCAGGAAAGTACTCAGGACACCCATCAATAGCACGCAGGTGTTTTCCAGAAAAATAGGCACGGCAAGCGGAGTGATTTCGCGCCAGAAGAGAACCTTATAACTCTTGCGTTTGGCATACCAGGGCGTGCGAGATGCGACCTGGCGTAAGGCTGCGGAGACGTTCAAAGTGGACCTTAAAGAAGAAAGTTGAAACCTCATTTCAAATGATGAGGGAGAATCCAAAAAGCTGCAAAGTTTTTTCCATTTAAAATGTCTGCAAATGCAACAAACTGTCGAGAGAAGCATCAATTGAGCGTTATTCAGGAAAATGGGGTTTGACAAAAAAAATTTCGCCGCTAAGATTAGCCTCCACAACGATTCCTCTGTAGTTCAGTCGGTAGAACGGCGGACTGTTAATCCGTATGTCACTGGTTCGAGTCCAGTCAGAGGAGCCAAATTTAAAAACCCGCTTAAGGAAACTTAAGCGGGTTTTTTGCTTTTGTTTTTGCTGCCAGGCGCAGTTACCTGGCAAGCTGCTTTTTGAGTTGAGCTATACAGTGTTGTTTTTCCACACTGAGTACCGGTGATTAGCACGCCAGTTGATTGCTCCATGTAATCCTCCTCTATGGGAGTATCATCGAGATTCTCTATAACCACTAACATTCCATACGCATACAGATGATACAGCACATATGAAATGTTGTTTCAGTACTATGCTTAAGCAATAGCGTAGGGAAATGGTTATAAGAGCGGCGCTGACCAGGGTTTTTGCTTAAAAAATCGAGGGTTAAAGTTGAAAGAGCGTGAGTAACTCGCTCATACTCTATACTCGCAGTGTTACCCGGCGTAGCATGACATAACGCTTGGGCTGTTAATGAAAAAGGAAAACGTCGTGGCAGAAGAAACTATATTCAGCAAAATTATCCGTCGTGAAATTCCGTCGGATATCGTGTACCAGGATGACCTGGTCACTGCGTTTCGTGATATTTCCCCTCAGGCACCTACGCATATTCTGATCATCCCTAATATCCTGATCCCCACCGTCAACGATGTGACGGCAGAACATGAGCAGGCGCTGGGCCGAATGATTACCGTTGCGGCGAAAATCGCGGAGCAGGAAGGCATTGCTGCGGATGGATACCGTTTAATCATGAATACCAACCGTCACGGTGGCCAGGAGGTGTATCACATTCATATGCACCTGTTGGGGGGACGTGCGCTTGGTCCGATGCTCGCACATAAAGGTCTTTAAGCATGACCAGAGGATGCATTGCACTTTCACTGGGTTTGCTGTTGCTGGCAGGCTGTCGCTCACACCCTGAAATTCCGGTTAGTGATGAACAGTCTCTGGTGATGGAATCAGCTATTCTGGCGGCGGGCATAACCGCAGAACAGCCCGTGTTAACAACATCTGATATTCAGGCTTCAGCATCCTCGCGACTCTATAACGAAAGACAAGAATCCGTCACCGTGCATTATCGGTTTTATTGGTATGACGCCAGAGGGTTGGAGATGCACCCTCTGGAAGCGCCACGCAGCGTGACTATCCCGGCTCATTCGTCGGTAACACTGTACGGCAGCGCCAATTATCTGGGTGCGCACAAGGTTAGACTTTATCTATATTTGTAAGGGGTGAATCTTGATGATCAAAATGAATCGCTACGCATTGCTTGCCGCGCTGGCGATGTTTCTCTCTGGTTGTGTGGCTCAACGTGAACCTGCGCCGGTAGAGGAAGTGAAGCCGGTACCGGAACAGCCCGCGCAGCCGCAACAGCCGGTACCGGTGGTACCAACGGTGCCAGGTATACCGCAGCAGCCGGGTCCGATCGAACACGAGGATCAAACGGCGCAGCCAACACCGCGTCAACGTCACTACGACTGGAATAGCGCAATGCAGCCGATGGTGGGTAAAATGCTGCAGGCCGATGGCGTCAAAGCGGGTGGTGTTCTGCTGGTTGATAGTGTGAATAACCGTACTAACGGTTCATTGAACGCTGGCGAAGCGACTGAAACCTTACGTAACGCGCTGGCGAATAACGGCAAATTTACCCTGGTTTCCGCCCAGCAACTGGCTGTCGCCAAGCAGCAGTTAGGTCTGTCGCCGAACGATAGCCTGGGAACGCGCAGCAAAGCGATTGGTATTGCCCGTAACGTTGGTGCGCAGTATGTGCTCTATTCCAGCGCATCTGGCAACGTCAATTCGCCGGCGCTGCAAATGCAATTAATGCTGGTACAAACTGGCGAGATAATCTGGTCAGGTAAAGGTGCCGTTCAGCAACAATAACAGATTGACGCGCGATGAAGTTATGTCGCGCTACTTTCCGCAGTATCATCCCGTCGTAGCCAGCCACCATGGCTTGAGCGGCGGGAGCTGCATAATCGAACATCAGACCCACCGCTTAGTGCTGCGCTGTCATCACGACCCCGACGCGCCGGAATCGCATTTTCTGCGCCAATATCATGCGTTAAAACACCTACCGGAAAATCTTGCGCCCCGACCTCGTTTTTATACGCGTGGGTGGATGGCAGTCGACTTTTTTCACGGTAAGGTAGAATCCAGATTACCGGACGCCGACGAACTTGCTGACTTATTGTATTATCTGCATCAGCAACCTCGGCTGGGCTGGCGAATCAGCCTGCTGCCGTTACTTGAACAGTACTGGCAGTGTGGTGATCCGGCGCGTCGTACACCACATTGGTTACGAGCGTTAAAGCGGCTAAGAAAAAGCGGCGAGCCCCGCCCTTTGCGGCTGGGGCCGCTACATATGGATGTCCACGGTGACAACATCGTACGCGCACCGTCAGGGTTGCGGCTGATTGACTGGGAATATGCCGGAGACGGCGATATCGCCCTCGAGCTGGCGGCGGTGTGGGTCAGTGATGAGCTCCAGCACCAACAGCTAGTCAGCGCCTATGCCCGACGAGCGTGCATTGAGCCAACCGTTTTGTGGCGACAGGTCAGGCGATGGCGACCCTGGGTAATCATGCTAAAAGCAGGGTGGTTTGAGTATCGCTGGCGACAAACCGGCGATCAACAATTTATCAGGCTGGCCGATGAAACCTGGCGGCAGCTAACAATGAAAGGATGAGGAGAGTAGTGTGGGCCCAGTAATGTTGGATGTCGAAGGGTATGAGCTGGACGCTGAAGAGCGTGAGATTCTGGCGCATCCGCTGGTAGGTGGGTTGATTCTCTTTACCCGAAATTATCATGACCCGGAACAGTTGCGTGAGTTAGTGCGTCAGATCCGTAGCGCGTCACGTAATCATTTGGTCGTGGCGGTTGATCAGGAAGGCGGACGCGTACAGCGTTTTCGCGAAGGTTTTACCCGCCTGCCTGCGGCCCAATCTTTTGCCGCGCTACACGGTCTGGAAGAGGGCGGCAAACTGGCTCAGGACGCCGGGTGGCTGATGGCCAGCGAAATGATCGCCATGGATATTGATATTAGCTTTGCACCGGTTCTGGACGTGGGTCATATCAGCGCAGCGATTGGCGAGCGCTCTTACCATGCCGAGCCGCTGAAAGCATTGGCGATGGCGACCCGTTTTATTGACGGTATGCATGCCGCTGGCATGAAGACCACCGGTAAACACTTCCCCGGGCATGGGGCGGTGACGGCGGATTCGCACAAAGAAACGCCAACCGATCCACGCGCAGAAGCTGAGATTCGTGCGAAAGATATGTCCGTGTTCCGGACGTTAATTACGGAAAACAAACTCGATGCCATTATGCCTGCGCACGTTATCTACAGCGACGTGGATCCGCGTCCGGCGAGTGGTTCGCCTCACTGGTTGAAGACGGTACTGCGTCAGGAGCTTGGCTTCGACGGCGTTATTTTCTCTGACGATCTGTCGATGGAAGGTGCGGCGATTATGGGAAGCTACGCCGAGCGTGGGCAGGCATCGCTGGATGCTGGTTGCGATATGATCCTGGTCTGCAATAATCGTAAGGGAGCGGTCAGTGTGTTAGATAATCTGTCGCCGATCAATGCAGAACGTGTTACACGTTTGTATCATAAAGGTTCATTTTCACGTCAGGAACTAATGGACTCGACACGCTGGAAGACGGTTAGCGCCCAGCTCAACCAGCTTCATGAGCGCTGGCAGGAAGAGAAAGCAGGTCATTAACGCACGTTTGGCGAGGATGCGATGATTATCTATTTACACGGTTTTGACTCTAATAGTCCGGGCAACCACGAGAAGGTGTTGCAGCTGCAATTTATCGACCCGGATGTCAGGCTGATTAGCTACAGTACGCGGCATCCTAAACATGATATGCAGCATCTGCTGAAAGAAGTGGACAAAATGCTGCAGCTTAATGTGGACGACCGTCCGCTGATTTGTGGCGTCGGTCTGGGGGGATACTGGGCAGAACGCATTGGTTTCCTGTGTGATATTCGTCAGGTGGTATTTAATCCTAACCTGTTCCCGTATGAGAATATGGAAGGGAAAATCGACAGACCTGAAGAGTATGCTGACATTGCGACAAAATGCGTGACCAATTTTCGTGAAAAGAACCGCGATCGCTGCCTGGTGATCCTCTCTCGCCATGATGAAGCACTGAACAGTCAGCGCTCGTCAGAAGAGCTGCATCACTTTTATGAGATCGTCTGGGACGAAGAGCAGACGCATAAGTTTAAAAATATCTCTCCGCATTTGCAGCGCATTAAGGCGTTCAAGACGTTAGGTTAAGCCTGATGAGTGTCTAAAAAACCAGCTTTCGGGCTGGTTTTTTTGTCTTTAACCTTCGGGTTGTCTATCTTTTCAGCATCAAAACTTGATGCACATCAATTTTGGTATGACCAATGCACCGTTCGTGTTATTCTCACTCTCGAAGGACATTTTCATTATCGTAACTTGTTGTTAATTAAAGGCTATGCCAATAACTTTTAATTAACAATTGGTTAATAAATTTGAGGGGGTCACGTTGACTACACCATTGAAAAGGATCGTGATTGTCGGCGGCGGTGCTGGCGGACTGGAAATGGCGACGCAACTGGGTAAAAAGCTGGGGCGTAAGAAAAAGGCCAAAATTACGCTGGTGGACAGAAACCACAGCCATTTATGGAAACCGTTACTGCATGAAGTGGCGACCGGTTCTCTGGATGAAGGTGTGGATGCGCTGAGCTATCTGGCGCATGCCCGTAACCATGGCTTCCAGTTCCAGTTGGGCTCGGTGGTTGATATCGATCGCGAAGCGAAAACCATTACTATCGCTGAGCTGCGCGATGAGAAGGGCGATCTGCTGGTTCCTGAGCGTAAAGTGCCGTATGACACGCTGGTGATGGCGCTGGGCAGTACGTCCAACGATTTCAACACGCCGGGCGTCAAAGAGAACTGTATTTTCCTTGATAACCCGCATCAGGCGCGTCGTTTCCACCAGGAGATGCTGAATCTGTTCCTCAAGTATTCCGCGAATCTGGGCGCTAACGGTAAAGTGAATATTGCCATTGTCGGCGGCGGCGCAACGGGGGTTGAACTCTCCGCGGAACTGCACAATGCGGTCAAACAGCTGCACAGCTATGGCTATAAAGGACTGACCAATGACGCGCTGAACGTCACATTGGTTGAAGCTGGTGAGCGTATCCTGCCGGCATTGCCGCCGCGGATTTCCAGCGCCGCGCACAATGAGTTAACCAAACTGGGCGTACGTGTACTGACGCAGACGATGGTTACCAGCGCTGACGAAGGCGGGTTGCATACCAAAGATGGCGAATACATTGAGGCCGACCTGATGGTGTGGGCCGCAGGGATCAAAGCGCCAGACTTTATGAAGGATATTGGCGGTCTGGAAACGAACCGCATTAACCAACTGGTGGTTGAGCCGACGCTGCAAAGCACTCGCGATCCTGACGTGTATGCGATTGGCGACTGCGCTTCCTGCGCGCGTCCGGAAGGTGGTTTTGTGCCGCCGCGCGCTCAGGCTGCGCACCAGATGGCGACCTGCGCGATGAACAATATTCTGGCGCAGATGAACGGCAAGCCGTTGAAAGCGTATCAGTACAAAGATCACGGTTCTCTGGTCTCGCTTTCTAACTTCTCTACCGTCGGTAGCCTGATGGGCAACCTGACGCGCGGTTCAATGATGGTAGAAGGCCGTATTGCGCGCTTTGTCTACATCTCACTGTATCGTATGCATCAGATTGCGCTGCATGGTTACTTCAAAACCGGCCTGATGATGCTGGTCGGCAGTATTAACCGGGTGATTCGCCCGCGTCTGAAGCTGCATTAATATTGACCTCAGGTGTCGGACGCTTTCACGCATCCGACGCCTTCCTTCAGAGTTCTCTGAATCATCTCGCTTTATCCCTTCCTTCCGCTATTTTCATCCGTAATCTGATTGGCATTCCTTACCTTCTGTTGCAAAGTTGTTGCTAATAGCAAAAAAGGAGGAAGTCCCGTGAATAAATCAATGTTGGCGGGTATAGGGATTGGCGTAGCTGCTGCGCTGGGTGTTGCAGCGGTGGCCAGTCTTAACGTTTTCGAGCGTGGCCCACAGTATGCGCAAGTTGTCTCTGCAACACCGATTAAAGAGTCGGTAAAAACGCCACGTCAGGAGTGTCGGAACGTGACGGTCACGCACCGCAAGCCGGTGCAAGATGAAAACCGTATCGCGGGTTCTGTGCTGGGTGCCGTAGCCGGCGGTGTTATCGGCCATCAGTTTGGTGGCGGACGCGGTAAAGATATTGCCACCGTGGCGGGGGCGTTAGGCGGCGGCTATGCCGGTAACCAGATCCAGGGTTCGATGCAAGAAAACGATACGTACACCACCACGCAGCAGCGCTGTAAAACGGTGTATGACAAATCAGAAAAAATGCTGGGCTACGACGTGACGTACAAAATTGGCGATCAGCAGGGGAAAATTCGTATGGATAAGGACCCCGGCGCGCAAATTCCGTTGGATAACAACGGACAGTTGGTACTGAATAACAAAGCGTAAAATAGCATTATCCTGAGCATTAGCCCCCCATTCGCTCAGGCTGGGGGGCTTTTTTTATCAGAAGGTTAAGGCGTAGTTCAGACCAAAGGTACGACCCCGGCCCTTGTATTCATACAGTGACGGGCTACCATAAGTTGGGCTGTACAGCAGTGGCGCACGTTGTCCCCATAGCGTGGTGTACTCTTCATTCAGCAGGTTTTCCACACTGAAGGTCAGCTTGCCTAACGGGAGCTGGTAGCTGCCGATAAAGTCCATGGTGTTATAGCCGTCCAGTTTATTGCCGCTGGCGTCACTCAGATCAAATGTTTGCTGGCTCTGTACTCGCAGCGACCACGGTTCAGGCGCCCAGCCGACCCATGCGGTTGCTTTAGATGGCGAAGCCAGAGTGACATCCCATTTCTGCCATTTACCGTTTTGTTTCACTTCGGATTTAATGACGTTGAAGTTGCCGCCCAGACTCCAGTCGGTATCGGCGATGAAATAATCTACCGCACCTTCCAGACCATAAATCCGACGATCGTCGGGCTGTACGTTTATGGTCATATCACTGCGGTTGATAACGATCGATTTATCCGAAGTGGAGTAATAAGCGGCGAGTTGCGTGCGCAGGCTATCGCCCGTGTAACGCCATCCCAGCTCGTACGAGTTAACTTTAATCCCTTCCAGTCGTGAATCCGCAACGTTGACGCTGCGTTGGAGTTGGTAATGATCGCCAACCAGAGAATAGGTACCATTACCGTAATATTTCCCCGGGTCCGGAAGCTCCACGCCCTGAGAGAAATTAAACCAGGTTTGCTGGCGCTCAGTCAGGTGGGCGAGGATCCCGGCGTTAAACAGGAAGTTATCGTAATCGGTTTTGCCGCCCGGAATGGTATCCGCGGAGTTTGCAAGGCCCGTCGCGATGCCCTGCTGTTGCGCATAGCCAACGAAATCATCAACCCTGTTTTCGGTCCATTGATAGCGTACGCCGCCACTGAGGGTAAAGATGTCGTTTATGTCATAGCTGTTTTGCAGGAAAGGTGCGAAGTTGGTGATGCTGTAACCAGGATAACGCCCGGTAGTATAGGCGGTACGGTTGTCCATGCCGCCGGAGGGCAGAGAGTAAGCCAGATCGAAGAATTTCTGATTGGAGTCGAAGGTTTCATGATCCGCATCGATACCCCACGTCAGTTCCCAGTCATCCATCACCTGGCTGTTGAGGGTGATTTTGGCACCGAACTGGTCGGTATCCTGCTGTGAGGCGGAGAAACTGGTGACCTTACCTTTGCTGAGCGTCGGGAAAGGATAGAATTTCAGCGATTCGTCGCGGTAATAGATTTGGCTGACCAGGTTCTGACCAAAGAAATCTGCATCTGAATATTGCAGGCTGATCAGGTGACGTTCGGTGCCGGGAATACGATCGGAGTTCAGTCCGCTGCTGGTATAAGCTTTACCATTTCCGGTCACGGCGGACATGTTCTCGCCGAGATCCAGCCCGTAATCTTCATCCCCCTGGCTCTTGTAGTACTGGGTAACCAGTTGCAATTGACGGTTATCATCCAGCTCAATCGTCCCGGTGCCCATCACGTCCAGACGATCGGAATGCTGCAGGCCGGTTTGGGTGTTATCCAGCAGCAGAGCATCGTGGTTTCCATCATACCAACCGCCAAACCGTTGATATGCTACGGACATACGACCGGATGCACGATCGGTTCCTCCGCTCACCGCGGCGGCGACGCGTTCGTCATGATCGTTACTGTTATTAAACCCGCTTTTACTGCCCAGTTCGAGTTCAACTTCACGCTCAGGTTGACCTTTTTTGGTGACGATGTTGATCAAACCGCCGGTACTTCCCCCGCCATATAGGGATGTTGCGCCTGAGATGACTTCAATATGAGCAATGTTAAACGGGTCAATGGAGTCAAGTTGACGGCTGTCGGTGCGGGAAGAATTCAGACGGACACCATCTATCAATACTACGATGGCGCGACCGCGCATGTTCATGCCGTAGTTGGTTCGTCCCTGACTGCTGACATCAATTCCGGGGATTAACTGAGCAAGAACATCCTTGAACTCTTTACCACCCTGAATTTGCTGTTCAATTTCGCTTCCTTCAATAACCCAGGTCGTTTGCGCCATTTCTGCCACGGTGCGTTGGCTACGGTTAGCGCTGACGATGAGATTCTCTTCCTCTGCCGCAATGGCCGGTAGGGTTAAAGATAGTAAGAGCGGATTGAGCACCCAGAGACGCTTATGCATTTGTATTCCTTTTAAAAAAGTCGGTCTGTTTTTGTTATTGCGGTAGAGAAACCGATAGTTACATTGGGAAACAGGTGTTAAAACAAATGCGAATATTGCTGATAATAATTGTCGTTATCAATACCTTTTTTAAAAAAAGATCTGCTAATGCGATGAAAACCATGGGAAATTAAGGGGTATTGGTACAAAAAACCGAGGGCTTTTGGCCCCCGGCGGTGTCATCTGTTCATGGAAGAGAGAGGAAAGGATTAAGCTTTGATGAGTTCGGGCCACAGTCGCAGGGTGGTGTGTGCGATCTGCATCAGTTTCTCAAATGACGCGCCTTCACGGGCGCTAATCGACATACCCTGTAAAATGCAGTTCAGATATTCGGCCAGCTTTTGCACGTCGCAGTGGGCCGGAATTTCGTCCCGCTGTTGGCGCTGACGAAGGAACTGGGTAAGCGTCTGTTCCTGCATCGCATGGCGTGATTTCACCGTGTGGGCGATCTCGCGAGAAGAAGCCGCCAGCGTCGCGGACGTATTAATCATAAAACATCCTGCTGGAGTATCTTTACTGGTAAAGCAGGTCGCTATGGCGGTGAAATAGTCTTCCAGTGCGGACTCCAGGCTTTTTTCCTCACAAAACAGCTGGGCTTCGTGTTTCGCCGCGAAGCGAGTTATATAGCGGTCCAGCACGGCACGAAACAACCCTTCCTTGTTGGTAAACTCCGCATACAGCGTGGGCGCTTTTGCACCGGTTGCTTCAACGAGATCGGCGAGCGATGTCGCTTCATATCCGTGCTGCCAGAAGAGTGTCATGGCCTTATCAAGCGCGGCTTCCCTGTCGAACACTTTTGGTCGGCCACGGCTTTTTTTTGCACAACCTGTCGTTTCAGTTGTCATGGCGCCGATGTACCTTAGTTGGGTTTATTGAATAACCATTATAAAAATATTCCCCCCCACACTCCAGCGGATTAGCGATAAAAATAATTTATAGCTATTAGCATGAAAAATAAGGTCTTTATGTTTTATATAACGATCATTATAAAAAAATGTTGACGTGTGACCTGGATCACATCTATGATTTACCTATCGATCGTTAAGTTAATCCTTACGACACCCATTCATCTGCAAAAGGTCACTATTATGAAAAACGTAAAAACTCTGTTTGTTGCTGCTGTTCTTAGCTCACTGTCATTTGCCAGCTTCGCCGCTGTTGAAGTTCAGGCCACGCCTGCAGGGCAACAGAAAGTTGGTACTATCTCTGCAAATGCGGGGACGAACTTAGGTTCTCTGGAAGATCAACTGGCGCAGAAAGCGGATGAGATGGGCGCGAAGTCTTTCCGTATAACTTCCGTTACCGGTCCTAACACCCTTCACGGGACTGCAGTTATCTACAAATAAGATTTAACCCATCGCAATGCCACTGCGAGTTAAATAAAAACCCCCGCGGAAAAAAATCCAGCGGGGGTTTTTTTATGCGTAACGTTTACATCGGTTGTTGAACCACGTCGTGATGACGGGTGACATCGACCGGCATGCCTGAGCGGATCTCCATCGCATGTTCCATGACGGCTGGGTCCGTTTGCGCCGCGTTCTTAAAGGTCTGCATTGCGGCATTCAAAACGATTGGCAACAGTTGCGGGTCGTCATTGATCTTTTCTGACAGCGGCTGGTGCACTTGCCGTTAGGTTCGACTGAGGCTTTGATCGGTGTATTAATGATATTGACCTTGGTTCCTGGCTTCACTTGACGGAACAGGGTTTCGATATCACCGTCGCGCAGACGAATACAGCCAGAACTGACGCGCATGCCGATGCCAAAGTCAGCATTGGTGCCGTGCAGCAGATAAACGCCGCCGTATGCGGCTAAGCGAATCGCGTGATGGCCCATCGGGTTATCTGGCCCGGCAGGGACAACGGCAGGAAGATCGATGCCGTTGGCTTTATAGCGCGCACGGATATTTGCTGTAGGCGTCCAGGTGGGGTTGGCGCGTTTATCGGAAATGGTGGTTACCATGGTGGGGGTCAGCGTATCACCGCCTAACTGGCCAATGCCGATAGGATATACGGTCACCGAATTTGTTCCCGGCTGGTAATAATAAAGACGCAGTTCGGCGAGGTTGATGACAATGCCTTCGCGCGGTGCATCCGGTAACAGGGTTTGCAATGGGATCGTCAAAACGCTGCCGGGGCGAGGTACGAAAGGATCAACGCCGGGGTTAGCCTGCAACAGCGCTAAAAAGCCGACGTTGTATTTTTTCGCAATCGCTTCGAGAGAACCGCCATTGTCTTCGACAACGTGAACGGCATTCTGTCCCACCAGGCGGCTTCCCGGCGGCGGCAGCGGCCAGGTGTTTGCCTGAGCCGGAAGTGTTAACGCGAAGGTCGCTGCAAGCGTAAAAAACGCTAACCAGCGAGAGAGTCGTTTATTGTTTAACATCACCATAAATCCATTGTTTTTACGTGGTTTTTATTATGTAAAAGTAAACAGGAATTATGGCCGTTTGCTGTGTCGGGAAGTGCAGGGAAGTGCAAAGAGTTTGTAAATTCACAGGCCGGGAGAGCTGTGCGCGCTCCCGGCCTGTTCACTATGCTACGGCATTTTCTTCAAGCTGGCGCATAAACTGGCGTACCCAGTCGATTCGCGTTTTGCGTTCGCCCAGATCCTGCATAAATTTCAGCCGGGTTGGGCCGTCCAGACGGAAGTGCTGCGGCTGTTTTTGCAGTAAACCAATCAGCCAGACCGGATTGACGTGGTTTTTCTCTGCAAACTCAATTGTGCCGCCTTTTTCATTGCCTTCAAGCTTTCTGATACCCAGTTTCTGCGCCTGTTGGCGTAACCGGGCAATATCCAGCAGCGTACGGGCCGGATCGGGCAGCAGACCAAAACGGTCTATCAGCTCGACCTTAATTTCTTCCAGCTCGTTTTCGCCTTTCGCACTGGCAATACGCTTGTAGAACGACAGTCGCGTGTTGACATCGGGAATATAGTCATCCGGCAGCAGTGACGGCATGCGCAGTTCAACTTCGGTTTGCTGACTGGTGAGATCTTCCAGCGACGGTTCGCGTCCCTCTTTGAGCGCATCGACAGCATTTTCCAGCAGCTCCATATACAGCGAGAAGCCGATGCTTTCCATGGAACCACTTTGATCTTCACCCAGCAGTTCCCCGGCGCCGCGAATTTCAAGGTCGTGGGTCGCCAGCGCAAAGCCAGCGCCCAAATCTTCCAGCGAGGCGATGGCTTCCAGGCGCTTTTGCGCGTCGGTGGTCATCGCTTTTGGATGCGGCGTCAGCAGCCAGGCGTACGCCTGATGGTGTGAGCGTCCCACACGACCGCGCAACTGGTGCAATTGCGCTAAACCAAAGTGGTCGGCGCGTTCGATGATAATGGTGTTGGCGGTCGGAATGTCGATGCCGGTTTCGATAATGGTGGTACACACCAGCACGTTAAAGCGCTGATGGTGGAAATCGTTCATCACGCGTTCCAGTTCGCGCTCGCGCATTTGACCGTGGCCGATACCAATACGCGCTTCCGGCACCAGTTCCGCTAATCTGTCAGCGGTTTTCTGGATATTTTCAACGTCGTTAAACAGATAATAAACTTGCCCCCCGCGCAGAACTTCACGCAGGATAGCCTCGCGAACCACCAGATTGTCATATTCACGCACAAAGGTTTTCACCGCCAGACGACGGGCAGGAGGCGTGGCAATGATCGACAGATCGCGCATGCCGCTCATCGCCATATTGAGCGTACGCGGAATAGGCGTTGCCGTCAGCGTCAGGATATCGACATCCGCGCGCATTGCTTTGATGCGCTCTTTATGGCGAACGCCAAAACGGTGCTCTTCATCGACAATCAACAGACCCAGATCTTTTAGCTTCACGTCCGCTTGCAGCAGTTTGTGGGTGCCGATAAGAATATCGATTTTACCCTCGGCAACCTGCTCCAGAATTTGCGCTTGCTCTTTGGCGCTACGAAAACGGGACAGCATCTCAATGCGTACCGGCCAGTTGGCAAAGCGGTCGCGGAAGTTGTCGAAGTGCTGCTGCGCGAGCAGGGTGGTCGGAACCAGTACGGCAACCTGCTTGTGGTTCTCTACGGCGAGGAAGGCGGCGCGCATCGCGACTTCGGTTTTACCAAAGCCGACGTCGCCGCACACCAGACGATCCATGGCCAGCGGCTGGCACATATCGCTGAGGACCGCGTTGATCGCCTGCGCCTGATCGGGCGTAGTTTCAAACGGGAAGCTGTCGCAAAACAGCTGGTACTGCTCACGGTCATGCTTAAAGGCAAAGCCTTCTTTCGCCGCCCGCTGAGCATAGATATCCAACAGTTCTGCCGCGACATCGCGCACCTTCTCAGCGGCTTTCTGGCGGGCACGAGACCAGGCATCGCCGCCCAGTTTATGTAGCGGCGCATTTTCTTCCGCGCCGCCAGCGTAACGGCTGATCAGGTGCAACGATGACACAGGCACGTACAGTTTGGCGTCGTTGGCATAGGTGAGCATCAGGTACTCGCCGGTGATACCGCCCGCTTCCAGCGTGGTCATCCCGGCATAACGGCCAACGCCGTGCTCCAGGTGCACCACCGGTTGACCTGGATGCAGTTCGGCGAGGTTACGAATTAACGTATCCGGATTGATGGTGCGACGAGAATCCTGGCGGCGGCGCGCCACCCGCTCCCCGAGCAGATCGCTTTCACAAATCAGCGCCAGGTTGCGTTTGCTATCAATGAAGCCGTGTTCGGCTGCGCCAATCATCAGATAGCGGCCATTGTCGATGGCTTCGTCGAGACGCAGTATGCGCTTCGGCGCGATTTTGATACGGGCGAGCAGTTCGCCGAGCGCTTCGCGACGACCTTCACTTTCAACCGAGAAAATCACCGGACCGGTGAAGGCTTCAAGAAATTTACGTAACGCATCTAACGGTGCTTTTTGCTGCGCCTGAACCGCGATATCTGGCAACTTCTGGAAGCCGAGGTTAGTATTCGCGGCTTTGTTCGCCAGTGTCTCGGTTTTCAGTTGAACGCGCGGCCAGCGTTTTAGTTCGGAGAACAGCTCATCAACGCGCAGCCACAGCGAGTGCGGCGGCAGAAGCGGGCGCATCGGATCAACACCCCGATTCTCAAAACGCGACAGGGTATCGGCCTGGAAGCGTTCTGCACTGGTCTCTATATCACCCGTATTGACCAATAACGTATTGGCGGGGAAATAGCTGAACAGGGGGGGCAGCGGCTCGCTGAAAAACAGCGGCTGCCAGTATTCGATACCCGCAGGTAACGTGCCTTTGCTGACCTGCTGGTAAATATGTTCGGCGTCGCGTTTAACTTCAAAGGTATCGCGCCACTGGCTGCGGAACAACTCGATCGCCGTTTTATCGGTCGGGAATTCGTGCGCGGGCAGCAAATTAATGGCATCGACTTCTTCCAGCGTGCGCTGGGTGTCGGTATCAAACAGACGCAGGCTGTCGATTTCGTCATCAAAGAAGTCCAGGCGATAAGGCAATTCACTGCCCATGGGGAACAGATCCAACAACGCGCCGCGCGTGGCGTATTCGCCGTGCTCCATCACCTGATCAACATGGCGGTAGCCCGCGCTGTCCAGTTGTTCGCGCAGGGCGTCGCGCGAAAGCCGCTGACCTTTTTTCATCACCAGCGCATGACCGTGCAGATAGCTGTGCGGACAGACGCGCTGCATCAGCGTGTTCACCGGCACAATCAGCACACCGCGCTGCATGGCAGGGAGCTGATACAGGGTGGACAGTCGCGAGGAGATAATCTCCTGATGAGGGGAAAAGCTATCGTAGGGCAGCGTTTCCCAGTCCGCCAGGTTCATTACCATCTGGTCGGTAAACTGACGAATTTCATCATGCAGTCGCAGGGCATTTTGCATGTCCGGCGCGATCAGTACTACAGGAGCCGCATGACGTTCAGCGATTTCGGCGACCAGCGTCGCGCAAGCTGCGCCGGTCAGTTCACCTAACTGGCGCTGGTCGGAAGCGCCGGCCGGGAGCGTGTAACGATGTTGTTCAGGCATTCGGTTGTCAGGATCTCGTTTAGATATACATCTGATAAGCAATGTTCTTTATTATCCGTGATCGTTTCTCATAAGCAAATTGATTCGCCCCCTGATGGGGGCAAAAAGCGCGTTGAAATTAGCGCGAGGATGTCGATAAAGACGGTGGGGAAAAGAGCAAGTCGGCAACGGTTTTTTGCGAAATTTTACGCACCAGCAAGCCAAACAGGGTGCACAACAGCAGGCAGGCGAAGGGATAAACCAGCAGCAGGAGCAACTCGGCGTACGCAGGCCAGGCGGCATGATTGATTTTGGGGATGAGCGTTAAGCTGAACAGCTCAACCAAAATACGGTGGGTGGTGTAGATGGCGATGGTATTGGATCCAATTACGCTTAAAGGGCTGGATGCGCGCATACCAAAGCGCTGCTCGAACTGATAAAACAGCTTCATGATCAGTACAATAGACAGGAGGGAAAGCAGTAGCGAAATATTTGCCAGCCACGCGCCCACGGCGGCGACTACGCTAACCATAACGATGAGCGTATGACGGCGCAGGGGCACCTCTTTGATCCATACCATCAGCGTTGCGCCAAACCAGGCGCCGAGACTGTACCAGGGCAGATTGCGAATCACGCTGTTCACTCCCCACCACGGCGTGGGGAAAAAATTGATCGCCACACTCAGCACGACAAACAGCGTCAACAGCGGTAACGCCCAGCGGTTGAAAATCTTACACAGCACAAAATAGACAATCAGTGCATACAGATACCACAAGCTGGTGCTGGCGGTCAGCATCCCGTGGGTAAAGCCAGCGATTGATCCGGCATACGCGGCGTTGGCGGCATGACTCAGATCGCGTTGCGGAGCCAACCAGTTATTGAGCGAGACTAACGCCAGCCATTGCACGACTCCCCATAGCACCAGCACCCAGGCGATACTCCAGATCCGTTTATCCACACAGGTTGTCCAGGAAACGCTATCGATGTAGCGGCGAATCAAATAGCCCGAAATAAAGAAAAATACCGGCATACGAAACGGCGCCAGGTACAGATTGAGGTAAATCCAGCATTTGCTCAGCATCTCTGAAAGCGGATGCTGAAAGGTGGTGAGATGCGGGTAAAACGTAATGACTGAGTGGTATATAACCACCAGACAAATGCATAACCCTTTGATTTTATTAATCCATAGTTCTTTTTTATTCATCGAGACAGCGTATCCATATTGTTGGCTATAGCCTGCCATCCTGCGCAACCCGCGGTACGCTGTAATGCGTAACTGTCTGCATTTTGTTTTTTTAGGATAAAGATCAGGGACCGGTACTGAAGGGACGAGGGACAACTACAGCGGATTGATTTGTTTATACTTTTAGGAATAGTGCTGACGAACACTTACGGTTCAGTCATTTACCCATTCCGCTTTCGCTTATATACTCGTGACTTTGCTAACAGCAACCAGACGGATTTCATGTACCAACCTGTCGCTCTATTCATCGGCCTGCGTTATATGCGTGGGCGTGCAGCAGATCGCTTCGGTCGCTTCGTTTCCTGGCTCTCCACCATCGGCATTACTCTCGGGGTAATGGCGCTGGTCACAGTGTTGTCAGTGATGAACGGTTTCGAGCGCGAGCTGCAAAACAATATCCTTGGCCTGATGCCTCAGGCCGTTCTCTCGTCTCAACAGGGTTCCTTAAACCCGCAGCAACTGCCGGAAAAAGCGGTGGTGTTGAACGGCGTCAACCGCGTTGCACCCATAACTACGGGAGATGTGGTGCTGCAAAGTGCACGTAGCGTGGCGGTTGGCGTAATGCTGGGGATCGACCCGGCGCAAAAAGATCCGCTCACGCCGTATCTGGTCAATGTGAAGCAAACAGATCTGCAACCGGGTAAGTATAATGTCATCCTCGGTGAGCAGCTTGCCGGGCAGTTGGGCGTAAACCGTGGCGATCAAATTCGCGTGATGGTGCCGTCCGCCAGTCAGTTTACGCCGATGGGGCGTCTGCCGAGCCAGCGTTTGTTTACGGTGATTGGCACCTTTGCTGCTAACAGCGAAGTCGACGGCTACCAGATGCTGACCAACATTCAGGATGCGTCACGCCTGATGCGCTACCCGGTGGGTAATATCACCGGCTGGCGTTTGTGGTTGAACGAGCCGTTAAAGGTTGACACGTTGAGCCAGCAAACGCTGCCGCAGGGCACCAAATGGCAGGACTGGCGCGAGCGTAAAGGGGAATTATTCCAGGCTGTGCGCATGGAGAAAAACATGATGGGGCTGCTGCTAAGTCTGATCGTGGCGGTAGCGGCTTTTAATATTATTACCTCGCTGGGTTTGATGGTAATGGAGAAGCAAGGGGAAGTGGCGATTCTACAAACGCAGGGGCTAACGCCGCGGCAGATAATGATGGTGTTTATGGTCCAGGGGGCCAGTGCCGGAATTATCGGCGCGCTGCTGGGCGCAGGGCTGGGCGCATTGCTCGCCAGTCAACTGAACAACCTGATGCCCATTATCGGCGTGCTTCTGGATGGCGCTGCGCTGCCGGTCGCCATCGAGCCGTTGCAGGTTATCGTCATTGCGCTGGTGGCGATGGCCATCGCGCTGCTGTCTACGCTTTATCCTTCCTGGCGCGCTGCCGCCACTCAACCCGCTGAGGCTTTACGTTATGAATAAGATCCTGTTGCAATGCGACAACCTGTGCAAACGCTATCAGGAAGGCACAGTGCAGACCGATGTACTGCACGATGTCAGTTTTTGCGTTGGCGAAGGCGAGATGATGGCGATTGTCGGCAGCTCCGGCTCCGGTAAGAGTACGCTGCTGCATCTGTTAGGTGGGCTGGATACGCCGACCTCCGGCGACGTCATTTTTAGCGGTCAGCCGATGAGCAAACTCTCGTCTGCGGCGAAGGCGGAGCTGCGCAATCAGAAGCTGGGCTTTATTTACCAGTTCCACCATCTGCTGCCGGATTTTACCGCACTGGAAAACGTGGCGATGCCGCTGCTGATCGGCAAGAAAAAACCGGCTGAAATCACTGCGCGCGCGCGCGATATGCTGAAAGCGGTAGGGCTGGATCATCGTGCCAGCCATCGGCCGTCTGAACTGTCGGGCGGCGAGCGTCAGCGTGTGGCGATTGCCCGTGCGCTGGTGAACAACCCTCGTCTGGTGCTGGCGGATGAACCCACGGGTAACCTGGATGCGCGCAATGCGGACAGCATTTTCGAGCTTCTGGGTGAACTTAACCGCTCTCAGGGCACAGCATTTCTGGTGGTTACGCACGATCTGCAGTTGGCGAAGCGGATGAGCCGCCAACTTGAAATGCGCGATGGTCGCCTGACGGCTGAACTGAGCCTGATGGGAGCAGAGTAATGGCGTCGCCTTTATCGTTATTGATTGGCCTGCGCTTTAGCCGTGGTCGGCGGCGCGGTGGCATGGTCTCGCTGATTTCTGTGATTTCTACCGTTGGTATCGCGTTGGGTGTGGCGGTGTTGATCGTCGGATTAAGCGCCATGAACGGCTTTGAGCGTGAGTTGAACAACCGTATTCTGGCCGTGGTCCCGCACGGTGAAATTGAGGCCGTTAACCAGCCGTGGAACAACTGGCAGGAAGCGCTCGATAAAGTGCAGAAAGTGCCAGGTATTGCTGCCGCGGCGCCTTATATCAACTTTACCGGGCTGGTGGAGAGTGGGGCGAATCTACGCGCGGTGCAGGTGAAGGGCGTTGACCCGAAACAGGAACAGCGTTTAAGCGCGCTGCCATCGTTCGTGCAGAACCACGCCTGGGATAATTTCAAAGCCGGTGAGCAGCAAATCATCATTGGTAAAGGGATTGCCGATGCGCTGAAGGTGAAGCAAGGCGACTGGGTGTCGATTATGATCCCTAACGCCAGTGCGGACCATAAGTTACAGCAGCCTAAACGCGTGCGTTTGCATGTGACGGGCATTTTGCAACTGAGCGGTCAGCTCGATCACAGCTTTGCCATGATCCCTATGAAAGACGCGCAGCAATACCTGGATATGGGATCCAGCGTTTCCGGGATCGCGCTGAAAGTTAACGACGTGTTTAACGCTAATAAACTGGTGCGAGACGCGGGTGAAGTGACCAACAACTATGTTTATATTAAGAGTTGGATTGGCACCTACGGCTATATGTATCGCGATATTCAGATGATCCGCGCCATTATGTATCTGGCGATGGTGCTGGTGATTGGCGTGGCCTGTTTTAATATCGTTTCCACGTTAGTGATGGCGGTAAAAGACAAAAGCGGTGATATTGCGGTATTAAGAACCCTGGGAGCTAAAGATGGTTTGATCCGTGCCATTTTTGTCTGGTACGGCCTGCTGGCGGGTCTGTTCGGCAGTCTGATAGGTGTGGTCATCGGGGTGGTTGTCTCGCTGCAATTGACGCCGATCATCAACGGAATCGAAGCGCTTATCGGCCATCAGTTCCTGTCTGGCGATATCTATTTCATTGACTTCCTGCCATCGGAATTACACTGGCTGGATGTGATCTACGTGCTGGTGACAGCATTAGTGCTGAGTCTTTTGGCGAGTTGGTATCCGGCGCGTCGCGCCAGCAATATTGATCCTGCGAGAGTACTTAGCGGCCAATAACAATAAGAAGGAGCGGTGATGTATTACGGATTTGACATCGGCGGGACCAAAATTGCGCTGGGGGTATTTGATAACCAACGCCGTTTACAATGGGAAACACGCGTCCCTACACCTCGCGACAGCTATGACGCTTTCCTTGATGCGGTCTGCAATCTGGTAACGGAAGCGGACCAGCGCTTCGGCGTCAAAGGTTCGGTGGGTATCGGTATCCCTGGCATGCCAGAAACAGAAGACGGTACGCTATATGCGGCCAACGTGCCTGCCGCCAGTGGTAAACCGCTCCGCGCCGATCTCAGCGCCCGCCTTGACCGCGATGTCCGCCTGGACAACGATGCCAACTGTTTTGCCCTCTCTGAAGCCTGGGACGACGAGTTCACTCAGTATCCGCTGGTTATGGGGTTAATCCTCGGCACCGGTGTCGGCGGTGGACTCGTGCTTAACGGTAAATCCATCACCGGACGCAGCTATATCACCGGTGAGTTTGGTCATATTCGTTTGCCTGTCGATGCGCTGACGCTAATGGGATTTGATTTCCCACTGCGCCGCTGCGGATGCGGTCAATTAGGCTGTATTGAAAGCTATCTCTCCGGCGGTGGATTTGCGTGGTTGTATCAGCATTACTACCATCAACCGCTGGATGCCCGTGAAATTATCGCGCTGTGGGAGCAGGGAGATGAGCAAGCGCGCGCCCATGTTGAACGTTATCTGGATTTACTGGCAGTCTGTTTGGGGAATATCCTGACCATCGTTGATCCTGATTTAGTGGTGATTGGTGGTGGTTTGTCGAATTTTTCCGCTATTACGACGCAACTGGCGGACAGATTGCCACGCCATCTGCTGCCGGTTGCCCGAGTGCCGCGTATTGAGCAGGCACGGCACGGTGATGCGGGCGGAATGCGCGGGGCCGCTTTTTTACATCTTACCGATTAATACAAAGAGGTTGTTATGCTGTCGCGTCGGAGTCATCGGTTAAGCCGCTTTCGTAAAAATAAACGCCATTTGCGCGATCGCCTGCGTCAACGAATCTTTTTCAGAGACAGAGTGGTGCCTGAATTGATGGAAAAACCAAGAGTGTTGGTACTGACGGGAGCGGGGATTTCTGCCGAGTCAGGTATTCGAACCTTCCGTGCGACGGATGGACTTTGGGAAGAACATCGGGTCGAAGACGTTGCGACCCCGGAAGGGTTTAGTCGTAACCCGGAACTGGTTCAGTCATTTTATAACGCCCGTCGTCATCAATTGCAGCAACCAGAAATCCAGCCCAACGCGGCGCATATCGCGCTGGCAAAACTTGAAGCCGAGCTGGGTGACCGTTTTTTACTGGTGACGCAGAATATTGATAACCTGCATGAACGCGCGGGCAGCCAGAATGTCATCCATATGCACGGCGAACTGCTCAAGGTTCGCTGTTCGCAAAGCGGACAGATTCTGGAGTGGACGGGCGATGTGACTGCGGAAGACAAATGCCATTGCTGCCAGTTCCCGGCTCCGCTGCGACCGCACGTCGTGTGGTTTGGTGAAATGCCGCTGGGAATGGATGAAATTTATATGGCGCTGGCAATGGCGGATGTGTTTATTGCCATTGGCACATCAGGCCATGTTTACCCGGCCGCGGGTTTTGTGCATGAGGCGCGGCTGCATGGGGCGCATACGGTAGAGTTAAATCTCGAACCGAGCCAGGTGGGAAGCGAGTTCGAAGAGAAGCATTACGGTCCGGCAAGCCAGGTGGTGCCCGAGTTTGTTGAGAGGTTATTGAAAGGACTGTGATTTTTTTTGCCGGATGGCGGCAAATGCCTTATCCGGCCTACGGTTCGCATTGATGTAGGCCCGATAAGCGTAGCGCCATCGGGCATTCCTTACAATGCTGAATTAGCGTCCTGCTTTCAGCTTCTGATAGTACTCTTCATAGATAGCGCTGGCGGAACCGACGTCGTTTTGCCATTCCCCTTTGTTGATGGTTTCAGCATCAGGGTAGAGCGTTTTATCGTTCGCGACTTCCGGGCTTAACAGCTTACGTGCCGCCAGGTTTGGCGTTGGATAACCGATGGTTTCTGCGACTTCTTTCGCCACGTCCGGGCGCAGCAGGAAGTTAATTAGCTTCAGCGCACCTTCTTTGTTTTTCGCATTAGCCGGAATAGACAGGCTGTCCATCCAGAAAATACCTCCTTCCTTCGGCCACACCACTTCCAGCGGCGTACCCGCCTGGCGCGCAACATACGCGGAGCCGTTCCACACCATCCCCAGATTGACTTCGCCTTCCATATACGGGTTGGCCGGGTTGTCAGAGTTAAATGCAGCGACGTTAGGCATCAGCTTCTTCAGTTCGTTATAGGCGGCTTCAATCTCTTTCGGATCGGTGGTATTGCCGGAATATCCCAGCTTGCGCAGCGCCATCTGGAAGACTTCGCGCGCGTCATCGGTTAACAACAGGCTACCTTTGTACTCCGGTTTCCACAGGTCTGCCCAACTGGTTACGCTTTTCGGGTCGATGGCATCGCTGTTGACGCCAATGGCCGTCGCACCCCAGATATACGGAATGGAGTAGTCATTGTTGGGGTCAAACGGCTTGTTGAGCATTTCCGGATCGAGGTTGTGGAAATTGGTCAACGTCGACTTGTCGATCTTCTGGATCATGCCTTCTTTACGCATTTTATCGACGTAATAGGTAGACGGAACCACCAGATCGTACGCACCGTCTTTATAGGTTTTGAGCTTGGCGTACATGGTTTCATTCGACTCGTAGGTCGAATAGATAACCTTAATGCCGGTCTCTTTGGTGAACTGCTCCAGCAGTCCTGGCGGCACGTACTCAGTCCAGTTATAGAAATAGAGCGTGTTGTTGTCATTCGCGTGAGCGGCGCTCATGCCCAGTGCCAGAGCACCCGCCGCGAGCAGGTGGCGTGACCATTTTTTCATCATTTAACGTCCCCTGAATTAAGGGCCTTAGCGGCCCTTGGTTTTATCACGTGCAATAAGCTGGCTGGCGATCACCATAACCAGCGACAGAACCAACAAAATGGTCGCCAGCGCGTTCACCTCGGGTGATACGCCGACTTTTACCATTGAGTAGATTTTTAAGGGCAAAATTTCGTAACCCGGTCCGGTGACGAAGGATGAAACGACGACGTCATCCATCGACAGCGTAAAGCTTAGCAACCAGCCTGCGGCTACCGCAGGCATTGCCAGCGGTAGAATGATCTTGCGCAGGATAGTCACTTCGCTGGCACCCAAATCTTTTGCCGCTTCCAGCATTCGCACATCAAAACCTTTCAGACGTGAATAGACCGTCACCACCACAAAAGGCAGACAGAAGGTAATATGCGAAAACAGCAGCGACCAGAAGCCGAGCTGAATGCCAATTAACATAAACAGAACCAGCAGCGAAATCGCCATTACGATATCGGGCGACATCATCACCACAAACAGCATGCCGCTGACAAAGGGTTTCCCGCGAAAACGGTAGCGATAAAGCGCGACCGCGGTGAGTGAACCGATCAGCGTGGCAAACGTTGCGGAGAGCACTGCCATCGTCAGGGAGTGTTGCGCCGCCTGCAGCAGGCTGTCGTTGTTCACCAGCAGACCGTACCACTTGGTAGTAAAACCTTGCCAGTTGATGCCAAAGCGCGAGCTGTTAAAGGAGTTCACAATCAAAATAATGATTGGAATGTACAGATATGCGTAGATAGCGGTCATAAAACCGCCACGAAGCAGTCGACCGATCATTCGAGTTCTACCTTCTTGTTCAGCAAGCGGGAGGCGCGCCAGTAGACCAGCAGCATCAGCCCCATCACGATAGTCAGCGTTATGCTGGTAGCTGCGCCAAACGGCCAGTCGCGAATGTTCAGGAACTGCACTTTAATCACGTTACCAATTAACAGGTTTTTCGCCCCACCCATTAAATCGGAAACGTAAAACAGCCCCATTGCCGGCAGCATAACCAGCAGACATCCAGCGATAATTCCCGGCATCGTCAGCGGAATAATGATGCGGGTAAAGGTCTGAAGTTTGCTGGCGCCTAAATCGCGTGCGGCTTCCAGCAGCGGTTTGTCGAGTTTCTCAATGCTGGAGTAGAGCGGCATCACCATAAACGGTAGCAGGATGTACACCAGGCCGATGATCACCGCGCTGGGGGTAAACATGATGCGAATGGGGGTATCAATAATGCCGATCCACAACAGAAATTCGTTGAGATAGCCCTTGGTGCTGAGGAAAATTTTGAGTCCGTAAATGCGAATAAGCGAGTTGGTCCAGAACGGAACAATCAGCAGGAACAGCAGCAGCGGGCGCACTTTTTCCGGCAGCTTTACCAAAAACCAGGCAAACGGATAGCCCAGTACCAGACAGGCGAGCGTGGCAATCAACGCCATATTGAGGGAGTGAACCAGTACCTCAAAATAGAGCGGATCCAGCAGGCGAGTATAGTTTTCCAGCGTAAAGACCATTTTGACGAAATTAGCGTCGTCACGGGTCAAAAAGCTGGTGCCGATGATCATCAGGTTGGGCAGAAAGACAAATAACACAAGCCAACCGACAATGGTGACGATCACCACACTCTGGAATTTACTTGTGTTCTTCATCAGCCAGTACGACCTCCCAGCTTTCTACCCAGTTAATCGCCATTTTCTGGTCGAGCGAGTGGTCGAAGTCAGGATCGTCTTCATTGAAGAATTCACTGACCATCACCATCTTGCCATTTTCCAGTTCCACAACCGACTCCAGCGTCATGCCTTTGTAGTTGCGTTCACGCACATAGCCGATAAGACCTTCAATATGATTATCGTCGTTGATCTCATCAACGCGCAGATCTTCCGGGCGCAATAATACGTGCAGTTTTTGTCCAGGCACCACCGCGAAGTTGACATAAATGTTGCACTCGCGACCTTCCACATTAGCACGAACGCGCTGATCGTCCAGACGCTCAATGACCGTCGCGTTAAACATATTAATCTCGCCGATAAACCCGGCGACAAACAGATTTTTCGGCTCTTCGTAGATTTCGCGCGGCGTACCATCTTGCTCAATCTTGCCATCGCGCATCACCACGATACGGTCTGACATGGTCAGCGCTTCTTCCTGGTCGTGCGTGACAAAAACAAAAGTGATACCAAGCTTACGTTGCAGCGCTTTCAGTTCGTTCTGCATCTGTTTGCGCAGTTTGTAGTCCAGCGCAGAGAGGGATTCATCCAACAGGAGCAAACGAGGTTTGTTGACCACCGCACGGGCAATCGCCACGCGCTGTTGCTGCCCACCAGAAAGTTGATGCGGCTTTCGTTGGGCGAATTCTTCCAGTTGTACCATGCGCAGAGCTTCGGTAACGCGAGGAGGGATATCAGCAGCGGGTGTTTTCTGCATGCGTAAACCGAAGGCCACATTTTCAAACACGGTCATGTGGGGAAATAACGCATAGCTTTGGAAGACGGTGTTCACGTAGCGATTTTCCGCCGGAACGTGAGTGATGTCCTGGTTGTCCAATATGATATGACCGGAATCAACCGTTTCCAGACCGGCAATCAGGCGAAGAACGGTTGTTTTACCGCAGCCAGAGGGGCCGAGCAGCGTGAGAAACTCGCCGTTTTTAATGGTCAAATCCAGGCTGGAAATCACCTCTTTGCCATCGAAACTTTTGCGAATTCCCGCTAATTGCACCAGTGGAGAAAGCGAACGCGGTTGTTTATTCAATTTTTTACTCTGTCCCATGTAAACGCAACGGATGGCTGACCGATGCGGGGTTTGTGGTTAACCACCTTGATGACTCTTAATGAGGGCCGTTATTCTACGGCAAACCATGGTAATCGCCAATCCTTGTTGCGAATTACTGACTTAGCCCTATAGTCAGAGGGGATGTCATGGCGAAATATTCTTACTTGCGGGGATAAAAGTGACCTGACGCAATATTTGTCTTTTGTTGCTTATTGATAATGTTGTCACAAAAAGTGAGGGTGACTGCATGGATAAACTACTTGAGCGTTTTTTACACTACGTGTCGCTGGACACCCAATCAAAATCGGGCGTGCGGCAAGTACCCAGCACCGAAGGACAGTGGAAGTTATTACAACTGCTCAAACAACAGCTCGAAGAGATGGGGCTGGTCAATATTTCACTCAGCGAAAAGGGGACGCTGATGGCAACGTTGCCTGCTAACGTTGCTGGCAATATTCCCGCTATCGGTTTTATTTCCCATGTGGATACCTCACCGGATTGCAGCGGTAAAAACGTTAATCCGCAAATTGTTGAAAACTACCGCGGGGGCGATATCGCGTTAGGTATTGGCGATGAAGTTCTGTCGCCGGTGATGTTCCCGGTACTGCATCAGCTTTTGGGTCAGACGCTAATCACTACAGACGGCAAAACATTGCTGGGCGCCGATGATAAAGCGGGCATCGCAGAAATCATGACCGCGCTGGCTGTGCTAATCCAAAAAGAGATTCCGCACGGTGATATTCGCGTGGCCTTTACGCCGGACGAAGAGGTCGGTAAAGGGGCGAAGCATTTTGACGTTGCTGCATTCGATGCGCAGTGGGCCTATACCGTTGATGGCGGTGGCGTAGGGGAGCTGGAGTTTGAAAACTTTAACGCTGCGTCGGTTAATATCAAGATCGTGGGCAACAATGTGCATCCCGGTACCGCAAAAGGGGTGATGGTGAATGCGCTGTCGCTGGCGGCGCGTATTCACGCTGAGGTTCCGGCAGATGAAAGCCCGGAAACGACGGAAGGCTATGAAGGCTTTTATCACCTCGCGAGCATGAAAGGGACGGTTGATCGGGCGGATATGCACTACATCATCCGGGATTTTGACCGCAAGCAGTTTGAGGCGCGTAAACGCAAGATCATGGATATCGCCAAGAAGGTTGGCAAAGGGTTACACCCGGACTGCTATATCGAACTGGTGATCGAAGACAGCTACTACAATATGCGCGAAAAAGTGGTTGAGCATCCGCACGTGCTGGATATTGCCCAGAAGGCGATGCGTGATTGCGATATTGAACCTGTGCTGAAGCCTATTCGTGGCGGAACCGACGGCGCGCAGCTGTCGTTTATGGGGTTACCGTGTCCTAATCTGTTCACCGGCGGCTACAACTATCATGGCAAACATGAATTTGTGACCCTGGAAGGGATGGAAAAAGCGGTGCAGGTAATTGTACGTATTGCGCAGTTAACCGCGAAGCAGCAGTAAATTTCTCGGTAGATGCCGGATGGCGCTTCGCCATCCGGCCTGGAATATTTCATTCGGGTAGGCCTGATAAGACGCGTTAGCGTCGCATCAGGCACAATTACACATTATCCTTCGAAGAACCAATACCCGCTATTAACCAATGCGGCCAGCATGGCAAGGAAGGATGGATCTTCCAGCGCATCCTCAAAATTCTCGGCCGTCAGTACGATATGGCTGGCAAGGGCTTCAAGGGCAGGACGATGCGGCGAGTCAATTTTCTCACCATTGGCGTAGATATCATCGCCGATGCGCAATACACGCAATCCACCCAGACGCACTAATACATCCCCTTGCTTCAGGGCGTCGTAGATTTCGTCAGGCTGATACGGTGGCTCTGGCGGGGCAATATCCAGTTCATGACGAGACTGAGAAATAAACTCACCAAACCATTGTTGGAAATGTTCAGGTTGATTAATCAGCCCCAGCATCATTTCGCGCAGCTTGTCCATCTCCTGCGGTAGAACGTCAGCCGGATGATCGCGGGGCGGCAGATCCGGATCGCTGTAATATGTGCTGCCCAGTTCACGCTGTAAAACGTAATCGGCAAATCCGCTGATTAGCTCGCGAGTGTTTGGCGCACGGAAGCCCACCGAATAGTTCATGGCGTTTTCCAGCGCGTAGCCTTCGTGTGGGAACCCTGGCGGAATATACAGAATATCGCCGGGTTCCAGCTCTTCATCAATGATGGCTTCAAACGGGTCGACCTGCAGCAGATCCGGGTGAGGGCAGTGCTGCTTCAACTGTAGTTTTTCGCCCACGCGCCAGCGGCGGCGTCCGGTTCCCTGAATAATAAACACATCGTACTGATCCAAATGCGGGCCAACGCCGCCTCCGGGTACGGAGAAGGAGATCATCAGATCATCGATACGCCAGTCCGGCAGCTCGCGAAACGGACGCATCAGCGCCGCGGTTGGCTCATGCCAGTGATTGACCGCCTGTACCAGCAGCGACCAGTTGTTTTCGCCAAGATGGTCATAGCTTTCGAACGGACCGTGGCTAACCTGCCATTTACCGTCCTGATGGCTGACGAGTCGGCTGTCGACTTCGCTTTCCATTGCCAGTCCAGCCAGTTCGTCAGGAGAGAGTGGATCAATAAAGTTGTTAAACCCGCGTTTTAAGACCACAGGACGTTTTTGCCAGTGGCGTTCCAGAAAATCGGGCCAGTTAAGTGTGAGTTGGTATTCCATAATGAGCATCCCGCAGGCTGGTATCTGCAACCGATTATAACGGATACTTAACCTCAAGCGTGAAGTCAGTACATATTTATTACATGCGGCGATTACTCGTCTTTCTGACCCGGCTGCTGGCGGCCAAAAATGACTTCCATGCGTGCGCCGCCCAGCAGGCTGTCACCTGCAATAATTTGCCCGTCGTACTGTTCGGTGATTTCACGCGCTACCGCCAGTCCGACACCTTGTCCTGGTCGTAGCGTATCGACTCGTTGTCCACGGTCAAACACTACTTCTCGTTTGCTGTGCGGAATGCCGGGACCATCATCTTCAACCAGAATATGCAGTTGATCCTCTGATAGTCGCGCTGAAATCTCGACGAACTCCAGACAATATTTACAGGCGTTGTCCAGCACGTTTCCCATCACTTCGACAAAATCGTTCTGCTCGCCTACAAAGCTGATTTCAGGTGAGATGTCGAGATTAATGTTAACGCCTTTACGCTGATACACCTTATTCAGCGCCGAGGTAAGTTTATCCAGCAACGGCGCGACAGGATGCAGTTCCCGGCTGAGCAGGGCGCTACTGCCACGCATGCTAGCGCGATGCAGGTAATAGCCAATCTGCTGGGAAATACGGCTGATTTGCTCGAGCATGATCGGTTCCGCGTCGCTTACGTTCATTTTTTCGTTACGCATCGAGCGGAGCGTGCTTTGCAATACGGCCAGCGGGGTCTTCAGGCTATGGGTAAGATCGGTTAACGTGGTGCGGTATTTGTCGTAGCGCTCACGTTCGCTTTTCAAAAGCCGGTTGAGGTTGCGGACCAGACTGGTCAGTTCACGCGTGGTCGCGGGATTCAGCATTTCACGATGATGTTCTTCAAGCTCACGAACTTCACGCGCCAGCGATTCAATAGGTCGCAGGCTCCACCAGGCGGCCACCCATAACAGTGGAATGACCAACAACAGGTTGGCGACCAGCACATAAATGAACCAGCTCCAGACCATATACGAGCGCTTTAACTCAATAGGAATGGTATCGACAACCACAATGGTCAGTTGGGGCATTCTGGCGGTGGCAGGATAGACATTCACCGCAACCGAGTGGGTCATTTCAGCGTCGTCGTCATCTTCTCTGACTTCTTTTAACTGCTGCTGTGCGGAGTGATCTGCGCCCAGCAACGTGCTGGTGGCGTCGACATTGGCTTCAATTTCATGAAAACCGTTCGTCTTAAGCCAGTCAGGTTGAATACTCTGGGTCAGCCAGGGGACGTTGCGCTGTGCCCACAGCAATTTGCCGTTTTCATCATAAATCAGCGACATTGTTGGGCTTTGCATATCGAGATTCTCGGGTAACTCGACATTAATTTTACCGTTATCCCATTTCGCCAGGGTATAGAACAGATTGCTTTCGCCGCGCAACAGGCGAAACGTTGTCTTATCAAAGCTGACGCTATAACCCACCAGGGCAACGATGCCGTAGGCCAGTGAGAGCACCAATACCACGCCAGCGGTTGCCAGTAAAAAACGTAGCCGAAGTGATAACGGGAAAAAATGACGCAATAGTTTATTCATTAGCGCAATTCAAAAAGATATCCCTGGCCACGCACGGTGGTGATGACGTCGTCAGGATACTGCGCCTGTATTTTTTTGCGCAAACGTCCCATCAGAACATCAATAGTATGACTTTCACGCAGCTCGGCATCCGGATAAAGCTGCAGCATGAGCGAATCTTTACTGACCACTTTGCCGTTATTACGGATGAGTGTTTCCATAATGGTGTATTCGAACGCCGTGAGCTTGATCACCTCATCATTGACGGATAACTCACGGCGAGAGAGGTCCACCTGAAAAGGTGGAAGGGAGATAATCTGCGATGCCAGACCGCTGTTGCGACGCATCAACGCCTGCATGCGCGCAGCCACTTCTTCAATGTGAAACGGTTTGGTGACGTAATCGTCGGCGCCGGCGCTGAGCACTTCCACTTTGTCCTGCCAGCCTTCACGGGCGGTTAATACCAGAATCGGGAGCGAAACGTCATTGCTGCGCCAGCGGCGGATCAGCGACAAGCCATCTTCATCAGGGAGCCCTAAATCAACGATCGCGATATCCGGCAGATGTTCATTCAGATAGTAGTCCGCCTCCTTAGCGTCCTCTGCATCGTCCACCTGATGCCCTAAATCCTGTAACTGAACCTTGAGGTGGTGGCGTAATAAAGCATTATCCTCGACAACCAGTACGCGCATCATTATTACTCCCTATACGAACGGTATGAATAGTTTAACGCTGATTATGTGGATTGAAAGCAGCGCTATGAAATTAAATAACTTTTCTCATGCTCCCTTGCCCGTGGGGGCGTCCTGGGGGCAATGCCGTTGGCATCTGATTGTTCAGCATGTTGACCTGATCCTGGTTCATATCGCCAATCCACTTGGAGTAAACCTCGTACACCATGCGCGCATCTTCATGTCCCATCTGACTCGCTATGAATGACGGGTTCGCTCCGGCCATCAAAGTCCAGCATGCGTAGGTATGCCGTGACTGATAAGGATTCCTTTCGCGGATATTGGCAAGTTTAGTGCCTCGCTTCCAGCCATAGGCAATCGAGTTCTTGGAGAAGTAACTGCCTTTCCTGGACGAATATGCTGTCGGTGAAAAAACGAAGCGAAGAGATTGTTGCTCAGTTTTTCCGATCTCCCGATGGTGAAATCGAATTTCTTGCTTCGGATTAGCGCCGGTGATTTCGTATTGTTCCTTTAGTGCATCCAGCGCAGGTTTAAGCAACGTTATCGTCCTTATTCCGGCATCTGTCTTAGGGGGGACAAATACTCGCTTATTCGTCAAACTTCTGGATACGTGGATTTCACCTTTTACCAAATCAATGTCTTCCCATGCCAGGGCGCATATCTCGCCCGGCCTCATCCCCGTATGTACGGCAACAATAATGATTAATGCCTGGCTACGGGGAAGGGCGGCTATCAGAGCCTGGTACTCATGAAGTAAAAGTGGGTCGGGATCATTTTTAGATAACTTGAGTCGCGACACTCCTTCATAAGGAGCATGCAATATAAACTGGCTTCGGTTTGCGAGCTTAAGCATTTCTGATAAAACTGCCATCTGTTTATTGACTGTTGAGGGCGCGCGGCCCTGCCTGGTCAGATTCGGCATTGCCGGGTTAATAATTGTCCCGGTCAATAACTCCTTTCGGTAATGCAAAATATCGGCATGCTCAATATCTACCAGACGGGTATTTTCTCCGATTACACGCAGTAACGTATTTACGACCGAAGTAAGCGATAGCAGTGTTGCGCCAGATACCTCTAAGGCTTTGGTGTCTGTAAAAAAATCACTCAGTTCTTTAAACGTGGTGATTTTTTTGGTTGTGATGAACTTCTTAAGCGCTTTGGATTCCGGGAAACGTTCCGCATAGTCGAACTTACCGAGCTGTATTTCGCTTGTTATGAGCGCGCGAAGATTTCCAGCTTTTTTGATGTTGCTGCTGTTCACCGTCCATCCGCGAAGGACTTCGCGGCAACGTTTGCCGCGATAGGTAAATGTGATCCGTATTTTTCCATTATGCAGCTCAACGCCGGTTGGAAAGTCCATCATGCTTCCTGTACTAATTGGTTAATCTTTGGATAGTTGTACCAAAGCAGACCTTTAGAATTGTCAGTTTCCCCGAGAGCTGTCAGATGTTTGAAATGCACGCCTTCGATCCACAAATTCAACCGATAACTTTTAATTTGTCTTTCCGACAAGCCGGTCTTTTCTGTTAGTCGCGCTTCAACCATCCACTCTTCGCTGAAAATGAGTTGCGACATACATAACTCCGATGCCGCCAGCCACAACAGTACATGCTGCAGCTGGCTGTAAGTGAAAACCTAAAATCAGTTTTTTGTTAGGCGCTGCCAGATTACAGATACGTATTTGACCTGATGCCGGGCGTCAGAAAGCGCATTGTGCATGTCGCCTTCAAAGGGGATGTCGAAACGCGGGTTGATACCGACAGGTTTACCCAGTTCAACCATGGTCCTTACGTCCCTGTCATTCCAGAACGGAACAGCAAAAGGAGTTTCTGTTAATGTATATGCGCGGCGGAGAATGACGTTATCAAACGAGCATCCATTACCCCACAGCTGAACAGTGTGACTGCCGTTAGCAGCATTTTCAGCAATAAAGTCAGCCAGTAGTTCAAGGGTTTCACGCAGCCCCATGGCCTCATCAACCAGAATTGCAGAGCGGGCTTCAGATGATTGTTTCAACCACCACTGAATTGTTGACGCATCCGGTTTCATGCCAAACGACATCGATGATTCAAGACTGACAACCTGGTAAAATTCGGCACCAGTGTTACCAGTTGAAGGATCAAAATATACGGCGCCGATAGAGACTATTGGTGCATCAGGACCGCTGCCCATAGTTTCCAAATCAACCATCAGGTGAGTATAAAAAGCGTTCAGGTGATCCGTATCTATATGGTGAACGGGGTCATTATTCAGGGAAGCTGGAGGCTCACCAGTTGCATCAGTGCTTTCAACTGGCAAAGCTGTTGCTTCGCCCTGAGGCACATCAGGATTGGCTTTGATTTTGCTGTTGTCAGTTTTTTCCATCTGCACATCGCTGGTGGTTTCCTCGGTATTGGCTTGATGTAATTTTTCTTCGACGGCGCGCTGGCGTACCTGGTCTACGACAGAAAGCGCTGGCGCCGGCTGGTTACCCATCAGGCCATCAATGGAGAAAACACCGTTGCCCATGTTGGCGATTTCTGGTTGCTCGGTTATTGCCTTCTGTTCAGCTGTGGACTTCTCTTTAATCTCGTTTTCCCAGCTTTTTTCTGGTACGTGACCGGCTGCCGCCAGGGTTTCTTCAGTTGGGTGCTGGTGGTCGGTTTCAGTCAGGTTTTTGTTGATGTAACGGCTCAGCAGTTCCGGGAAATGGTGAGTGTTTTCTTCTGCACTACGAATAAGCGCGAAAATAGCGGCGCGGGAATAATCCAGAATGCCAGCGCGTTTGCGCAGGGCGGCGGACCACTCTTTGAACGGGCTTTCGTTTTTAGAAATGATCTCTTTTGCACGACGGAAAACGCCACCAGGAATATCGTAGATGTTGAAATCCATTGGAAGTGTGGCCAGCGCAATATCAATGTCCAGAGTGTCCAGCGTGTGGACAAGTTCCGGGTTGCGATCGGTCCCATTGCTGCCGCCAGCGTTGGTTCCGGAGTCAGTGCGCTGAATCTGCGACACGCGATTGCCTTTACACCACTCTTTAACCAGCAGCCCACGGTCAATGTGTTCAGTGTTGAACCAGGCCTTAAAGAACTGAATAACGGTGACCAGATCAACTCGTTTTCCATCAACCGGAAAAACGGTTTTCAGCGCGCTGACGATCTTCCAGATATCGATCTCTGGCGCTTTCCTGAATGGTTCTACATTCTCGGCGGCAAGCAGCAGGTTCTGCACATAGCTGTTATCTACATCCAGCTCGAGTTCCTGAATGGTTTTCTTCTGCTCAGTATCAATATGGTAAGCATATTCTTCAGAAATAAACTGAGCTAAGAGGCGCTGGCGTAGCGGCAGAGTCGCAACGGTAATAAGCTCTGGCGTTACAGGTGGAGTGGCATGTTCATCACCCGCAACTCGTGCTTTCTTATCATTAACCCACTCCTGAACGGTAAGAGCCCGCTTTTCTGGTTCTTCAATCCATTCGGAAATAAATTGCTCAAATGAAGCAACGGTATAGACCTGCTCACGGTCAAAGACTTCTTTTATTGCATTTGCCAGCTTCCACTCAACATGAGCAGAAAGTTCTTTCACCGACCGCACATTCGCAATGGCCAGTAACAGGTTTTGTACATAGAGATCATTTTCGTCCAGTACCATTTGCCCGATCTGGACGTGCCGTGCTTCACTGATTTCCTTCTCTTCACCGTCATTTAACAGGTGCGCAATCAGCCGCTGAGACAGGCGCAGGCGAGATATGGGGCGGAGCAATGCTGGCGCATCGCTGGTGGGTACATTGGCACTGGAGGTTTCAGGTTTTTGCTGGCTGGAAGCCTCCAGATTTTCATTATCCGGCTTCTGTTTCAGTTGCCACGTTTGCTGGTCTTCTGCCAGTTCGTAACGATCGCACCATGTGTCATCAAGTGTGCTTTCCTCAGGAAGATCGTCAACAACAAACCAGTTGGTGCGGACAGGTAATTGATAGTCGGCGCCACGACCGACGGCAATATCGTTGTCTTCGAGAATATTGAGTATTTCGCGTTCTGCACGGGAATCTGATTTCGCAGAGAACCAGCAAAACAGGTTTTTTGCCTCAGTTGCTTTCGCTTTGGCTTTAATAAGATACGCATACGTTAACATTGCGTTCGGGCTCCATAGGGTTGTAAGATACCCGGCAGCTGATGATCTCCGCCTAAGGTAGTGGTTATTGGTCAAAACTCGTTCCGGAAAGCTTTGGTCGGCTGACCGGGTACTTAACCCGCCTTGCGCGGGTTTTGTGCTTTATGGGGTAGGGGATTTTCCCTGCGCCAGCTGTGCGACGGGGACCCACTCCAGAGCATTCAGCACGGGCTCAAATGAATCAGGCGTGTGAGTAACGGCGCGAACGACGTCAGCCACGCTGGGGTTTGCTTTGCTAAGGTGGTACCCGCCACCAGCGCCACGCTGGCTGGTGACGATTTCACTTCTGCGCAGCTTCGAGAAAATCTGCTCGAGGTAAGACACAGACAGCTTTGATTCTTTACTGATAGATGCGACGGAAACAGGGCTGCCGTTGTAAATCCTGTTGAGGATGGCAACCACCTGAACAGATGCCACCACACGTTTCATTCCAAATTCCATAGTCACTTCCTTACTGATGCTGGCAACAGCCATTGGTCAAACTCGTTATGAACGAACTGCAGTCTGTTGGTCGGCAGACGGGTCGCCCTTCTGGGCGAGCATGTAGCAAATCAGTCGAATGATTACTTCAATGCGATTTAGATGTACGGCCTGACACCGCACTGGTTTACGCGCAAAATCAATCATTTTGGTTTCCTTGTTTTACCGGTCATTTCTCCATTTCAGGCTCGGTGGTAAGCTGGTATTTCCCATCTAGCCAGCAAGGACATAAAAATGGCCGCTCGACCAATAAGTGTTTTTTGGTTCAAGAACCGCGCACAGTATGATTCCTGTAAAGAAGT
Organism: Citrobacter sp. wls710; assembly: GCF_005281115.1. Taxonomy (NCBI): domain Bacteria; kingdom Pseudomonadati; phylum Pseudomonadota; class Gammaproteobacteria; order Enterobacterales; family Enterobacteriaceae; genus Citrobacter; species Citrobacter sp. wls710. The sequence continues at coordinate 36,708 of NZ_SZXD01000029.1, forward strand.
TCTGACCGATTCGTGGGTATTACCTGATGACTATCGGGACTGGCTCATCCGTTTCAATCAAATGATTGAGCGTTACGAACGTAGCGGTATCCAAGTTATTAAAATAGAGATAGAGCCCAACGAGTTCTCCGTTTGGTGCCTCTCCAATGGCTGTGAAATAAGCACCAAGAGCTGCAACGATTTCGCTGTTTTCCATGGCAGTAGCTATGCGATCCGCGACAGAGAACTTGATAGGGGATATGACTAAGCAAACCTTGCCTCCAACTTTAGTTATTTCGATCCTCATAATGTTTCCCTCAACATTCTGTCCCTGTGTCCAGTAACAGTGATACAGGGGGTTCTTCATTTAGCCTTATCGCTGGCAAGCGGAACGGTACTGACTGCTGCGCATTAATGTTCGCCATCTCATCCGGTGATTCGTATGCCGCCGGCAACTACTTCGTGGGCGTCCTGCCTCGATGACGTTTTTCAAAATGTGTTTATATTTAAACTCTAAATGTGTTTAAAAGTCAACACAGCATGTGTTTAAGGTGGTGTTGATGATAACGATATGGGAAAAGGGAGTGGGAAAGGCATAAAAAAACCAGCCAAGGAGGCTGGTTAGAGTGCTGAAAATTGTAGCTTAGTCGTCAGTTGGCTTTAATCGTCCCCGAAGGTATTTCTCAACATACTCATCAATTTCTTTCAGCCGTAATTGAAAGGTATCGATCATTCTGTCTTGTTCAGACTCCGGCAACTGGTCAAAAAGAGTAATCAACTTACGATGTTTTGGCGTTAACCATGATTCGGCGTGATCATCACCAAACATTAGCTCAGCCGGGCTAATGCCGAGAGCTTTAGATATCGTTATAGCGTCGTCAACGCCAACATTGCGGCGACCTGCTTCATAGTTCCCGATGCGTGACTGAGCCCACCCACATAACTCTGCGAGTTTAGATTGCGACATATTTTTCTGTTCGCGTAGTTGCTTCAGTCTGGCGGCAATTGCAGTGTTTATATTCATTACTGATTTTTACCACGTTACGTGTTAACGCTCAAAGAACGTTTCGTCTTGACTATCTAACACATTGTGTGTTTAATTCAGCTAAACACTATATGTGAGGACAAGATGAACAACATCGCCAAAGAACGGCAAGCGCTCGGTTTAACTCAAGAGCAATTAGCCAAATTATTCGGGTGGCGTCAGTCAAGGCTCTCAAATTATGAGAACGGAACACGCCAACCAGGCCTACCGGAATGCAGATTGATTGTGGAGAAGCTTAACGAGTTAGGGCGCACCTGCTCTCTTGATAGTGTATTTCCGCCACAAAGCGAGGTCTGAATGATGCAATCAGTAGCTTATACCCATAATAAACCACGAGTAGCCGCTCCGGTGAAATCGCAAAATCAATTTAAACCCCAGCGCCGTGACGGCATTCAGCACCGTGCCATATTGGCCGCCGTTCGTGAATGGGAATCGACATTACCAGGACAGGCACAGGAACGGATCACTCAGCTGGTGGCTGAAGAGTGGGCCAAAGCAGATGGACGGGGAATTGCTGTTAATAAACAGAATTTATTCCGATACCTGAAAAACGAGGGCGGTTCGGAAAAGTACACGGCTTACGTTATGCAGCTGTCAGGTTCAATTATTGCTGCTATGCCAGTTCAGATCGCCAGAAAGCACGGGTTAAGTAATGCGAGCACAGAAGCAGAGCTGGTGGCGAACGCAATCAAAGAGTGCAGTGAGGCACACCATGCGAAATTAATCGGCGCGCCATTACAAAAGCTCGAGAAGGAAATTCGTGAGGCGGCAATCGCATTGTTCAACATGTTACCTGCTGACGCGGCGGGACCACTACTGGCGAGTATAAGCGCCGTAGCGCCGCAATTGTTTTAATCGAGTTTTGACCAATGACCATTATTACTGCAACTCGCGGGGTGAAGTATGCCTAATCCTTTGGCTAAGGCCATGCCTAAGAGTAAGGCTAGTAACGAGCCTTACCGTAAGGTGAAGATCACCATGTGGGATGATCCTAAATTTCGAGCCTTATCACCACTCCCGCCAAGTGGGCAGAGTCTGTTTATTTACCTGCTTACAGGCCCATTCACGGGGATTATACCCGGGCTGTATAAGGCGGGAAGGGCGGCTATGGCCGAAGAATTAAACTGGGATGTCGAAGCCTTCGACTTAGCCTTAGGCGAAGCCATAGCGTTAGGTATGGTGGAAGCCGACCTTAAAGCCAGAGTTTTTTGGTTGCCTAACGCGGTGAAACATAACCCTCCAGCATCAGTGAACGTGATCAAATCATGGGCAAGATCGTTTGAATTACTGCCTGAATGTTCACTGAAAGATAAAGCATATGAAGCTCTCAAAGCCGCCTGCTACGGGGTTTCTGACGCTATGGGGACGGCTTTTGATAAGGCTTTCGCTTTGCCTAAGGATAAGGCTAAGTCTTTGGCTAAACCTTTGCCATCAGGTATCCAGAAAGCAGTTAGCAGTAAACAGATCTTAAACCCCTCTCTTAACGCGGGCGCGATGAAAAATCCGAATGGGGATGAACCGCCATCCCCGGTCATGCCCCGATACCTGGACGGTGTTGATGAACCGATCGGGAAATTCAGCATGACAGATAGCTGGCTTCCCTCCAGAGACTTCCGACAGCGCGCTGCATCGTGGGGTATCCCCCTGCCTGAACCAGATTACCTTCTGACTGAACTCGCAGAATTCACCGCGTATTGGGAGTCGGAAGGGAAAGTTTTTACTCAAATCCAGTGGGAACAAAAATTTGCCCGACATGTAGCCCGGGTGAGAACGCAGGTAAAACCAGAAACCGGAGGTAACAGTCATGTGGGAGCAGGATCAGAACCAACAGCATCCCGGGCAGTTCAGCAAATTCAGTCAGCACACGCAGAGTGGCGCCGCAGGAATGGACTTGATGGCGACGGAAACAGCCTGGCGACTGTGGCAGGTCATGGGGGAGGTGTATTCGAACCGATGGACCCAGAAGAACGGGGCGGAGCCTTCGCCTATCTGGATAGCCCAGATAGGTTCGATGACTGAACCTCAAATTCGGCTGGTCTGTCAGCAATGCATGGAGCGCTGCGCGATGGGAAATACATGGCCGCCTGACCTGGCTGAGTTTGTTTCTCTGGTTTCAGAGAGTGGGGCGAATCCATTCGGACTGAAATCGGAGCAGGTTATGACGGAATACCGGCGCTGGCGCAATGAGTCATATCGGTATTCAGGAAGCGATAAATATCCATGGCCTCAGCCCGTGCTGTATCACATCTGCATTGAAATGCGCAGAACGGGCGTAGAACGACAAATGACAGAGGGGGAGCTGAAACGACTGGCAGAAAAGTTACTCACGAAGTGGTCGAAGCATGTTGGTAATGGACTAAGTGTCCCACCAATTCGACGTCAACTGGAAGCGCCGCGCCATCCGGCAGGACCAACGCCAGCACAATTACTGATAGATGAATACAGGCGTCGAAAAGCGGCAGGATTAACAAATTGAATAATGAACAATCAGTAAATCTGATATTAAAACCACATAGCCATCGCATTCGAATTTTCGAATGTGATGGTTGACGACACTCAACTATTGCAGGAAACTACGGAGAGAATTCAGGAGACTAAAATGGCTGAACTAACTTCTCTACAACTCTTCAAAAACCTTTCCGATGAAACTCGGCTGGGCATCGTGTTGCTGCTTAGAGAAATGGGAGAGCTATGCGTGTGCGATCTCTGTACGGCGCTGGATCAGTCGCAGCCCAAGATCTCCCGTCATCTGGCAATGCTCCGGGAAAGTGGATTATTACTGGATCGCAAGCAGGGCAAGTGGGTTCACTACCGCTTATCTCCGCATATTCCGTCATGGGCTGCTCAGGTAATTGAGCAGGCTTGGTTAAGCCAACAGGACGACGTACAGGCCATCGCCCGTAAGCTGGCATCGGCAAACTGCTTTGGTAGCGGTAAGGCTGTTTGCATCTAAAAAATTTGCCTGAACATATATGATTTTTCGAATGTGAGGTATTCAGAATGAAGACGTTAACGGTGTTTGACCCGGCAATGTGCTGCAGTACCGGCGTATGTGGCTCAGATGTCGATCAGGTTCTGGTTGATTTCTCTGCTGATGTGCAGTGGCTGAAAGGACGTGGCGTACAGGTTGAACGTTATAACCTGGCGCAGCAGCCCATGAGCTTTGTTCATAATGAGAAAGCGAAAGTATTCCTCGAAGCATCTGGAGCAGAAGGGCTTCCGCTACTGCTGTTGGACGGTGAAACGGTGATGGCTGGGCGATACCCAAAACGCGCTGAGCTGGCTCGCTGGTTCGGTATTCCGCTGGAGAAGGTAGGGTTAGCTCCCACCAGCTGCTGTGGTGGTAATACTTCCTGTTGCTGAATATGTCAGGAGGACATATGAAATTCTTAGAGAATATCCCGCCTTACCTGTTTTTTACTGGCAAGGGTGGCGTAGGAAAAACGTCCATTTCCTGCGCGACGGCTATCCGCCTTGCCGAACAAGGTAAGCGGGTTTTGCTGGTCAGTACAGATCCAGCCTCCAATGTCGGTCAGGTATTCGACCAGGCTATCGGTAACACCATTCGCTCTGTGACAGCAGTTACTGGACTTTCCGCTCTGGAGATTGACCCTCAGGAAGCTGCCCAACAATACCGCTCCAGAATCGTTGATCCTATCAAAGGTCTTCTGCCTGAAGACGTTGTTAACAGTATCAGCGAGCAGCTTTCAGGAGCCTGTACGACTGAGATTGCGGCGTTTGATGAGTTCACCGGCTTATTGACAGACGCTTCCCTGCTGACCCGCTTCGATCACATCATTTTTGATACAGCGCCGACGGGCCACACGATTCGCCTTCTCCAGCTTCCCGGTGCCTGGAGTAGTTTCATTGAAAGTAATCCGGATGGTGCTTCCTGTCTTGGCCCAATGGCCGGGCTGGAAAAGCAGCGTGAGCAGTATGCTCATGCGGTAGAGGCGTTGTCCGATCCTGAACGTACTCGCCTGGTTCTGGTTGCACGACTGCAAAAATCTACGCTGCAGGAAGTAGCCCGCACCCATGAAGAACTGGCCGCAATTGGCCTGAAAAACCAGTACCTGGTTATTAATGGTGTGCTGCCTAAAGCCGAAGCTGAACATGACGCGCTGGCTGCTGCGATATGGCAACGGGAGCAGGAAGCACTGGCAAATCTTCCTGCTGGTTTATCTGAGCTACCGAGAGATACCTTATTACTCCAGCCAGTAAATATGGTTGGTGTGTCTGCGTTGAAGGGGTTGCTGGATACCCGTTTTGATGCATTACCGCTCCCGGTACCGAACGTCCTGTACACGCCTGAAAACTTATCGCTCTCTGACCTGGTCGATGATATCGCCCGCAGTGAACATGGCCTGATTATGTTGATGGGCAAAGGTGGTGTAGGGAAAACCACGATGGCTGCTGCCATCGCCGTAAGGCTGGCAGACATGGGATATGACGTGCATCTCACCACCTCTGATCCCGCTGCGCACCTGAGTACAACGCTGAACGGCAGCCTCAAAAACCTGCAGGTCAGCCGCATCAACCCTCACGATGAAACCGAACGCTATCGCCAGCATGTTCTTGAGACGAAGGGAAAAGATCTGGACGAAGCAGGGAAACGGCTATTGGAAGAAGATTTACGTTCTCCCTGTACTGAAGAAATTGCCGTGTTCCAGGCTTTTTCCCGAGTGATTCGTGAAGCAGGTAAGCGGTTTGTTGTCATGGATACAGCTCCCACTGGGCACACGCTGTTGTTGCTGGATGCTACCGGGGCTTACCACCGAGAGATTGCCAAAAAAATGGGGGAGAAAGGTCATTTTACTACCCCAATGATGCAGCTTCAGGACCCGGAACGAACCAAAGTTCTGCTGGTCACTCTGCCTGAAACCACACCGGTACTGGAAGCGGCAAGCCTACAGGCTGACCTTGAAAGAGCGGGGATTCATCCATGGGGCTGGATTATCAATAACAGCCTTTCCATCGCGGATACGCGTTCTCCGTTGCTTTGCCAGCGCGCTCAGCAGGAACAGCCTCAGATTGAGGCTGTTAAGAATCAGCACGCTGACCATATAGCGCTCGTTCCGGTACTGGCTTCTGAGCCAACAGGTATTGAAAAACTCAGAGAGTTGGCGAGTTAATTTTTTGTTTATACAGGGCGGCAGATCCGCCCTGTCAGGAGGGTGTATGTTACTGGCAGGCGCTATTTTTGTCCTGACCATTGTCTTGGTTATCTGTCAACCGAAAGGATTAGGGATCGGCTGGAGTGCAACGCTGGGCGCGGGCCTGGCTTTGATTTCTGGCGTTGTGCATATAGGCGATATTCCGGTGGTGTGGAATATCGTCTGGAACGCGACAGCGACCTTTATTGCGGTGATTATCATCAGCCTGCTGCTCGATGAATCAGGCTTTTTCGAATGGGCGGCATTGCATGTTTCACGCTGGGGTAACGGTCGTGGCCGTTTGCTCTTTACCTATATCGTCCTGCTCGGCGCAGCGGTGGCGGCACTGTTTGCCAACGATGGTGCGGCACTTATTTTGACACCAATCGTTATTGCTATGCTGCTGGCATTAGGATTCAGCAAAGGTACCACGCTGGCATTCGTCATGGCAGCCGGGTTTATTGCCGATACTGCCAGCCTGCCGCTTATCGTGTCGAACCTGGTGAATATTGTTTCGGCGGACTTCTTTGGTCTGGGATTCACCGAATATGCATCGGTGATGGTACCGGTCGATATCGCCGCCATTATTGCCACACTAATTATGCTGCATCTGTTTTTCCGCAAGGACATCCCGCCAACTTACGATCTGGCCCTCCTAAAGAAACCAACAGAGGCAATAAAAGATACGGCTACATTCCGCACTGGCTGGATAGTTCTGATTCTCCTGCTTGTTGGTTTCTTCGTCCTCGAGCCGCTCGGTATTCCCGTTAGTGCGATTGCAGCGGTTGGGGCGATAATTCTGTTTGCAGTGGCGAAACGAGGCCATGCCATTAACACTGGTAAAGTGCTACATGGTGCACCCTGGCAGATCGTCATCTTCTCATTGGGGATGTACCTGGTAGTTTACGGTCTGCGCAACGCAGGGCTAACCGAATATCTTTCAGGTGTTCTGAACGTGCTGGCTGATAAAGGACTCTGGGCCGCGACGCTGGGTACTGGCTTCCTGACGGCTTTCCTGTCTTCCATCATGAACAACATGCCTACCGTGCTGGTTGGCGCTCTTTCTATTGATGGCAGTACCGCAACCGGCGTCATCAAAGAGGCGATGATTTATGCCAACGTGATTGGCTGCGATCTGGGGCCGAAAATCACACCTATTGGTAGCCTGGCAACGCTGCTCTGGCTACATGTACTTTCACAGAAGAATATGACCATCACGTGGGGATACTATTTCCGCACCGGGATTATCATGACTCTGCCTGTGCTGTTTGTAACGCTGGCAGCGCTGGCGCTACGTCTCTCTTTCACTTTGTAATGAGATACTGATATGAGCAACATCACCATTTATCACAATCCTGCCTGCGGCACGTCGCGTAACACGCTTGAGATGATCCGCAACAGCGGTAATGAGCCGACCGTTATTCTTTACCTTGAGACTCCACCTTCACGCGATGAGCTGGTCAAACTCATTGCTGATATGGGCATTTCCGTCCGGGCGTTACTACGTAAGAACGTCGAGCCATATGAGGAACTGGGTCTTGCCGAAGATAAATTTACTGACGACCAGTTAATTAACTTTATGTTGCAGCATCCGATCCTGATTAATCGCCCCATCGTGGTAACACCGCTGGGAACCAAACTGTGCCGTCCTTCTGAAGTTGTTCTGGATATCCTTCCTGATGCTCAGAAAGGGGCTTTCGCCAAGGAAGATGGCGAGAAAGTCGTTGATGATGCAGGCAAAAAATTGAAATAAGCGACAGGAGAGCCGCCTGTTATTTAGGCGGCTCCTTTATCAAATAAAAACAATGGATTGCCTCGATTTAAATCTTTGGACTGTTGATGCAACATTCTTCGCGTAGAAAATCAATAATCGACTCTAACTTGTCATATTGAGAAACGCAGATTAAGGAGCGGCTTTCGCGATTTTGTTTGACCAGACCTACGGAAACAAGAGCGGATATATGATGACTCAGTGTTGAAGATGGAATCGCAAGTTGTTTTTGTAGATCACCTACAGGTAAACCTTGTTCACCGGCTTTAACAAGGTGTTTGAAAATAAACAAACGTGTTGGATGTCCTAATTCTTTCATAGCTTTAGCTACTTCTTCTAGTTGCATGGTACCTTCCTCATCTATTGATATTTCGATAATACCAGAAATATGTTGATCTAACCTCAATAATTCGATTATTCTAGAAATATGGTTTATGGGGGGGTCATGAATAGCTGGATTTCTATGTTTACTAACGCGGCAGAGATGTTCTTGTTTCTTGCTGTCGAGTTGTCTGCGCTTTTTTTTCTGATTAGTGCGGGTGTTAGCCTTATCAGGCAAAAAATTCCGGACCAAAAGATTCAAAGAATGTTAGGGGCGAGAAAGGGGAGAGGTTACATACTTGCATCGCTGTTAGGAGCTGTAACACCGTTTTGCAGCTGCTCTACAATTCCCATGTTACGCGGACTGTTATCAGCAAAAGCAGGCTTCGGTCCAACACTTACATTCTTGTTTGTTTCACCTCTGCTTAACCCGATAATCATTGGTCTGATGTGGGTTACTTTTGGTTGGAAAGTTACCCTGCTATACGCTGTTATAGCTGCAACAGTTTCCGTACTGGCAAGTATTTTGTTAGATGTGCTTGGTTTTGACCGACATATTGTCGAAACATCAAAACCGCTGGCTAGCTGTTGTGGTGTTAGCAGTGGAAAAACTCCTGAAACTAAACTACAGAGTGTTTCAGCTTGCTGCTCTGTATCAAATCAACAGGACATAGGGGCTAATAGTTGTTCTAAACCACAAGAAACGTTTAAGAGTTTCTCAGCATTTCGGGGCACAAATTGTGAATTGAGCTGCGAGACGGGCCAAACAAATAAACAATTCTTCCCGAAAAGTGTAGTAAGAGAGCCTGGTGCGATACGACTGGCATTTCAGGATGCCTGGACTCAATTTAAAGATGTATTACCTTATCTGATGTTAGGTATTGTTATAGGGTCGTTTATCTACGGTTTTATACCTGCAGAGTGGATTGCTGCTCATGCTGGGAATGATAATCCGTTTGCGATTCCACTAAGTGCAATTATTGGAATACCGTTGTATATACGTGCTGAGGCAGTAATTCCGTTGGCATCAGTCTTGATGGATAAAGGCATGGGAACGGGAGCAGTAATGGCTCTGATTATTGGTAGCGCAGGAGCTAGTCTGACGGAAGTAATACTGCTTAAATCAATGTTCAAAACACCCTTGATTGCTGCATTTCTGACCGTTATTTTGGGCATGGCGATTATTATGGGATACCTGACACAGTTGTTATTTTGATTGGGTATGTTAGACAGAACCTGAAAAAGTTGCAGGGGGAGACGAGCATATGAAAGTTGCGCAATCAATCCCAATCAAAGCAGTTATCCAAATTTAAGGACGTTGATATCTCAATACTTACAATGGTGTCAAAACAACAAGTCCTCATTGGATTGAACCCGCTTCGGCGGGTTTTTTTTGCATCTCATTTATAGGCTAAGGTTAACAATTTGTGCTCTTAAGTCATTGATCATTTCAATGTATCGGTGTACTGTACAAATATACAGTATATGCAGTGGAGGCTAATATGAAAGTTGAACTAACCATTGATCGTACTAAAGAACTTCCAAAGGGAGCAGTTCCGGCGCTGGAGAAAGAATTGCTTAAAAGGTTGGGAAACCACTATGAGAATTGCAGCTTGAGCATACGACGTGCAGGCTCCGATGGTTTAAGTGTGTTTGGTGGTGACAAGGAAGATAAAAAGAAAATTGAGACTATCCTCCAGGAAACCTGGGAAAGTGCTGACGACTGGTTTTATTAATTATTTTGGGTGTTACTTTTATCCCGTTTGCATGGGGGAGTTTAAGTGAAAGAAAAATTAGGATTGCCCAAAAAAGGCTACGCAGTCATCAGATGTCACGATGGAGTCATCGTTGCCAGGCTGCAATCATTTCCTGAGTGTGAGCGCGCCCTGATGTACCGTCGCGGTAGCATGGTGTCTTTCATGCCTCTTCAGGATAATGAAATTATTGGTACACCTACGTTGTTTACCCAGATGCTGGAAAGGGCTGGTTATCGCGTTACCCAAAAATCTGTTACACTCCCGTCATAGGTCTGAACAACCTATACCTGCTGCGCCACAGGAGAAAAGCCCCATGGCGCAAGATCAATTCAAGCAATCCCTCATACTGACGTTAACCAACGCCAGCGATTTTCTTTTTGCCGCATCCAGAGGTGCGTTATGAAGAAAAGCTGGTTTCAACATACACATCTCACCACTGAGCAGGCTGACGAACTGGAAGCCAACTATAAAGCAAAGCAGATTAAGACCGAGCGTAGTCTGGATAATGACTTTATTCACTGGACGATCAGCGCGTTCTTGCCGGAAGCATCTAAGCCTCCTCGCCAGGACAGAACCTGGCAACAGCGGATCTGGAGGTGAATGTGAAAGTCTACGATATCACCCCAATGGGCAAGCCCCGAATGACGCGCGCTGACAAATGGAAAAAGCGTCCTGAGGTTCTGCGTTACCGGGCTTTCTGTGATGAAGTTCGTCTGCAGGGTGTTGAGCTGCCGGAAAGCGGTTCGCATGTCACCTTCATGCTTCCGATGCCAGCGAGCTGGACCAAAAAGAAACGGGCTGAGTTAAACGGTAAACCACACCAGGCTAAACCCGATTTCGACAACATGATGAAAGCGCTGATGGATGCCATTTACGAAGATGACGCTCACATCTGGGATTCACGCGTCACTAAATTATGGGGAGAGAAGGGACAAATAATTATCGGGGAGATAGCAGAATGAGGGCGCTGCTGAAGCCGGTGGTTGCGCGTGAGCTTGGAATTGTGCTGCTCAAACCGGGCAGTGAGCTGATGTCATTATTCAGTTGTGAACGTGTGCTGGTGGAAAGCCAGCCGGCAAGCATGGAAAGGTTGCCTGCTGGTCGTGTTCCTGACGTTCGCCAGCCACTTGCCAGTGACGACTCCCTGAAGCCGTTCTTCCTGGATGAAAAAGTTATTAAGGCTGCTGGTGGTTTGAGTGGCCTTGATTACTGGCTTATGCGTTATGGTGGCCATTGCTGTCAGTGGCCACACAGCGATTACCATTATCACGAGTTAACCATCCTGCGCCATGAACCCGGATCGGTTCTTCTGTGTGGACATTGTGATAACCATTTGCGTGACCACTACAGCGAACAACTTGCAGAGCTGGCGAGACGTAATGTCATTAGCTGGATTATCAACAGCATCATGGTGGCACTGAATCAGGATCCTTCCAGAGAACTGTCGCTGGCGGAGCTATGCTGGTGGGCGGTGCGTATGGGTGTTACCGATGCAATTCCCGAATCAGTAGCCAGTCGGGCGCTTCGTATTCCTTCGGAAGAACATCAGTTAGTCATGCGTGAATGCGATATCGAACCGCGTGTAACCGCCACCAGCATCATTACAGCCAAAGCCAGCACAGTAACCGTGAACATGCCGCCAGCGCAGGTGCCTGCGGTTAAGCCCGTAGTTGGTGTTCTGGTCGATCCTGAGTCCCCGCAAACCTTTATGAAACGTCCAAAGCGGATCCGCTGGACGTCCTCCGGGTATCTGGAATGGATTAAAACACAGCCCTGCGAATGCTGCGGTAAACCATCAGATGACCCACACCATTTAATCGGCTGGGGGCAGGGAGGGATGGCCACGAAAGCGCATGATATTTTCGCGATCCCTTTGTGTCGTAAGTGCCATACAGAACTACATAACGACCCGGTGAAGTTTGAGCAAAAACATGTTCCTCAGCCGGTAATGATAATCAGAGTGCTGGACCGGGCTTATGGGCTTGGCGTTCTGGCGTAAGGAGATATTTGATGCGTGATATGTATGAAGTTATGGATCGTTGGGGCGCCTGGGCTGCGGCTGACAGTAGCGGTGTGGACTGGCAACCAATAGCTGCTGGGTTCAAGGGACTTTTACCTCATGGTAAGAAATCACGGCTTCAATGCAGCGACGATGAAGGCATTATGATTGATGGATGTGTGGCCCGCTTACGCAAGTATAAACCTGATGTGTATGAGTTAATTATTGCTCATTTCGTTATAGGTATCTCGCTGCGTACTATTGCTAAAAAAAGGAAATGTTCAGATGGAACGGTTAGAAAACAGATGCAAACTGCGTTAGGTTTTATTGGCGCGGTTATTTGTATGGTGAGTGAATAAAATTAAAGACGGCCTGTGTGGCCGTCAATTGAATAGATACTGAGTTGCATATGGAGTAAGGAAGAAATAAAATTTAAAAGTTAAGTATAACCCGCAGGCTACAATGAACCCTAGGGTAACAAAAATTATTTTTTGGACGCGCAATCTTGTCGTTAGACTATCAAATGTGTTTTTGATATCATCGTAAATTGCTTTGTAATTGCTTTCTGCTTGTTCTTTTTTATGCTTTAGTTCGTCACTTATTGCTGTAAGTGTTTGCCATTGGTTGAAAAGGACGAATAGAATCATCAGCGTAAAGAAAAATGCACCCAGAACAACAGCTGTATTTATTAGAGCCTGACTATCCCAACCATTTGCCTGTTTCATTTGTGTTGCGACTATAATTGTTGCGACAGGTATACCAAGTATCTGGTTCTGTATGTCACTGAAGACTTTATGTATTTTACCCATCTCTTCAATTTTAGCCACACGAAGTTGATCAAGTATTTTTTCATATGAGAATCCAGATACAAATACTTTATACCCTTTATGAAAGCTTTCAGATAGTTGCTGCAAATCTCTTAACATAGATGAGAAAGAAGAATCTTTACTTTTTGATTCACATAATGATTTTATGCTGCTAGCAAGTATGGTTAGCTTTTGCTCTTTATGAGTATCTTCCGCAAAATTTGCGATTAAGCTTTGTATGAGACTGTCATTTGAATCGACTAGATCTTCAGCAGTATAGTTTACCGGTATTTTAAGAACATTACTGTCTACAAAAACAAGTTCAGCATTAGTCTCGTCGAGATATGCAGAGCATTCTTTAAATAAAGTAATTAAGCGTAACACATTGCGGTATCTAGATATAATTGGCAATGGCTCGCGTTCTTTATTGTGAAAGTTAAGATCGACAATAAAAAAATTATTAGCTTCTTTTATCCTATTTTTAGAATTTTTAAGATAATCATTAAATGAGAAATGAAGTTGCCCCATTCGAAGTTTCGGTGGTGCTACATGTAAAGTTAGGGTCTCTCCGACCACTAGATTGCCAGACTCGATGGTTACCCCAAAGTCATTAGGATACTGTGTGATATCATGCAGAATCTCACACAGGTCTTCATTATCGAGCATAATAGAGGCTTCAGATGTGTTACCTACAAAGGTAGCAGCTTTGTATATGCTAACTAAGTCTTTGAAGGTTCTCTGATTATTACTGCTCATCCTCTTCACCCAATTCTGATATGATTTCATCCCTAAGGGTATCTGGAATCTCAGTAAGTATCAATTTATCGTTCTCTGAATCATACTGAACGCTTCCATCATGTAGGGCTGCACGTTCGAATTTTAAGGACCAGTGACGTGATTTACCTTTAAAACTAATTAGTCCCCTGATTACAGTTCCGTCTGGAACAAAACCGTCTGAGAATTCAAGTTCTTCATTTGTAAGTTTTGCAACGAGAAGTTCGGGGTCAGCAGGCCATAGTTCGTTTGCGAATATTTGGGTATCGAAAGTTTCTCCAGAGCGATTGAGAGTTTTTAATTGTTCATGAGCACGATTGAGAAATTCTTCTCGTGCCTCAGGTTCAAAATCTCTTTCTGTTGCAAATTCTAAAAGAGCTTTTCGTAATTTTGTCGTTTCTTGCTTCGCAATTAAAATGTCATTGCAACCAAGAAATTTTTTAAAGTACCCTGCTACAGAATTTTGTCCTTTTAGAAAACTGATATAACGTTCTTTACCATCTTGTTTACCTGTTAGGTCAATTCGTCCGGCAACGCGAAGTTTTGCTATGTCTAAATACTCACTTTCTTGAATATCAAAGTCTTGTACAGTTGAGCCAAAAGCAGAAGTAAGTATAGCAACCATTAAATAATGATTACCGTTAACCTCATTATGGGCAATTATAACATAGCCACCTGTAGACATTACTTCATCATCAGCTCGAGCTTTCAGATGATTAAGCATGCGAACACTTGTGTCATAGAAGGAATGAGTTGTGTTCACAAAGTAATCATCAACGATATTTCCCATAGGATAGCTATCGCGATCGTCTTCAAATTTTCCATAACCTTTACCCGCTCGCCCGGAATACCTTTTAGTTAGGGCGTTTACAAGATCTCGTGATGCTTGCTGCACTGGTTTTTCAGCTGGGCAAGGAATCAGAGTGGCTGCTCCTTGTTGTTCTTTGTTCATAATGTGAACGATGAATTTATGAGTTGTAATCTCTTGGCCTGCTACTGCCGTCATACCAATATCCTTTTGAGGGTTACCATCAGTTTTCTCTGATAATACTTCAAAAAAATGCTAATGCGTACGCAAAAACTATCGTAATCTGTTAAGAGTGGTTACTACGTCACACCGCTTAATCATTGAAATCCTGCCAATTTGGTGGGAGTTGTCTTTTTAAGGCTGCCTTCGGGCGGCTTTTTTTATTTCCTCCACACTGCACCCGCATACGGCGAGGTGAGAGACGATGAAAATGAATGATTCAGGGAACATCTTCACGCAGTTCTTCGCGTGGGTAGCAGCTCTGGCGTCTGCCATTGGATTTACCACTCAGGATTTGGTGTTCATGTTTTTTGGCGCAGCCGGTCTGCTTATCTCGCTTACCTCTTACATCAATGGGCGGGTGGATGCACATCGCCGGCGTAGAGAAGACGAGAAGCGCACAAAAATGGTCAATGACTATCTGAAAGGGGTCGGTGATAAACCTATTCATGAACGTCCGACTGCGGCAATCGTAGTTGTCGAAGCATTACAAAAGGAAGGTGAGTAATGGATAACCGGGCAAAGTTGAGTGCAACTGTTCTTGGGTTGGTATTGGCTGGCGCATCCGCACCAATCATCCTCGATCAGTTCCTGAATGAGAAAGAGGGGAACGGGCTCACTGCATACAAAGATGGCGGCGGGCTCTGGACCATTTGTCGTGGCGCCACGATGGTTGATGGTAAGCCAGTAGTTCAGGGTATGAAGCTGTCTGCTGAGAAATGCGCCCAGGTGAACGCCATAGAACGCAACAAGGCGCTGGCGTGGGTTGAGCGAAATATCAAGGTACCACTGACCGAACCACAGAAAGCCGGGATCGCATCTTTCTGCCCATATAACATCGGCCCCGGAAAATGTTTCCCATCTACGTTCTATAAGCGAATAAATGCTGGCGACCGTGAAGGCGCCTGTGAAGCGATCCGCTGGTGGATTAAAGACGGTGGCCGCGACTGTCGTCTGACCAAAGGCCAGAAAAATGGCTGCTATGGGCAGGTAGAACGACGGGATCAGGAAAGCGCGCTGGCGTGCTGGGGGATAGACCAGTGAGCCTGCGCTATCAGTTCATTGCTATTTCGCTGCTGGTGGCAGTCGCATTCATCGCGGGTAGTGTATGGAACAGCCGCGGTTGGGAAAAGAAGTGGGCCGAGCGTGACAGCGTGGAATCATCGCAAACAGCGAACGCACAGACCGCAGCACGCATGATTGAACAAGGGCGCATTATTGCCCGTGATGAGGCTGTTAAAGATGCACAAGCGAAAGCCGCTAAATCTGCTGCCACTGCTGCTGGTCTGTCTGCCACTGTTAGCCAGCTGCGTACCGAAGCAACAAAGCTTGCCACCCGTCTGGACGCCGCAAAGCACACCTCAGATCTTGCCACTGCCGTCAGAAGCAAAACAGCCGGAGCCGACGCCGCAGTGCTCGCCGACATGCTCGGACGCCTTGCAGAGGAAGCTCGATATTATGCTGAGCGATCTGACGAACGCTACCGGGCAGGAATGACGTGTGAGCGCATTTACGACTCAGTGAGGCAGTCAAACAACAACAGGGTTAGAAGATGAACGCAGAAAACCTAAGTGAAGCGTATTACCTCAATAACGATATAAAAGAACTACAGAGTCAGAAAAGCATACTGGAAAGTGGTGCCGGACTTGGTGTGACAATCCAGTCTACCTATCAGGATAACGCCTTTCTTGATGCCATACGCCCGCATGCAGTGGCTGAACTTGATCGCCGTATTGTGGAGAAGAAAAAATCCCTCTCCACTCTGGGTGTTACATTCTCTTAAATGAGAACAACAATAAAAGGTTATGTCTGCTTTGCCACATTCTGAGATTATGAGTTTTATTTGGTAGTCAATCAGTTACTTTATTGGTTTGCTTTCCGATGGAAGATAGATGTTTCCACAGAAGGGGCAAATTAACGTTATATTGTTTTTTATTCTCGACAGACTGTGCTTTGACTGGCGGGAGCAATGAGGACAAGTACTTTTCACATGGCGTAAAGTACGCATCTTGATATCTTTGAGTATCGACATGTTGATTGTCCTGGTGGGCGGTTAACAACCATACACCACATGTTGGCTAATAGCTTCTTTTATAACCGTTACGATGTAATCGTTAGCCATAATCAATCAAGCCTCGCAATAGCGGGGCTTTTTAACAACTGAGGAATGAGCATGACAGTAGTTCTTACAGCTAAGCAGATTGAAGATCTGGCGGCCTTCGCAAAAGAAGATGGCCAGCCACGATACACCATCACTACCGGAACAATCCCTGAGTTCGAAGCGGATGATGGCGAAGTTATCCCTGAGTACACCGGGCTGATTGCCTATTCCGAGTCGCTAGAGCATAGCGTTCTACAGCTCGATAACTAGCGAATCAACAAAACTTTCCATCCGCCATGACACCACAATGCTCGTAGACATGCCAGGAAGCCTGGCAGAAGAAGCTCGATACCATGCTGAACGCGCTGATGAAAACTACCGGGCAGGAATGACATGTGAGCGGATTTATGAGTCCGTAAAAATACTAACAATGAACCGTAGAGAAAAATAATAGCTCTATAAATTAAGATGTTGACGGTTTTCGTGGATAAATTTGTGAATTTTTACCATGAAGGAAATACGACTCTTCCTTGAGTCAAAATCCCTGACAACTTAGGGTGATAGATAAAGGTCTTACGCAGCATGACATAATTTTCGATTTAAGCTATTTAAATTAATTTTTTTGGTCAAAACCCGCTGAGATTTACTTACAAAACTAAACCTTGCTATGTTTGGTTAATCATGCGTTAATGAATGTCTGGTTTGTAACGAATTTATCTGAAGCAGTCGCTGTAATAATTTTATTCCTTGTTCCTGTTGAGATTTCCTTGTTAGCTTTTCTCTCTGATAATTTTTTTTCGGACCATTCTGCCCAAGGGCTTACTCAATAAAGGTAATGTTTATGTCTAATAAAATGACTGGTTTAGTTAAATGGTTTAATCCTGATAAAGGTTTTGGTTTTATCACTCCAAAAGATGGTAGTAAAGATGTGTTTGTTCACTTCTCTGCGATCCAGAGTAATGATTTCAAGACGCTGAATGAGAATCAGGAAGTTGAATTTAGTGTTGAACAGGGACCTAAAGGCCCTACGGCAGTTAATGTCGTGGCTGTATAAGGTAACTGTTATTACTAATAATATTCACTTCAGATGTCCGTGTTGCCACGGATCTCAGTACCGAACGTCAAACTTTGATGTTACTGAAAAAAATCCTTTCGGAGCAAAATGTATTTTTTGCAAATCAACAATGATTACATTTGATAATATTGCACTGTACATTCGTTCTGGTCAGTCTTCGTTAGATTTCAGAAAATAAATTTCAGGCTCCTTATGGAGCCTTTTTTGTATGCTGAACCGACAATCTCTGTAAGAGACATCACGGTAAAATTATGAAAAAAGTCATCGTTTTTTTTAATGCAGAACCTGCAGTTGTTGTAACCGTAATGAAAGGTATTACTACGATAATGCGTGAGTTTCCCAATGGGGAAAAAGCACACCTACCCGTGATGTCAGCGGGATTTCCATCTCTGACAGGAGACCATAAAATAGTTTATGTAGCCTCTGATCGTGATGTCAGTTCAGAAGAGATCCTCGAGGCAGCATCGAAGCTTTTGAAATGAGAGCTGGTTGTTTCGTGACCGACCCAGATTTTAGTACAGTGGTTTGTGTGGTCGCGAGCTCTTTTGCATGAAGATTATACTGCAAGCCATTGATAATTTAGTCTTTCCATTCTATCTTTTAAACATATCAGCGCTTATACAAGTGCGCTACGGGGAATGTAACATGCTTGGCGTTGATACGTTAGAGATCAAGAGAGGTAAACAATGAACGTCGAAGATTTAAAAAGAAAAACTGAAGCGGATATTTCTGAATTCATCACAAAAAAAATTATTGAACTCAAAAAAAAGACAGGGAAAGAAGTTTCCGACATCCAGTTTTCTGCTCGTGAAAAAATGACTGGACTTGAAAGCTATGATATTAAAATTACATTAATCTAATTGTTAAAAGACCCAATTTGAGTGAAAAAGCATTATCTTAAAAGGTAATGCTTTTTTATTTCTGTCAAAAAACTTTGAACATTGTCAAAGCTTTCACTTCTAATCATAGATTTTCTGGTTACCTTTTAACGGGTCCTCCCGGCGGGGCGGCCTGCCACGGGGCGGGAGCGGCGCGGGATTTGGCGCATTTTCGATTTTTCATGCATCATCATCATGTTGTAACTCATTGTTTTAATGTTGTTTATTTTTAAAAGATGATGGTTTGTGTGTTTTTTGTTCATCATCTTTGGCTTTTACGGGGGAGGGCGCGCAAAGAAACAGCCCCAGAGGTAAAAAATGGACGGCGAACTGAAGAACCTCAAATGCAATATCAGTCAGCTTGCCGCTATTACGGGGTTGCATCGCCAGACGGTTGTCAGTCGTCTCTCGGGCGTTCCCCTGGCACCGGGAAGCAATGAAAAAAATAAGCTGTATCTCCTGACGGATGTGATCCGCGTACTGATGGAAACACCCGTTTCCCAGGCCGCTGAACATCAGGACCCCAACAAGATGACCCCGAAAGAGCGCAAGGACTGGTTCGACTCTGAAAAGGGGCGTCTCTGGCTGGAAAAAGAGATGAAACAGGTTGTTCCGCTGCCCGATGTCCGTCAGCAAATGGCGGCAATCGTCAAATCGGTTACGCAGGTGCTGGAAGTCTGGCCGGACAAACTGGAAAGGGATAAGGGCTGGTCTGCGGAGCAGCTTAACGAGGCGCAGGATGTGGTGGATGAAGTCCGCATGCTGTTAGTTAAGGCAATGCAGGAGACCACTGACGATGATGCGGAGTAAGTATGGCTCTGCCCTGGCGGTGCGTCAGGAAGTCGCTGAATATCTGAGGCCACCACGCCGGATGCCGGTGGCGGAAGGCGTCAGGCAATATATGTTTGTGCCCCGCGGCGCCAATACGGCGGTTCCCTGGGATGACACGTTAACGCCTTACATGAATGAAGCGATAAACACGCTGTCAAAACGGGAATATGATGCGGTGATCTTCGCCGGGCCTGCGCGAACAGGTAAAACTCTCGGGCTGATTGACGGGTGGATTGTTTACAGCATTGTCTGCGATCCGGCTGATATGCTGGTGGTACAGATGACCGAAACCAAAGCCCGCGAGCACTCCAAAACCCGTCTGGCACGCACTTTCCACCACAGCCCTGAAGTCAGAAAACGGCTCAGTCCTTCCCGAAATGACAACAACGTCCACGACAAAATGTTTCGTGATGGCTCATTCCTGAAAATCGGCTGGCCGTCCATCACCGTCTTTTCTTCGTCGGATTACAAGCGGGTGGCGCTGACCGACTACGATCGTTTTCCCGAAGATATCGATGGCGAGGGAGATGGTTTTTCCCTGGCTTCCAAACGTACCACCACCTTTATGTCAGCGGGGATGACGCTGGCAGAGAGTTCACCTGGGCGGGAAATCACTGATGTGAAATGGCGGCGTTCTTCGCCGCATGAGGCGCCGCCCACAACCGGCATTCTTTCTCTTTATAACCGGGGCGATCGCCGCCGGTGGTACTGGCCCTGTCCACACTGCGGCGACTGGTTCCAGCCTGCGATGGAAAACATGGTGGGATACCGGGATAACCCGGACCTGATGGCCGCCAGCGAGGCGGCGCGTATTCAGTGCCCGCATTGTCTGGCATTAATACAGCCGGAACAAAAACGCGAACTGAATAACCGCGGTGTCTGGCTGAAAGAGGGGCAACTTATCAGTAAAAATGGCGAGATAAGCGGGGAAGCACGGCGCTCACGTATCGCCAGTTTCTGGATGGAGGGACCGGCTGCGGCGTATCAGACGTGGCAACAACTGGTCTATAAACTGCTGACCGCGGAAGAGGAATATGAGCGCACCGGCAGCGAAGAAACGCTGAAAGCCGTTATTAATACAGACTGGGGACTGCCTTACCTCCCGCGTATATCCCTCGATCAACGTAAAGCCGAAACGCTGATAGCCCGCGCAGAAAAACTTCACCCGCGACGGGTTCCCGACGGCGTCCGTTTCCTTGTCGCTACTGTGGACGTTCAGGGCGGTAAAAAACGCCGTTTCGTCGTGCAGGTGGTGGGCTATGGCAGTCATGGTGAGCGCTGGATTGTGGACCGCTTCAATATTACCCGCTCACTGCGATGTGACGAGAGCGGTGAGGCTCTGCAGATAAACCCCGGCGCGTACCCGGAGGACTGGCATTTGCTGATTACGGATGTTCTGGAAAGAGCCTGGCCTCTGGTGGCCGATCCTGAACAGGAAATGGGCGTGTTATGCATGGGGGTGGACTCCGGTGGGGAGGATGGCGTCACGGATAACGCGTATGCGTTCTGGCGTCACTGCCGGCGGGAGGGGCTTGCCGGGCGGGTGTTTCTCTTTAAGGGGGACAGTACCGCGCGGCCAAAAATATTCTCCAAAAGCTATCCCAATAATACCGGGCGCAGTGACCGACAGGCCCGCGCCTGCGGCGAAGTCCCGCTCTATCTCCTGCAGACCAATGCCCTCAAAGACCGAATCGCCTCAGCCCTCGACCGCAAAGAGCCGGGGGCAAACTACGTTCATATTCCTGACTGGCTGGGGGACTGGTTTTTTGAGGAGCTGACCTACGAAGAGCGCGGCATGGACGGTAAATGGACAAAACCCGGTAAGGGCGCAAACGAGGCGCTGGATTTGCTCTGTTACGCCCACGCTCTGGTGATGATCCGCGGTTACGAGCGTATCAACTGGGACAATCCTCCCGCCTGGGCGCGTCTGCCTGAACAGTCTGCGCATGCCTGCAAACATTCACTGACAACCGCCCCTGATTCTGTGGCGGACGAGAAGGATACAGACGAGATGACAGAACAGCACAACACGGTAGTGCCGTTTGGTGGCGTGTCCGGCGGAGGCTGGCTATGACCCGGGAACAGTTATTGCAACTTCAGCAGGCTTATTTTGACGCGGAGCTTGCCGTACTTCAGGGGAAATCCATCACCCTGAACGGGCAGTCAATGACGATGGAGAGCCTGGGAGATATCCGACGCGGGCGTAAGGAGATCGAGGATCGCTTACGTCTTATGGACTGCGAGCGACAGCTCCATTCACTGGCGAGGTTCTCATGAATTTTCTGGATAAAGCGATTGGTGCACTGGCCCCCGGCTGGGGCGCGTCCCGTCTGCGCTCCCGGATGGCTATCCGGGCGTATGAAGCCATCACGCCCACGCGTACCCACAGGGTGAAGCGTGAAAATCGCAGCGGGGATCAGTTAATCCAGCTGGCCGGGAAGTCGTTACGGGAGCAGGCCCGGTGGTTTGACAACAATCATGATCTGGTGATTGGTGCTCTGGACAAAATGGAAGAGCGCATCATCGGCGCGAAGGGGATCATCGTGGAGCCGCAACCCCTGACGGGAGCGGGCACGCTGGACAGCGTGCTGGCAGAAAAAATCCGCCGGTGCTGGGCGGAATGGTCTGTTTCGCCGGATGTAACCGGGCAGTACACCCGTCCCGTTCTGGAAAGGCTGATGCTGCGCACCTGGCTGCGTGACGGGGAGGTGTTCACTCAGGTGCTGACCGGAAAAATCAGCGGACTGTCACCTGTGGCTGGCGTCCCGTTCTGGCTTGAAGCGCTGGAGCCGGATTATATCCCGCTGGAAAAAACGGACAGTGCCAGCAATCTGGTGCAGGGGATTTACTTCAACGCGTGGCGGCGTCCGGTGAAATATCTGGTCTGCCAGTCCTGGCCGGGTGCGGGCGCGGCGGCAGTCGCCGTTAAAGAGGTGACTGCGGAAAATATGCTGCATCTGCGCTTTACCCGCCGTCTTAATCAGGCGCGCGGCGCTTCTCTTCTTGCCCCCGTCATCATTCGTCTGATGGACCTGAAAGAGTACGAAGACAGCGAGCGCATCGCGGCGCGGATTGCCGCGTCTCTCGGCATGTTCATCAAAAAGCAGGATGTCGGCACTGACGGCTATGTGGCGCCGGAGAAACGTAAAGAGACACAAATCCAGCCCGGCATGTTGTTTGACGGTCTGAATCCCGGGGAGGATATCGGGATGATCAAATCAGACCGCCCGAACGCAGGTCTGGAATCTTTCCGGATGGGGCAGCTTCGTGCGGTGGCCGCCGGACTGCGCGGCAGCTTCTCTTCCATTGCCAGAAACTATGACGGCACCTACAGCGCCCAGCGTCAGGAGCTGGTGGAGGCGCAGGAGGGGTACAGCATCCTTCAGGACAGCTTTATTGCTGCCTTTACCCGTCCTCTCTACCGGCGCTGGCTGGCTGCTGCGGTGGCTTCCGGTGCCATTGAGATACCTGCCGGCACGGATATGTCATCACTGTTTAATGCGGTGTATTCCGGGCCTGTCATGCCGTGGATTGACCCGCTCAAAGAGGCAAACGCCTGGCGGGTGCTGATACGTGGCGGGGCCGCTACAGAAAGTGACTGGGTGAGAGCCAGAGGGGGCGCACCTGCCGACGTGAAACGCCGCCGCAAGGCGGAAACTGATGAAAACCGTAAGCTGGGACTGGTGTTTGACACCGATCCGGCACATGAAACCGGAGAGCAATCCGATGTTAAAGAGGAAAAAAAGGACCCTGAAAAGTCCACCCAGGGCGATGGCAGCCGCGCGCGGGAAGAGCGAAAGCGGCGCTGAATCCTGGTACACCATCCGCGCAGCGGCGGATAACGCTGCCGATATCAGTATTTACGATGAAATTGGCGGCTGGGGGATTTCGGCACACTGGTTTGCCGAAGAGCTGGTGGCTCTGGGGAGTATCACGCAGATCAACCTGCATATTCATTCCCCTGGCGGCAGTATTTTCGACGGGCTGGCTATCTACAACCTGCTGAAAAATCACCCGGCGCGAAAAATGGTGTATGTGGACGGGGTAGCCTGTTCTATGGCGTCTGTTATCGCGATGGTGGGCGACCCCGTCATCATGCCGGAAAACGCGATGATGATGATCCACCGCCCACGCGGTATAGCCGGCGGTGAGTCCTCTGATATCCGCGACTATGCCGATCTGCTCGACAAGATGGAAAGTGTCATCATCCCGATTTACGCCGAAAAAACGGGAAAATCACCGGACGATATTGCTGCTCTGCTCGCCAGTGAGACCTGGATGAGTGGGGCCGAGTGTGTCCGGGAAGGCTTTGCCGACAAAGTTATTCAGCCCGTCCGGGCTATGGCTCAGCTGCATTCAAAACGACTTGAGGAATTTGAACATATGCCACAGAACATCAAAAACATGATTATTGCCCCCCAGGGTAACGCCGGGACACTGACGCAGCCGGAGCCGCAGGCTATCGTGACCCCGCCGCCGGTGGCGGCCACCACGCCGGCGCCCCAGCCTGCCACCACTGCTCCGGGGACGGATGAAATCACCCTGCGCGCCCGTTTTCAGGAAGAGCAGCGCCAGCGTATCAGCGGGATCCAGAATGTGTTTGGTATGTTCGGTAACCGCCACGGCGAGCTGATGGCGCAGTGCATTGCGGATGTGGACTGCAATGTGGACGCGGCGAAAGACAAACTGCTGGAGGCACTGGGCCGGGGAGTGACCCCCACCAATACGCTGGGCGGGACGCAGAACACACAAAATCCGATGCTCTCCCATATCTATGCGGGCAACGGTAACTTTGCCGGGGACGGCATCCGGGCTTCCCTGATGGCACGGGCGGGGTTTGAAAGCAGCCAGGCCGATAACCCGTATAACGCCATGACCATGCGGGAACTGGCGCGTATGTCACTGACCGAACGTGGCGTGGGTGTCTCGACACTCAATCCGATGCAGATGGTCGGTATGGCGTTCACGCACAGCACCTCAGATTTCGGCAACATTCTGCTGGATGTGGCAAACAAGGCCATTCTGCAGGGCTGGGAAGAGGCGCCGGAAACCTACGAACAGTGGACGCGCAAGGGGCAGCTTTCTGACTTTAAAACGGCACACCGTGTGGGCATGGGAGGCTTTAATGCCCTGCGTCAGGTACGTGAGGGGGCGGAATATAAGTACGTCACCACCGGGGACAAGCAGGCTGCCATTGCTCTGGCAACCTACGGCGAACTGTTCAGTATCACCCGTCAGGCCATCATTAACGACGACCTGAACATGCTGACCGATGTCCCGATGAAGCTGGGGCGGGCAGCGAAGTCCACCATTGCCGATCTGGTTTATGCCATCCTGACAGCCAACCCGAAAATGTCCACGGACAACGTGAACCTGTTCGACAAGGCGAAGCACGCGAACGTACTGGAAGGGGCGCTGATGGATGTGGCCTCACTGGATAAAGCCCGCCAGCTGATGCGCACCCAGAAAGAAGGTGAGCGTCACCTGAATATTCGTCCGGCATTCGTGCTGGTGCCGACAGCACTGGAGTCCGTCACTAACCAGGTGATCAAGTCCGCGAGTGTGAAAGGCGCAGACATTAACGCCGGCATTATTAACCCGGTGAAAGATTTTGCGACCGTCATCGCCGAGCCGCGTCTGGACGATAACAGCCAGTCCACCTTTTATCTGGCTGCCGCCAAAGGCACTGACACGATTGAAGTGGCTTATCTCAATGGTGTGGATACACCGTATATCGATCAGCAGGACGGTTTCAGCGTCGACGGCGTGACCACCAAAGTGCGTATCGATGCCGGGGTGGCGCCGGTCGATCACCGCGGTCTGGTGAAGTGTTCCGCGTAACCACCAAAAATAACCATCCGAATGGCCCGTCAGGGCTTTTTTTACGCCTGAAATCCGGTCATTCGTGACCGGACCGGAGAAAATCATTATGGCAAAGAATTATGTACAGGCGGGCACCACACTCGCCATTACGGCCACCGCTGCGGTAAAGAGTGGCGATCTGGTGCAGGCCGGCGATGTGTTCGTCGTCGCTGTCACCGATATTGCTGCAGGCGCCACCGGAGACGGCATCGCCCACGGCGTTTTTCTGGTCCCCAAACTGGCCACCGACGTGATGGCGGCGGGGAAAAAAGTGTATCTGAAAGACGGTAAGGTGCAGCTGGATGCGACGGGCGGACTGCCACTGGTGGGCGTGACCTGGGCGCCGGCGGCAAAAGGGGATGAGATTGTGCCGGTGCGGCTTAATGGCTAATCCCTTTGATCGCCTGAGCACCAGGATGGACGAGGTGACGGCTGTCCGCTTCGGGCGGCCTGTCCTGATTGACGGGGCGGAGTATGTCGCTGCGGAGGCCACATTTACGGCTGAACTGGGTGCACTTTCCGGGGAGGGGACACACCTGATTGTGTTCAGCCCGCAGTACAGGCCCGCCAGAAAGCAGGCCGTGCTCTGGCAGGGGCAGGATTTCACCGTCACCCGCTGGCAGCGTGTCAACGGAAAGTACCAGATTTCACTGGAGTGAATCATGTCTCTGAAGGGTCTGGAGAATGCCATTCGTAACCTGAACAGTCTGGACCTGCGAATGGTGCCGCAGGCCTGCGCCTGGGCAGTCAACCGCGTGGCGGCCTCGGCAGTGTCCGCCGCCACGCACCGTGTCGCAAAAGAGGTCGTTGCAGGTGATAACCAGAAGAAAGGGATCCCTTTCCGGCTGGTGAAACAGCGCGTCAGGCTCATGAAAGCGAGCGCAACGGGAAAAAACTATGCCCGTATCCGCGTTAATCGCGGCAACCTGCCTGCCATCAAACTTGGTAGTGCACAGGTCAGGCTGTCCCGGCGCGGCGGGAAACTCCTGCGTCGTGGCAGCGTGCTGAAAATCGGCCCGTATCTGTTCCGGGATGCCTTTATTCAGCAACTGGCGAACGGTCGCTGGCATGTCATGCGACGCGTGAACGGCAAAAACCGCTACCCGATCGATGTTGTCAAAATCCCGTTGGTTGCCCCGCTGACGCAGGCGTTTGAAACGGAGAAAAAACGCATGCTGGAGCAGGATATGCCTAAACAACTGGCGTATGCGCTGAAACAACAACTGAGGCTGTATCTGACCCGATGAACAAACA
Source organism: Citrobacter sp. wls710 (assembly GCF_005281115.1). Taxonomy (NCBI): domain Bacteria; kingdom Pseudomonadati; phylum Pseudomonadota; class Gammaproteobacteria; order Enterobacterales; family Enterobacteriaceae; genus Citrobacter; species Citrobacter sp. wls710. The sequence continues at coordinate 63,341 of NZ_SZXD01000029.1, forward strand.
CACCCGGATTCGTCACGCCGTGCTGGTGAAACTTGAATCCCTGTCCGGATCGTCTGCCATGCTGCACGACGGTTTGCCGGTCTTTATTGAAGCCGAAGAGCTTCCCGTGCTGGCTGTCTGGCTGACTGATGCGCAGTTCGCCGGGCAGATGCTTGATGAAAACGACTGGCAGGCCGTTCTCCATGTGGCGGTATTTCTGAAAGCGCAGGCACCGGATGCGGAGCTTGATATGTGGATGGAAGAGAAAATATTCCCCGCGCTGGAAGAGGTCAGCGGCCTGGAAAACCTTATCAATACGATGACGCCGCTGGGTTATGACTACCAGCGGGACAGTGAAATGGCAACGTGGGGTATGGCGGAAATCACGTACCGGATCACCTATACCCACTGAGGAACCTGATATGAAAGTACCCAATCCACTGGCAAAAACCAAAGGCGCCGGAACCACGTTCTGGCTGTATACCGGACGCGGAGACGCGTTTCACAATCCGCTTGCCGATGATGACTGGCTGCGCCTGGCGGGTATTAAAGATCTGCAGCCGGGTGAAATGACTGCCGATGCGGAAGATGACGATTATCTTGATGATGAAGATGCTGACTGGAAAAGTACCACGCAGGGGCAGAAAAGTGTCGGTGACACCACGGCCACGCTGGCCTGGAAACCCGGCGAAACCGGACAGAAGACGCTGGTGGATCTGTTTGACTCTGGCGAGGTCCGTGCCTTTCGCATCAAATACCCCAACGGCACCGTCGATATCTTTCGTGGCTGGCTGAGTTCGCTCGGTAAAACCATTACCGCCAAAGAGGTGATGACGCGCACCGTGAAAATCAGTGGCGTAGGGCGTCCCTTCCTGGCTGAAGAAGACGCGCCGTCCGTGGTCAGTGTCTCCGGGGTGACCGTTGAGCCGTTAAATGCGTCGGTCGCGGTCGGGGCCACCACCACGCTGACTTTTACCCTCAAACCGGATGATGCCACGGACAAATCCCTGCGTATCGCATCATCCGATACCACGCTTGCCACCGTCACGCAAAAGGACAATGTGGCCACCGTGAAAGGGGTGAAAGCGGGCAGCGTGACTGTCGTCGGTATCACCACGGACGGCAGCCTGGTCGCTGTGGCCCCGGTCACGGTCACTGCCCCTTAATTTTCTTATTCCTGCCCCGGCTCCGGGGCTTTGCGGGAAAAAATCATGTTTCTGAAAACCGATACCTTTACATACGGTGGTCATTCCGCCGTGCTCAGTGAACTGTCTGCCCTGCAGCGGGTGGATTACCTGATGTTTATCCAGAGCCGCACCGCGGAATATGACGCCCTGCCGGAGGCGCTGACGGAGCAGGAGTGGCAGGCCGCGTTTATGCAGATGGGTGTAGATATCAATGCCTGGCTGGTGTCCCGCTCGCTGTGCGAAAGCAAGAAGGAAGACGACGCCCGTCATTTATATGATGCGGTCCGTGCGCAGTGGTCTTTTGACGCTCTGGGACTGGCAGCGGATAAGGTCCTGATGCTCAGCGGCATGGTGGTCCCTGTTGCGGATGATGCCAGTGAGGATGCCGACACGTCTGAGCAGGACGCGCTGACACCGGAAAAGCCCTGACCCGGGAACTGGCGTTTGTGATGCAACTGGCGCGGGAGTTCCGCCGTCCGGACTGGCGGCGGATGCTGTCAGAAATGAGTGCGTCAGAACTGGGGGAGTGGGCGGAGCATTTTTCCCTGAAAAGTTTCAGTGATGCCCTGCTCGATGCGGAGTTTGCGACGCTGAAAGCGCTGGTGACCGGGCTGGTGACAGGGGTCGCGCAGGATGCGGACGATTTTCGTCTGTTAAGTGCCGCTGAACCGGTCCCCGAAAAAACTGATGATGAACTGATGCGCCTGGGTGAGGGTATAACCGGAGGTGTCCGTTATGGACCAGATAGCGAACCTGGTCATTGATTTAAGTGTCGATGCCGCAGACTTTAAAAATGAAGTGCCCCGTGTGAAAAAACTGCTGGATGAGGTCTCGGGGAAAACCGACATCGTCACACAGCGGCAAAAAAATCTTATTGAAGCGCTTAAAAGCCAGGGCCGGGCCTATGTGGACGGGAGTATTGCCGCGTCTGATGCCGGCACGCGGCAGAAACAGGCGATGGTCATGGCGGCGCAGGGATATGACCAGGTGGCAAAACGTGTCGACATGACGCAGCGGCATATTGCGGCTCTGAGCCAGAGAATGCAGGAGGAGCGGGCGCAGGCCACAGCGGTAGCTGCAGCCCAGGATCAGGCGAGCGCGGCTTTTTACCGTCAGATTGACAGCGTTAAATCGCTGGAGAATGGCCTGCAACAGCTGCAGCGTATCCAGACACAAATCCGCCAGGCGAGAAACAGCGGCAGTATTGCACAGCAGGATTATCTGGCGCTGACTTCAGAGGTGGCAGCGAAAACCCGCACGCTGACCGATGCGGAGGCCGCCGCTACTAAACAAAAAGCCCGGTTTATTCAGCAACTCAAAGAGCAGGCGACCCGGCAGCAACTCTCTGCCACTGAGCTGTTACGGGTGAAAGCTGCCCAGCTTGGTGTCAGCAGTGCGGCAGATGTGTACATCAAAAAAATGGAAAAGGCGGGCACGGCGACCCGTTCACTGGGTCTGAAAAGTGCCGGTACGCGTCGGGAACTGGGCGTGCTGTTTGGCGAACTTCTGCGTGGTGATATCGGGGCGCTGCGGGGTAGTGGCGTGACGCTTGCTAACCGTGCGGGATGGCTGGACACGCTGATGTCGCCGAAGGGACTGGCAGTGGGCGGCACCATCACGGCGATTGCCGCTGCCGTCTGGGGCCTGGGGAAAGCCTGGTATACGGGAACGAAGGAAGGGGAAGAGTTCAATAAACAGCTTATCCTGACCGGGAATTATGCCGGAAAAACTGCCGGACAGCTTCAGGCGATGGCCCGCAGTATTGCCGGGAACGGGGTCACGCAGCACGACGCCGCCGGGGTGCTTGCGCAGGTGGTGGGGAGTGGAGTATTTAGTGGCGCTGACCTTTCCCGGGTGGCGAATGCTGCAGCCCGTCTGAAACAGGCGACCGGGCAGGACATCAGTGAAACCATCAGCCAGTTTAAAAAACTGAAAGAGGATCCGGTGAATGCCGTGGCGGCGCTGAACGACTCCCTGCATTTTCTGACCGCCACGCAGTACCAGCAGATTTCTGCCGCGCAGGCGGCGGGGGATTCGCAGCGGGCCGCCGCGCTGGCCATGCAGGCATACTCTGACACAGTCATGCAGCGGGCTGCTGCCGTACAGGATAATCTCGGTTCGCTGGAAAAAGCCTGGAACTGGGTAAAAAACGCTGCATCCGGCGCGTGGGATGCCATGCTGGGCGTCGGACGTAATCCTGATGCCGCCATGAAACGCCAGGATACCTTTGCACAGTGGCAGGCCGCAGAAAAAGAATATCAGGCACTGTCGCGTAATCTCAAAGTGGATCCGGATTATAACGGCAGCATTCCCCTGCAGAAGGCGGATGCTGAACGCCTGAGAAATGCCCGTCAGAGCCTCGCCCTGAAAAAAGCGGCTTATGATGAGGCCGATAAAGCGTATGCGCAGGAAGGACTTACTGCGGCACGAGAAAAACAGCGCACGGAGCAGCAGGCGCAGGCTATCCGTAATCAGCAGGAGTTTAACCAGCTGGTCAAAAGCGGCGCGACGCAGACGGAAAAACGTGTGCAGGCTGAACAGTCGCTGAACCGGCTGATTGCGAAAAACCGACAGGATGCAAAAGACGGGATCGCCTCGCTATGGACAGATAAAGAGATAGCGACCGCCCGCGCGGGAATTGAAAAAGCCTTTAAAGAGCCGAAAACGACTAAAACCGCCGCCACACGTAATGATGAGGCCAGTCGTTTACTGCTGCAGTACAGCCAGCAGCAGGCGCAGGTGGAAGGACAGATTGCGCAGGCAAAACAGAGCGCCGGACTCGCCACCGATAAAATGACGGACGCGTACCAGAGTTTGCTGGCGCTACAGCAGCGTATCAGCGACCTGTCCGGTAAAAAGCTGACGGCGGATGAAAAGAGTGTCCTGGCCCACAAGGATGAACTGGTTCAGGCGCTGACGCTGCTCGATGTAAAACAGCAAGAGCTTCGGCGTCAGAGTGCGCTCAATGACCTGAAGAAAAAGGCGGTTCAGCTGGCAAGTCAGCTAAAACTGGAAGAAAAGTCGCAGCGCCAGCAGCACGATCTCGAACTGGCCACTGCCGGCATGGGGGATGTGCAGAAACAGCGTTATCAGGAACAACTCACACTCCGCCAGAAGTTTGCACAGCAAATGGAACAACTCGAACGGGACAGCCGGCAAAAAGGAACATACGGTTCGACAGAGTACAGCGAGGCAGAGCAAAAACTTCGTGACAGCCTGAACGTGCAGCTGAATGAAAACCGCCGTTACTGGCAGCAGTTATCCGTTGAACAGAGGAACTGGAAGAACGGGGCCGCCCGGGCCTTTCAGAATTACACAGCGGATGCAGGCAGTGCGGCGGGTGCGGCCGAACAGATGTTTTCGTCTGCCTTCAGCAGTATGGGGAACGGCCTGGCGACATTTGTCACCACCGGCAAACTGAACTTCAAATCTTTCACCGCCTCTCTTCTCTCTGACCTGGCAAAAATCATGGCGCAGATGGCGATGATGCAGGTTGTGAAAGGCGTGGGAAATGCACTGGGGTTTGGGGTAACGGCAAACGCTGACGGAGGGGTTTACCAGTCTGCCAGTCTGAGCCGGTACAGCGGCAGTGTGGTGGACAGGCCAACATACTTTGCGTTTGCAAAAGGGGCTGGCGTGATGGGCGAAGCCGGACCGGAGGCGATTCTGCCGTTACGTCGGGGCGCTGATGGCAAGTTAGGTGTGGTTGCCGCTGGCGCGGGAGGGATGGCGATGTTTGCGCCGCAGTATCACATCGAAATTATCAATCAGGATGGCAGCAACGGACAGATTGGCCCCGGGGCGCTGAAAGCGGTTTATGACGTGGGACGAAAAGCCGCTGCAGATTTTTTCGCGCAGCAATCCCGCGACGGCGGCAGATTAAGCTGAGGACTAAGCATGGAAACCTTTCACTGGAAAATTCGTCCGGATATGACGATGCAGGCCGAACCGCAGGTCATTACTGTGAAGATGGGTGATGGCTATGAGCAACGTCGCCCCGCAGGCCTGAACAGCAATCTGGCGAAATATAATGTGACGATCAAAGTGCGCAAAGGGGAGCATCAGCGACTGGAGGCTTTCCTTTCCCGGCATGGCGGCGTGAAATCGTTTCTGTGGACGCCGCCATATACCTGGACACAAATCCGGGTGGTGTGCCGGAAATGGTCGGTCAGTGTCGGGGCTATGTGGGTTACTTACACCACCACGTTTGAGCAGGTTGTCATTTAGGAGGGGTATATGCAGGGTATTCCACAGGATACGCTGAATGAAACCACGAAAACCGAGCAGTCGGCCCGCATTGATTTGTGGGAAATCGACCTGACGGCCTTTGGTGGCCAGCGTTACTATTTTTCAAATGAAGCGAACGAGAAGGGCGAGCCGGTCACCTGGCAGGGCCGGAAGTACGACGTTTACCCGATACAGGGAACCGGATTCGACCTGGTAGGGAAAGGAACTTCCGCCCGCCCGACGCTGGCAGTGTCGAACCTGTTTGGCATGGTTACGGGACTTGCGGCAGATATGCAGAGCCTCGTCGGTGCCACGGTGGTAAGGCATGTCGTATACGCCCGTTTTCTCGATGCGGTGAACTTTACAGGCGGCAACCCGGAGGCCGATCCGGAACAGGAAGTGGTCAGCCGCTGGTTGATTGAACAACTGTCGGAGCTGAAAGCCACCACGGCGACCTTCGTGCTGGCCACACCGACCGAAACGGACGGCAGCGTGTTTCCAGCGCGGATCATGCTGGCTGATGTCTGCAACTGGACCTACCGTTCGCAGGAGTGTGGTTATACCGGGCCATCAGTGGCGGATGAATTTGACAAGCCCACGGCAGACCCGGCAAAAGATGCCTGCAGCAAATGCCGTACCGGGTGCGAACTGCGTAATAACCTGCCGCGCATCGGCTGCTTCCTCTCCATTAACCGTCTTTCCTGATGGATATACCCATGAAAAAAACACTCCTGGCGCATGCCGCTGCGTGTGCGCCGGCTGAATCATGCGGCTGGGTGGTGAACACGCCAGCCGGGGAGCGGTATTTTCCCTGCCAGAATCTTTCCGCTGAACCAACCCTGTATTTTCGCATGGATCCGGCAGATTACCTTCAGGCGCAGGCGGCAGGTGATGTGGTGGCCCTGGTACACAGCCATCCCGATGGCCTGCCGTTTCTCAGCGATGTTGATCGCCGCCTGCAGGTGCAAAGTGGCCTGCCGTGGTGGCTGGTCTGCGATAACCGGATATACAAATTTCGCTGCGTGCCATTCCTCACCGGGCGGGCTTTTGAGCATGGCGTGACGGACTGTTACACCCTGTTCCGCGATGCGTACCATCTGGCGGGGATTGAGATGCCGGATTTTGCGCGGGGGGAGGACTGGTGGAAGCAGGGAGATAATCTCTATCTGGATAATCTGGAGGCGACCGGTTTTTACCGCGTGAATGCCGCAGAGGCACAGCCCGGAGACATTCTGATTTGTTGTTTTGGTTCATCGGTTGCCAACCATGCCGCGATTTACTGCGGCGACGGCGAACTGTTACACCATATTCCTGACCAGCTAAGTAAACGCGAGAGGTATACCGACAAATGGCAACGCCGCACACACTCAATCTGGCGACACCGGGCATGGCACGAGTCTGCCTTCACGGGGATTTACAACGATTTGGCCGCCGCTTCAGCCTCAGTATAAAAACGGGGGCTGAGGCCATTTACGCGCTGGCCATGCAGTTACCGGGTTTCCGGCAGAAAATGAATGATGGCTGGTATCAGATACGCATCGCCGGTCAGGATGTGGATGAAGGCAGTCTGTCAGCCCGTCTGCATGAGCCGCTGCCGGACGGGGCCATTATTCATATTGTGCCGCGTATAGCAGGGGCTGGAAAAGGTGGTCTGTTCCAGGTGGTGCTGGGTGCCGTGGCAATCGGCGCATCCTTTTTAACTGGCGGGGCAACTCTTGCTCTTTGGGGTAGCGCATTATCTGCCGGTGCTATTTCGGCATCCTCGGTCCTGTTTTCTATGGGGGTAGCCATGATGCTGGGCGGTGTGGCGCAGATGCTGACACCCCAGGCAAAAATACCCTCCTCCCGGCAGACCGATAACGGCAAACAGAACACCTGGTTTTCGTCACTGGACAACATGGTGGCGCAGGGTAATGCCCTGCCGGTGTTATACGGTGAAATGCTGGTCGGCTCCCGCACGATCTCCCAGGAAATCAGCACCCGGGATGAAGGTGGCGGGGGACAGGTGGTGATCATCGGTCGCTGACTTACTACAGCATATTTGTATTTACACAGAACCGCCTCCGGGCGGTTCTGTCGTTTCAGAGGGAACAGATTATGGGTAAGGGTGGTGGCAGCAGTAAAACGCCGCATGAGGCTCCTGACGATCTGAAATCCAGTCAGATGCTGACCGTTGTTGATGCCATCTGCGAGGGGCCGATAGAAGGCCCGGTGGACGGGCTGAAGAGTGTCAGAATTAACAAAACGCCGGTCCTCGACAGCGACGGTAACGCGATGGTTCACGGCGTCACCGTGGTTTACCGCGTGGGGGAGGATGAGCAGACCGCGATGGAGGGGTTCGAAGACTCTGGCGCTGAAACTCTGCTGGGTGTGGAGGTGAAGAAGTCAGAGCCGGTGACCCGCACCATTACCACTAAAACGCTGGACCGTCTGCGTTTTACCTTTGGTGTGCAGTCGCTGGTCAGCACCAGTACCAAAGGCGACCGCAACCCGACCAGCGTACAGATGCTGATCCAGTTTCGCCGGGATGGCCAGTGGCAGGTGGAGCGGGATATCACCATTACGGGGAAAACGACCACGCAGTTTCTGGCATCCGTGGTGATTGATGATTTACCGCCCCGACCGTTTGAAGTCCGCATGCTGCGTCTCACTGATGACAGTACGACAGACCTGCTGCAGAACAAAACGGTATGGTCGGGTTATACCGAAATCATCGATGTGAAACAACGTTACCCGAATACCGCTGTTATCGGCGTAAAAGTGGACGCGGAGCAGTTTGGCAGCCAGCAGGTCACGCGAAACTATCACCTGCGCGGGCGTATTGTGCCGGTGCCGTCGAATTACGATCCGTTAAAACGGACTTATACGGGAATATGGGACGGGACGTTTAAACCCGCCTGGACAGATAATCCAGCCTGGTGTGTGCTGGATATGCTGACTCACCCGCGCTATGGCATGGGAAGCCGCATTGGTGTTGCCGATGTGGACAAGTGGGCGCTGTATGCCATTGCACAGTACTGCGATCAGTCTGTTCCTGATGGTTTTGGCGGGACGGAGCCGCGTATCACCTGCAATGCGTATCTGACGGACCAGCGTAAAGCGTGGGACGTGCTGGGGGACTTCTGTTCCCTGATGCGCTGTATGCCGGTCTGGAACGGCAGCACCCTGACGTTTGTGCAGGACCGGCCCGCCGATAAAGTCTGGACCTATACGCAGAGTAATGTGGTGATGCCCGCTGACGGTGCGCCGTTCATCTACAGCTTCAGCGCACTGAAAGAGCGACACAATGCCGCCGAGGTCCGTTACACCGACCCGAACAACGGCTGGGAAACGTCCACCGAGCTGGTGGAAAACGACGCCGCCATCCGGCGCTACGGTCGCAATGTTCTGAAGATGGATGCGTTCGCCTGTACCAGCCGTGGGCAGGCGCACCGCGCAGGACTGTGGGCCATCACCACCGAATTGCTGGAAACGCAGACGGTGGATTTTTCCGTGGGGGCCGAAGGGCTGCGCCACGTTCCCGGCGATATTATCGAGGTCTGCGACAGTGATTATGCTGGCGTGACCGTGGGCGGACGCATCCTGTCGGTCGACAGCCTGACGCGCACGCTCACGCTGGACCGTGAGGTGGAGATACCGGCAGGCGGCAATGTGGTGCTGAACCTGGTGGGCAGCAATGGCCAGCCTGTTACCGTCGCGGTCACCGCGCACCCCGCCCCGGACCGCGTGACCGTCAGCCAGTTACCCGCTGGCGTGGCGGAGTACAGCGTGTGGGGGCTGAAACTGCCGGACCTGCGCCAGCGGCTGTTTCGCTGCGTGGCCATACGGGAAAACGATGACGGCACGTATGCCATCACCGCCGTGCAGCATGTTCCGGAGAAAGAGATCACCGTGGACAACGGGGCGACGTTTGATCCGTTACCGGACACCGGTATCACGAACACGCCGCCTGCCGTGCAGCACCTGACCACAGAGATTCTGGCAGAGGAGGGACAGTATCAGGCGCGGGCGCGATGGGATACCCCGCGTGTGGTTAAGGGGGTTAACTTCTCCCTGCGCCTGACGGTGAAAGCGGAAGATAACAGCGACCGGCTGGCCAGTAGCCTGACCCTGACAAAAACGGAGCATACTTTCCGTAACCTGACGCCGGGGCGCTACACCCTGACGGTGCGGGCGGTGAACAGCCAGGGCCAGCAGGGCGATCCGGCCAGCACGGATTTCAGCATCGCCGCACCGGCAGAACCTTCTTATGTTGAGCTGACTCCCGGCTATTTTCAGATAACCGCCACCCCGCGCCAGGCGGTATATGACCCCACGGTGCAGTATGAATTCTGGTTTACGGATAAGCAGATTGCCGATATCCGCCAGGTGGAAACCGGTGCGTGTTATCTCGGCACCGCGCTGTACTGGATTGCAGCAAACGCGAATATCAAACCCGGCAAGGATTATTACTTCTATATCCGGGCCGTGAACCAGGTCGGGAAATCGGCGTTCGTGGAGGCTAAAGGACAGGCCAGCAACGATGCGGCGGGTTACCTGGATTTCTTCAAAGGGGAAATCACCGAAAGCCACCTGGGGAAAGAACTGCTGGAGAAGGTGGAACTGACGGAAGACAACGCCAGCCGGCTGGATGAGTTTTCGAAAGAGTGGCAGGACGCGAACGGCAAATGGAACGCCATGTGGGGCGTGAAGATAGAGCAGACCGAAGACGGCAGGCACTATGTGGCTGGTCTGGGCCTGAGCATGGAGGACACGGAAGATGGAAAGGTGAGCCAGTTTCTGGTGGCGGCTGACCGTATCGCGTTTATCAACCCGGCAAACGGCAATGAGACCCCGATGTTTGTGGCTCAGGGTAATCAGATATTTATGAACGAGGTGTTCCTCAAATATCTGACAGCGCCGAGCATCACCAGCGGCGGGAATGACGCCTGACGGCAGGCTTACTGCCCGTAATGCGGATATCAACGGCCATATCAGTGCGAATTCTGGTGCTCTCAACAATGTGATGATTGAGGAAAACTGCACCATAAAGGGGACACTCCGGGCCGAGCGTATCCTGGGAGATATTGTTAAGGCAGCGGGCAGGGAGTTTCCTTACTTCATAACCAGTAACGGTGAAAAACGGTACGCCAACGGGACACTGACAGTCGTGATTGAAGATGACCAGTCTTTTGACCGACAGGTTTCCATTCCTGCGATTACTTTTCAGGGTGCAGCGTATGACAGCCAGACCAGTAATGACGTATGGGATGACTGTACGCTGACTGTCAGGAAAAACGGGGTGGAGATATACAAGCAGACAAGCAGAGGTGTACCGGCCGTTTTTACGCGAACACTTGATATGCCTGCCGGGAGCGGACGGATGACGCTGAGTTTCAGCGTCAGTACACACGGTAACAGCAGCGGCTATCCATTTTCCCGAATCAGTGACCTGCTGGTTATTGTGACGAAAAAGTCATCAGCCGGGATAACAATCAGTTAATAACAGAAACCGCCTCCGGGCGGTTTTTTTATGGAGGTATTATGCCGGTACTCATATCAGGCATTCTCAAAGATGGCGCGGGAAAACCTGTACAGGACTGCACTATTCAGCTGAGTGCCAGGAAAACCAGCCCGACCGTTGTGGTTGAGGTGACGTCATCCTCTGTTACGGATGCGAATGGCCACTACAGCATTGAGGCTGAACCAGGTTATTACAGTGTGTCACTGCTGCGGGAAGGTTTTCCTCCCTCAGTGGCCGGCGATATTTATGTGGCCCCGACCGATGAGCCGGATACCCTGAATGCGTTCCTCGATGCGCCGAAGGATGCGGATCTTCGTCCGGAGGTGATGAAACGCTTTGAGGAAATGGTAAACCGCGTTGTGGATTTGAGCGGTGCAACAGAGAAGGATCGGGAACGCGCCGAACAGGCCGCACAGTCAGCAGAGCAGAGTAAAGACGCGACGGCGTTGTCTGCAACGGCTGCGGCAGAGTCACAGCGCCTGGCAGCGCTCTCTGCCGATGCGGCTGATGTGTCTTCCCAATCTGCCACAGATTCTGCCCGGCAGACAGCACAGGACGTTCTGGCCAGCGGTGCAGATGCGGACAGTGCGGCAAAGTCTGCACAGACAGCGACGGAACAGGCCGGAGTGGCAAAAACTTCCGCTGATACGGCACAGAAAGCGCAGCAGGAGGCAGGTACTTCGGCACAGTCTGCAGCCGGAAGTGCCGAAAGTGCCGCCTCTTCAGCACAAACAGCGGGTGAGCATGCCGGTAATGCAGCCGCATCTGAAACCTCAGCGCGTGAAAGCGCCCTCATTGCTACACAGGCTGCAGAACAGGGTAATAACAGCGCAGCAGCTGCAGCACTAAGTGAACAGCATGCCAGGGAATCCAGCGACAAGGCCGCTAAATCAGAGATTGCGGCATCAGCCAGTGCAGAATCGGCATCTTCAAGTGGAGCGTCAGCCCTGCAGTCAGCCAAAACGGCTGAGAACCATAAAAATGAAGCCGCTGAGAGCGCCACCAGCGCAGAACAGGCCAGAGATGAGGCCCTGACGCTGCGCGATGAAGCTCAGGAAAATGCCCTGAATGCCCGGAACAGCGCACAGGCTGCTGCTGCCAGTGAGAAAGAAAGTGGACAGGCAAGGGATGAAGCACAGCTTCTTGCAGAACAGGCCAGAAGTGCAGCCTCAAAAGCCGCCGCTGATACCATTAAAGAGATACAGGAAAGTGAAGATCTCAGTGGTCCGCCAGGTCCGCAGGGGCCAGCCGGTGCAAAAGGTGCAAAAGGTGAAAAGGGTGACAAGGGAGACACCGGGTTAACGGGGGCAACAGGACCAATTGGCCCTGCTGGTCCGCAGGGACCGGCAGGTGCAAAAGGTGAAAAGGGTGACAAAGGAGATACCGGGTTAACTGGTGCCAGAGGGGCTACTGGAGCAACTGGCCCAGCAGGTCCGCAGGGACCGGCAGGCGCAAAAGGGGATAAGGGAGATAAAGGGGATACCGGGTTAACTGGACCGCAAGGACCACAGGGGCCTGCAGGCGCTAAGGGTGCAACAGGAGCTACTGGACCACAAGGACCGGCAGGCGCAAAAGGAGCAACAGGTGCTACGGGACCGCAAGGGCCGCAGGGACCAGCAGGTGCACCAGCGGGTGCTCTTCATGCTGTAGGTACGTTTGCGCTGGCATTGATGGAACCATCCAGAAGTCCTTTGAATCCCGGTGTAAATTTTGCAGGGAGTAGCTTACGGGCGTGTGGAATTCTAGCTAACAGCAATCGTGAAGCATCATTTTGTATCTGGGGTCCTAACCAGACATACACTTTGCCGGGTACATGGCGTTCGTGTGGGGTTATAACCACTTCATCGGATGGTATATCTGGGTATAATTTTCAATATTATGCTGGTCTTTTTCAGCGAATTTCATAGCAGGAGATTGTATGAATATTGAGGACATTCAGGCTCCTGAGTGGGCGAATAAAGAACATACAGCGATTAACTGCAGGGTTAAATTTGCAGAGTTTGATGAGTTTCTGCCTTTCACTGCATGTCAGAATGATTTTGAGGAGCATGGACGCCGTATCTACAGCGAGCTTGAATCAGGAAAGTATGGACCTGTAGCCCCTTTTATTATGACTGACAAGATGGTGGAGGATTTACGAAATCAGAAACTGACTGAAATCAGCAACTGGCGGGACGTTCAGGAAAACGCCAACATTATTTTTGAACTGGACAATCGCCGGTGGGATGGAGGCAAAGCATCGCAGGAGCGTCTTGCGCCCGTGGTTATGGCTGGCAGTACAGGAAAGTTACCGGAAGGATTCTTCTGGACGGATGCGGATAACCACGATGTTCCTGTGAATTTTGAGTTCCTGCAACAGCTGGAGGCAGCGATGGTGCAGGCAAGGGTAATGTACGGCTTCAGAGTTCACGAGCGGCAGAGGCAGATGAAATCGGAGGTAGCGTTACTTACAGATGTTAATGCCATTGCTGAATATCCAGTTGGCTGGAGTGAGTGGAAGTAATGTGCTGGTTCACCTTTCTAAACGCCTAAATTGTATTAAATCAGACCTGACCTGAACAGCTATGGCACAGACCTAAACCTAATGTGACAGGCAGGTCTGTGCCATAAGCGGACGTTGCTTTTTCTTCGGTATATCAATTATAGGGGAGATTAATTGGTACTATTAGTTGTTAATCGACATTGCTATATTTAGCTTATGCCTCATGAATCAAGTACTAGGAGTTATGGCATGGATATCAAGGAGTTTCCTCCGGGAGTAATGGAACATCTTGGCTGGTATGTATACCGATTAATTGATCCAAGGGATGGAAGTACCTTTTACGTAGGGAAAGGGAAAGGGAATCGAGTATTTGCTCATATGCGCGGTGAAGTCGCTGCGGTTGATGATGAATTGCTCAGTAATAAACTCAAGCAACTTCGAGAGATAAGGTTGGCTGGTCTTGAGGTCATCCATGTAATCCACCGGCACGGTATGGCCGATGAAAAGACCGCGTACGAGGTTGAAGCTGCACTTATCGACGCCTACCCCGGTTTAACTAACATTATGAGCGGTGCTGGCAGTAATGAATATGGTCCAGCACACATCAAAGAATTAATCGCAACATACCAGCCCGAAACAGTCGTGTTCCAACATAAAGTCCTGATGATTTCCGTGAATAGAAGTTCAAAGGATGTAGACCTCTATGATGCCGTACGATTTAGCTGGCGTGTGCGTGTTGAGCGTGCTCGTAAGGCTGAATTTATACTGGCTACAGTGAGGGGAATCGTCAGAGGGGTTTATATAGCTGATGAGTGGCTTGAATCTACCCGTGAGAATTTCCCCGAGATGCCTTCATGGGATGCAGATGATGAGTTTGAATCTACTCAAAAATCCCGCTTTGGATTCAGGGGAAGACTTGCCCCTCCTGATATAGCAAAAATTTACCTTGGTAAAAAGATTCCGGACGTTCTAAGAAAGAAAGGTGCCATGTCTCCTGTGAAATATTCTCCAGATTTTTGATGTCTAAATAGTGAAAGGCCACTGTTTCTGTTAGTACTTTTTTGGGAAAAAGTGGCAACGTCTTATTTCGCTCAAAGCAGACTGTCAGATTTGATTGTGTGCTGCCAGTGAAAACCGTCAGATCAACTCTGAGCTAATACATCTAAATGCTTATAACCGCTAACCTCTTAATACAAACCATCTATGAAATATCCAACCTGATTTGAAGTCTTGGTAGCGGAGTTACTTGTTTTTCTCAAAGCCCACGTACGTGGGCAATAGTGCTTCAGTCCTGAACTAGCCACATATCAGCCTCTTCAAACATATCCTCCAGCATACGGTTCAGCTTTCCTGGTCGCATTTGCTGACATCGCTATTCAAACCGTTAGTCTGCATTAGTTTAACCTTAGCGTCTGCATCATGGAGAATCTGGCACACTCGCTTCGTTAGTTCGGGCAAAATAAGTTGTCTGGCACCAACTCAACCTTCAACATGTCCGTTATCGTAAACCAGTTCAATGAACATAACCCCTCTCATTGATACTATTTAAGTACAGGCCTTCCTCTTTTGTGGTGGCGACTTTTAACCAGCTATTCTTTTTCTGAAAAATACCACACGTTCGGTTTCTTCAAAGCCTAAAGCCTGATGCATTTGATAGGATATATGGTTATCTAAAGACGCATCGCTTGCCATCTCGGTGCAACCTTTCGCCACTCCCCAATCCTGTACGGCTGCAACCAGTAGTTTGGCAACGCCATGGCTTCTCTGCTCAGGAATAACAAAAATCCCTTCAAGATAAACCACCGGACTGCTTTCACAACCATTCACATAATCATGGCGAACCGCGGCATCGGCAAACGCTATTGCCTGACTCTGGTTATTTATTGCCAGGAATGAAACATATTTATCGGGACAAGATAAAATGTGTTGGCCATCCAGAATATGATCTTCATAGCTATGGTCTGGCCATAGCTGACTTCGAAGTCCAACCCACATGCTCAAAGAAGCTTCATCCATTAGTCGAATTTGCAAGGTACACTCCCATCAGCCATAACGAAGTTCGAAACAAAATCATGCCTGTAACCACTATTTAGTCTCAAAAAAGCACTCTCATCAATCTTTATATTTTAAGCTGGTATTTTCTTAACCTGTTTTCCTCCCGGTGGGATTCTACAAGACTCCTGATGCAGGATATTTTTCAGCCTCTGCAAGGACAGTCAGTGGAAGTGTGATGTTACACTACGAGAGGCTGATCATGGCGTACTGAAAAGGTTTCCACTATGCTCGGGGAAGCCCCTTAAATAGGGGCAAATTTGGGGGCGAAAATCAGTTTGGGGCATGATTTGGGGCGATGAAATGGCTTACATTGCCCGTAATTGTCCAAGACTGTTTTTTATTAACTGATTGATTTTATGATAATTAACTGTATTTACTGAATTTACAAAATCAATTTTATAGTCTAACGCTGATTATGTGGCTGTGGGGATAAACATTTAATAAACCGGGGGAAGGGAGGCTATCACTGGCGAAAAAAGCCGGAAGGCGCTGACGCTTATCCGGCTAGCATACGACATAAACTGGTGGCCGGAACAGGCGCAATTGCTCTCCGGCGCAATACAGATTACTTCAGTTCATCAACCATAGTGACGGCGCGACCAATGTAATTGGCTGGCGTCATTGCTTTCAGGCGAGTTTTTTCGTCTTCCGGCAGGGCCAGACCGTCGATAAACTGCTTCATACCTTCAGCGTCAACGCGTTTGCCGCGGGTCAGTTCTTTCAGCTTCTCGTAAGGCTTTTCAATACCATAGCGACGCATCACGGTCTGGATCGGCTCGGCCAGAACTTCCCAGTTATGGTCCAGTTCATCCAGCAGATGATCGCGGTTCACTTCCAGTTTGCTCACGCCCTTCAGTGTGGATTGATACGCGATCAGTGCATAGCCAATACCGACGCCCAGGTTGCGCAGAACGGTTGAGTCCGTCAGGTCTCGCTGCCAGCGGGAAACCGGCAGTTTGCTCGCCAGATGTTGCAGTACCGCGTTAGACAGACCCAGGTTGCCTTCGGAGTTTTCGAAATCGATTGGGTTAACCTTGTGCGGCATGGTGGAGGAACCGATTTCGCCAGCGATAGTTTTCTGTTTGAAATGGTTCAGCGCCACGTAACCCCAGACATCGCGGTCAAAGTCGATCAGGATAGTGTTGAAACGTGCGATGCAATCAAACAGCTCGGCAATGTAGTCGTGCGGTTCAATCTGCGTGGTGTACGGGTTCCACTGGATGCCCAGCGACGTAACAAACTCTTCGCTGAACTGATGCCAGTCTACTTCCGGGTAAGCGGCGATGTGGGCGTTATAGTTACCCACGGCACCGTTGATTTTACCGAGAATTTCGACCTGGTTAAGCTGGCGGTACTGGCGCTCCATACGGTAAGCCACGTTAGCCATTTCTTTGCCCAGCGTAGACGGGGTGGCAGGTTGACCGTGGGTACGGGAGAGCAGAGGGATATCGCGATACTGTACGGACAGATCTTTCACTGCGTCGATAAGCTTACGCCAGTATGGCAGGACTACTTCGTCGCGAGCGGTTTTCAACATCAGCGCGTGAGACAGGTTGTTGATGTCTTCTGACGTACACGCGAAGTGGATAAACTCGGAAACGGCATGCAGTTCCGGGATATCAGCCACTTTTTCTTTCAGGAAATACTCAACTGCCTTCACATCATGGTTAGTCGTACGCTCAATGGTTTTGATACGCGCGGCATCTTCTTCATTGAAGTTAGCGACGATCGCATCAAGGAAACCGATTGCGTCGGCAGCAAAAGCAGGAACTTCCTTGATCGCTGCGTGCGCGGCCAGTTTTTGCAGCCAGCGTACTTCAACCTGTACACGGAATTTCAGCAAACCGTATTCACTGAAAATCCCGCGCAGCGCGCTGACTTTATCGCCGTAGCGTCCATCGACAGGGGAAACGGCGGTCAGTGAGGATAATTCCATAGATCACAACTCCGGGGTTAAATGAGCAAGAATTTGTTTTGCCTGAGTCGTCAGGCGATTACGAGAAAACATGAGTTGCAGACGGCCTCCACCAACCTGATGCCAGAGCACTGCTGCACGAATGCCAGCCAATAGCGAAGCGCGTACTTTAGCCTGAACCTGTGGGCTCTGGAGGATAGCAGGGGAACCCGTGACCTGAATACGCGGGCCGAGTGGGCTGATGACGTCAACATAAATGCCAGCCATCGCGCTCAGCAACGTTTCTGACTGCAAATCAAAATGGTCCAACTGGCGCTGTAAGCCGTTGATACGGTCTCCCAGCGTGTCCATAGCGCCTTTGGCCGCTGACAGCTTACGCTCCAGTACCATCAGGCTTAACGTGTAGCGGGTGAGTTCCGCGTTCAGCCCCTGACGACTGCTGGCGTTGAGCACGCCGAGCAACGTTTCAAGGCCAAGTCGCAGGTTCGCCTCACTCCCGCCAAAGACTCCAAGCGTCGAGCTGGGGTTCATGTCGATGATACTGTTAAGTGAAACGTGTAACGCATCGGCATCACAATGCCCCTGGTGCGCCAGTTCTTGCACCAGGCGTGCCGACTGGCATATACCTGCCAGGGCGAGGGTGATGTCATAATAATTCTTTGCCACGTTCACTGCTTCCTTGTATCAAATGTGTAAATAATTAGACCGGCAAAGGCAGGCGTTGTTCGATAATTCCGCCGCCGAGGCAGATTTCGCCATTGTAAAAGACAGCCGACTGACCCGGCGTTACCGCCGCAACCGGTTCGTCGAAAATGACTTCAATACGTTCAGCATCCAGCGCTTTAACGGTGCATGGAATGTCGGTCTGACGGTAGCGGGTTTTCACCGTGCAGCGCATTGTGCCGGTGAACGGTTCGCGATCGACCCAATGCAGCTGTTGTGCCACCAGGCCAACGGACATCAGGCGTGGGTGTTCGTGACCCTGAGCGACAACCAGAATGTTGTTCTCAACGTCTTTATCCACCACATACCATGGATCTTCCGTCCCTTCTTTCGTACCGCCAATGCCCAGACCTTTACGCTGGCCCAGAGTGTGGTACATCAGTCCCTGGTGCTGGCCAATCTCTTCGCCGTCAACGGTGATGATTTTGCCAGGCTGAGCGGGCAGGTAGCGACCAAGAAATTCGCGGAACTTACGTTCGCCGATGAAGCAGATACCCGTGGAATCTTTTTTCTTGGCGGTAATCAGACCGAGATCTTCGGCAATTTTACGCACCTGTGGTTTTTCCAGTTCGCCGACCGGGAACAGACTTTGCGCGATTTGCTCATGGCCGAGCGTATAGAGGAAATAGCTCTGGTCTTTATTGCCATCAAGCCCTCGCAGCAGGCGGCTTTTGCCGTCGACATCAGCGCGGCGCACGTAGTGACCGGTGGCGATGTAATCGGCACCTAAATCTTCAGCGGCAAATTCGAGGAAGGCTTTAAATTTTATCTCTTTATTGCACAGAATATCCGGGTTCGGCGTACGACCCGCTTTGTACTCTTCAAGAAACAGCTCAAAGACGTTGTCCCAGTATTCTGCAGCAAAGTTAACGGTATGCAGTTCAATGCCAAGTTTGTCACAGACAGCCTGTGCATCCGCAAGGTCGGCAGCCGCTGTGCAATATTCCTCGCCATCGTCCTCTTCCCAATTCTTCATGAACAGGCCTTCTACCTGATAGCCCTGTTGTTGCAACAGCCAGGCAGAAACGGAGGAATCGACACCGCCGGACATGCCGACGATCACTTTTTTTGGGCTTTCAGACATAGGAATACTCACGACATTGAACTTCAAGGCGGCATATTCTAGCACGCAGCCCTTTACTTGACACCCTCTGTAAACGGCCAGTTAAATTCACCGATCATTGCCAGCGGATAGCGCTGCCCGCTCTGATAACAGAGAATGCTCTCGGCAACCAGCGGTGAGCGCAGGTTTGGCGCTGAGAGAATCTCTTCTGCGCTGACCCAGCGACAGCAATCAATATCACTGTCATGGGGTTCAGTAGCGCACATATTGGCAAGTTCGATAGAAAACAGAAAACGTAAAAAAGGCGTTCTGTCCGGCGCAATCCATTGGTGCATCCGAATGAAGTGCTGCGGCTGTGCGTTGATGCCTGTCTCTTCCCATAGCTCACGAGCGGCGGCCTGTACCAGGGTTTCGTCTGCTTCCAGGTGCCCGGCAGGTTGATTCCACAAGGCTTTGCCGTTTATGGTTTCCTCAACGACTAAAAATTTATCTTCTGCATGCACAATGCAGGCGACCGTAACGTGTGGTTTGAACATACCGATTCCTTATACAGTTGCATCCCGCCATTCGCCGTTAGCGAGATTATCCAGCGTGTAATTACCCATGGCATAGCGGATGAGGCGTAGCGTAGGAAACCCAACATGTGCTGTCATACGCCGTACCTGACGGTTGCGGCCTTCATATAAGGTGACTTTTAACCAACTGGTGGGAATATTCTTCCGTTCACGAATGGGCGGGGTTCTCGGCCACAGCCAGGCGGGTTCTTCTACCACTTCAATGCCTGCAGGCAGCGTGGGGCCATCGTTAAGCGTTACGCCAGTGCGCAGGGCTTCCAGCGCTTCGGGCGTAGGTTCTCCCTCAACCTGAACATAATAAATTTTCCCCGTGCGCTTGCCGGGCTGCGTTAACCGCGCCTGTAATGCGCCATCATTGGTCAGCACTAAAAGCCCTTCACTGTCCCGATCCAAACGACCCGCAGCATACACGCCTGGCACAGGAATAAAATCTTTTAACGTTTTGCGTCCCGCTTCGTCAGTAAATTGTGGCAAAACATCGTAGGGTTTATTGAACAAAACCACGCGTTTTGGCTGGTTTTCTTTACGCTGCTTAGTGACTTGTCGTGAGCTGAATCGCTTAACTTGGTGATTTCTAAAAGAAGTTTTTTGCATGGTATTTTCAGATTATGTCAATTGCCGCATTATAGCCTAAGAACGAGTGTCTTTCATGGCGACGAACAATAGGGTAGTATTGACACGCTCATTACAAATCATTAACAAAAAATTGCTCTAACGCAGTCGTGCAGCAGGACGCCAATGCACATGCAGCGCGATGACAGACGAGCAAACCAGAAGCGCTCGAAGGAGAGGTGAATGGAAAGCAAAGTAGTTGTTCCGGCGGAAGGTAAGAAGATCACCCTGCAAAACGGCAAACTCAACGTTCCTGAAAATCCGATTATCCCGTTCATTGAAGGCGACGGTATCGGCGTTGATGTAACCCCACCGATGATCAAAGTTGTCGATGCTGCTGTCGAGAAAGCCTATAAAGGCGAGCGTAAAATCTCCTGGATGGAAATCTACACCGGCGAGAAATCCACTCAGGTTTATGGCCAGGACGTCTGGCTGCCTGCTGAAACTCTTGATCTGATTCGTGAATATCGTGTTGCCATCAAAGGTCCACTGACCACGCCAGTTGGCGGCGGTATTCGCTCTCTGAACGTTGCTCTGCGTCAGGAACTTGACCTGTATGTCTGCCTGCGCCCGGTGCGTTATTACCAGGGTACGCCAAGCCCGGTTAAACACCCTGAACTGACCGACATGGTTATCTTCCGTGAAAACTCCGAAGATATCTATGCGGGTATCGAGTGGAAAGCAGACTCCGCAGATGCTGAGAAAGTGATTAAATTCCTGCGTGAAGAAATGGGCGTGAAGAAAATTCGCTTCCCGGAACATTGTGGTATTGGTATCAAACCGTGTTCTGAAGAAGGGACCAAGCGTCTGGTTCGTGCGGCGATCGAATATGCCATCGCGAACGATCGTGATTCTGTTACCCTGGTACATAAAGGTAACATCATGAAGTTCACTGAAGGCGCGTTCAAAGACTGGGGTTACCAGTTAGCGCGTGAAGAATTCGGTGGTGAATTGATTGATGGCGGCCCGTGGGTGAAAATCAAGAACCCGAAATCCGGCAAAGAAATCGTGGTTAAGGACGTTATCGCCGATGCGTTCCTGCAACAGATCCTGCTGCGTCCTGCTGAGTACGATGTGATTGCTTGTATGAACCTGAACGGCGACTACATCTCTGATGCGTTGGCAGCACAGGTGGGGGGTATTGGTATCGCGCCAGGCGCGAACATCGGTGACGAATGTGCGCTGTTCGAAGCGACCCATGGTACTGCACCGAAGTACGCAGGCCAGGATAAAGTGAACCCTGGCTCTATCATTCTGTCTGCAGAAATGATGCTGCGCCACATGGGTTGGGTCGAAGCGGCTGACCTGATCGTTAAAGGTATGGAAGGCGCGATTAACGCCAAGACCGTAACCTATGACTTCGAACGTCTGATGGACGGCGCTAAACTGCTGAAATGTTCAGAGTTTGGTGACGCGATCATCGAAAACATGTAATCCAGATTTTGGGTTGTATGAGAACGGGAGCCGAGAGGTTCCCGTTTTTTTGTGCCTGCAACATTGTTTCCCCAAAATGCTTCCCCAAAAACCAGGCGTGCTCACCCCGTTTTTACTTCGACAACTGTCCAATCCTTACCCCTGTCGTCGTGATATTTGTCTGTCATTTTTCTTGATTTATGTTCCAATAATTTGTGGATATCAATCCCTTGTGCTTTATATCTTCTTTCTGAAAGTGATTGTTGCTCGTGGTTCGTAGTATATTGAAAGTATTATTGGTTATTAGGTGCTCTGTATGTCCTATTCCATCGGTGAATTTGCGAGGCTTTGTGGAATAACCGCCACAACGCTGCGCGCCTGGCAACGTCGTTATGGACTTCTCAAACCACAACGTACGGATGGTGGGCACCGGTTGTATAGCGATGACGATATCCAACAGGCGCTTAAAATTCTCGATTGGGTGAAAAAAGGCGTACCGATAAGCCAGGTTAAACCGTTGCTGTCCCGCCCTGGTGCCCGGCGAACGAATAACTGGCTCGCTCTGCAAGAGAGTATGCTGCAGCGCTTGAACGAAGGGAAAATAGACTCTCTGCGCCAGCTTATTTATGATGCCGGTCGCGAATATCCCCGCCCTGAACTGGTGAGCGAGGTGCTGCGCCCTCTGCGAAGCCAGGTATCAGCTAACGTGCCTGCTATCATGACGCTGCGTGAAATCCTTGATGGTATTATTATTTCTTACACCTCGTTTTGCCTGGAAGGGGATAAGCGTGCGCCGGGCGATAACTACCTGATTACAGGCTGGCATCTTACCGACCCCTGCGAGATCTGGCTTGAAGCGCTTGGTCGCACTGGACAGGGACATCGTATTGATGTGCTTCCTGTACCGCCCGCGATGCTTGCGCCTGAAATTTTCCCCGAACGCAAATGGCTGTTGGTGACGTCCGGCAAACTCACCGTAGCGCGCAAAAAACAGATAGACCTCTGGCAACAGCAGGTCAACTCCCTCGAAGTGATCCCGCTTTAATTCTCTGTTATTACCTTTCTTGTGTGTTGATTGGCCACTACCTTAGTGGCTTACGAATAAATTTCCTCAAAAATATTAAATTTTAATTTATTGAATTAAATGAATTTATAATTATTTTTTAGTATAAACTTGGACAAATTAAAGTGTTTGTGTAAGTTTTAATTATACCGCCTACGTAATGTGGTTCACACAAGGGTAAGAGCTATGCGCGCACCGCCATCCGTTATCGACAGGTTTGTGGATTACTACGCCAATTTGGATCGCCAGCCCGTCCCCGCGCTTGCCGGTTTGTACGACGTGCACGCGGTACTTGTCGATCCCTTCGGGGAACATAATGGGCTGTTTGCCATTCAGCGCTATTTCTCGCATCTCCTGGCGAATGTGAATGCCTGCCGTTTTGCCATTGACCCTCCACTGTGTGAGACCGGGCGGTTTGCTGTGACGTGGACAATGTACTGGTCGCATCCGCGTATTGCTGGCGGAAAAATACGATCTTTGCCGGGATGTTCAATGGTCGAGACACATGGCGAGAAGATTTTTCGCCAGCGTGATTATTACGATGCCGGTGAGATGCTCTATGAGCATCTGCCGCTGTTGGGTTGGGCCGTTCGCCACGTTAAAAGGAAGGTGCGCGCATGATGACTGTCCTCATTACTGGCGCAAGTTCAGGGATTGGCGCCGGGCTTGCAAAATCATGGGCCGATGACGGCTGTCACGTGATTGCCTGTGGCCGCAATCCCGAAAGGCTGGAACAACTGCGCCAATCCCACGCCAACATCACAGTACGCCTGTTCGATATGACAGACAGGGACGCCTGTCGCCAGGCGTTGGCGGACTGCAAACCCGAACTGGTTATTCTTTGTGCCGGAACTTGCGAATATCTCGACCACGGCTGGATAGATGCAGGGAAGGTTGAACGGGTGATGGCGGCGAATTATCAGGGCCCCATCAACTGCCTGGCAGCGCTTCAGCCGCAGTTAACTTCCGGTAACCGTGTGGTGCTGGTCAGTTCGATGGCGCACTGGCTGCCGTTCCCACGGGCGGAAGCCTATGGTGCGTCTAAAGCCGCGCTAACCTGGTTTGCCAATAGTTTGCGTCTGGACTGGGAGCCAAAAGGTATTGCCGTGACCGTCGTTTCGCCAGGATTTGTTGATACCCCGCTTACCCGTAAAAACGATTTTCCTATGCCCGGGCAGGTGAGTGTAAAGCAGGCGGTGAAGGCTATTCGTCGTGGCCTGGCGAAAGGAAAAAATAGTATTGCCTTCCCGACAGGTTTTGGCGTGTTGCTGCGTCTGTTGGCCGTGCTGCCTGAGAGTCTCCAGCGCACGTTGCTGCGCAGGATGGTGCGTTCATGAAAATTGCTATCATTGGCAGTGGTATTGCCGGATTAACCTGCGCCTGGCGTCTGGCCGGACATCATCAGGTGACGCTTTTTGAAGCGGCGTCGACCCCTGGCGGCCATACTGCGACGGTAGATATAGCGACTCCACAGGGGAATTTCGCGATTGATAGCGGCTTTATCGTCTACAACGACCGAACTTATCCGCGTTTTATGGGCTTGCTGAGTGAACTCGGTATCCAGGGGCAAAAAACGCAGATGAGTTTTTCGGTGCATAATACGCAAAGCGGTATGGAGTACAGCGGTCATACTCTGACTTCCTTGTTCGCCCAACGTCAGAACCTGCTCAAACCCGCATTTTGGGGAATGATGAAAGAGATTGTCCGTTTTAATCGTCTGGCTAAACGGGCATTGAATGATGTCGATGCCAACGCCACGCTACAGACCTTCCTCGACCAGCACCATTTCAGCGCGTTCTTTGCGCGTCATTATATTCTGCCGATGGGCGCAGCCATCTGGTCATCTTCGCTACAGGAAATGCGCCGTTTTCCGTTGCCGTTGTTCTTACGCTTCTTTGAACACCACGGCCTGCTGGATATCTGGCATCGTCCGCAGTGGTACGTGGTCCCAGGCGGATCGCGCGAGTACATTCGCGTTATGCTGGCGAAGCTGGGTGAGCGTCTGGCATTGCACCTCAATGCGCCTGTTCAGCAGGTCATTCGTCACGACAGCGGCGTCAAAATCCAGTTGGCAGGATCAGTACAGACGTTTGATCAGGTGATCTTCGCTTGTCATTCTTCGCAGGCTCTGGTCGTGCTTGGTGATGCCACCACCGCAGAACTCGACGTGCTGGGCGCAATTAGCTGGCAGCGTAACGAGGTCGTTTTGCACAGCGATCGCCGCTGGTTACCGGTACGCGAACGCGCGTGGGCAAGCTGGAATTACCGCCTGAGTGGGCAAGATCGCGCCAGCGCCTGTGTCACCTATAACATGAATATTCTCCAGGGATTACCCGAAGGAAGCCCGCTATTCTGCGTGACCCTCAACCCGGACACCCCTATTGACGAGCGATTCGTCTTGCGACGCTTTGTCTACGAGCACCCATTGTTTAATCCCGACAGCTGGCGCGCGCAGGCGCGCCGCACTGAGATCAACGGCCTGCGTCGGACCTGGTTCTGCGGGGCTTATTGGTACAACGGCTTTCATGAGGATGGCGTGCGCAGCGCGCTCGATGTAGTACACGGCATTGCCGCAGGAGAGGGGGGCTAAGATGAACAGCTGCCTGTACCACGGTGTTTTGCGCCATCGCCGCCTCCAGCCAGCAACACACCAGTTTAGTTATCAGGTGTTTATGGCGTGGCTCGATTTAGATGAACTCGCACAGCTTTCGGGCGTAGGCGTGAAACGTAATCGCTTCGCCGCGACAGCTTTTCATGATGCGGATTACCCTCTGGGGACACCGTTAAGAGAGAGCGTGTTGAATAAGCTTGCCTGCCTGACGGGCGAACATCCCGGGGGGCGTGTAATGCTTCTGACACAGCTGCGCTATTTCGGTTTTCATTTTAACCCGGTCAATTTTTACTACTGCTATGACCGTTCACAGCGTCTGCGCTGGGTACTGGCGGAAGTCCGCAATACGCCATGGAATGAGCGACATTACTACGCTGTAGACGCACAGGAAAAGCGTCCGTTGGAAAAAGCGTTCCATGTATCGCCGTTTAACCCGATGGATATGGTCTATCACTGGCGATTTAACCCGCCGGGTAAAACGCTGCATATGCATATCGAAAACCACCAGGCAGAGAAGATTTTTGATGCCAGCCTGATGCTCAAACGCGAGCCGTTGACGCAGGCGAGTTTACGCGCGTTGCTGCTACGACTGCCGTTAATGACGCTGAAAACGGTGTTAGCGATTTACTGGCAGGCGCTACGACTGTGGCTTAAGCGAGTTCCTCTCTACAACCATCCCGTCAGCAGGAGTGAACGATCATGACCGATCCCGTCTTTGCGCTTGAACCTGATGTTCCGCGCAACCTGCGTGTGGCGCGTTGGCTTATTTTCCGCATGCTGAGCGGCCTTCGCCAGGGTTCTGTCACGATGCGGGAAGGGGAGCAGACCTTACATTTTGGTGATGTTTCAGCTGAATTACGCGCTGAAGTACATATTCTCTCGCCCACGGTGTACTGGCGGGTGCTGAAAGGCGGAAGTCTTGCGGCGGCTGAGGCCTGGATGGACGGAGAGTGGGAAACGCAACAGCTCACGCCGTTACTGCAAATATTTGCGCTTAACAGCACCCTACTGGGACGCCTGGAAAGCGGTTTTCGCCTGCTTGGCCGACCCGCCGAGCGTTTGCGTCACTGGAAGCGTCGCAACCATCGGCAACAAGCAAAAGAAAACATTGCCGCGCATTACGATCTCGGTAATGCATTTTATGCGTACTTTCTTGATGAGGATTTACTCTATTCCAGCGCCTTATTCACCTGCCCCGAGCAGTCTTTAGCGCAGGCTCAGCAGGCCAAAATGGCGCGGCTTTGCGAGCAACTGGCACTGACCGCGAATGACCACCTGCTGGAGATTGGTACTGGTTGGGGGGCTATGGCGGAATACGCCGCACGCCATTACGGTTGCCGTGTAACCACCACGACCCTGTCTCAGGAACAGTTTGCCTGGGCGAAAGCGCGGATTGCCCGCGCAGGTTTACAGGAGAGAGTCAACGTCCTGCTGTGCGACTACCGCGACCTGACCGGGGAATTCGACAAACTGGTGTCGGTCGAAATGATCGAAGCGGTTGGTCAGCGTTATCTGCCGACGTTTTTCCGTACCTGCCAGGCGCGACTGCGTCGTGGGGGAAAACTGGCGATTCAGGCCATTACCATTCAGGATCAGCGCTATCGCGAATACAGCAAAGGCGTTGATTTTATTCAGCGCTATATCTTTCCAGGGGGCTTTTTACCCAGTATCACCGCGATGAGCGGCCTGATGACAAAGCATACTGACTTTGTGGTTCGTAATCTGTTCGATATGGGGCCCGACTACGCCCGGACGCTTGCGCACTGGCGACAAGGATTTGTTCACGCCTGGCATGACATTGAAAAACTGGGATTTGATGAGCGTTTTCGCCGTATGTGGCTGTACTACTTCGGCTACTGCGAAGCCGGTTTTAACGCCCGCACGATCAGCGTGGTGCAACTGACGGCGGAACGTCCATGAACCGCCATTTACAGGTCTTTATCCTGGCTGTCGGGTTCGATCTGTACTGGCTCATGGTGGTGTTATTTCGTGAGCGCGGCCTGGCGTTATGGCTTGGGCTGGCTATTCTGGCCTGCTTCTTGCTGCCGTCTGCGCAACGTCTGTACGCGTTAATGATGGCAGCGGTGGGTAGTGGTCTGGATGCGCTGTGGGCGTTGACGGGGTTGATTAATTTTCACGGCGAAGCATTGTTGCCGTTATGGATGGTTGCGCTTTGGCTCATGTTCGCTGTCCTGTGGACGCACCTCACCTGCTCGACTACCTTGCCGGGATGGCTGCTGGCCATAATGGCCACCGGTGGTGGGCCGATCGCCTATGTGATAGGAGAGCGTTTGGGGGCCATTACTTTTCTGGAACCAACATTTATTGTTGTTGGCTTAATGGCGGCGGGCTGGCTGGTGTTGATGCTGTTTTTTCATATTTTCATGGGGAAACACTAATGAAACCTGCCCTATTGATACTGCTGGGCGTCATGGCGACGGCGCCTTTTGCCGGTGCCGCTGACTGGTTAAGCTGGCGGAAAGTCGGCGATGCGACGCTCTCCTGGGGACCATTCACGATCTATACCTCACAACTGCGCACGCCGGATGGGAGCTATCGCGGGCTGAAAGAGGATCAAGCACTGATTATCACCTATCAGCGCAATATTGAACGGCAAGAACTGGTTAATGCCACCCGCGATCAGTGGCGAGCGCAGGGTATTCTCGAGCGGGAAGCGCAGAGTGAGTCCTGGCTTCGCATGTTGAGTGAGATATGGCCAGACGTCGCGCCAGGTACGCAACTGGCTTTTGTATTGCAAGATAAGCAGGGGAAGTTTTGGTATCGCGCTTCAGCGGTTCAAAGGCACTTTATCCCGCTTGGCCCACCGCAGTCGGCGGCGTTCAGCGAAAACTTTCTCTCTGTCTGGCTGGGTTCCCGCACGCAATATCCTGAGCTGCGTCAGCAGCTTACTGGAGGTGAAAAATGAAACGTTTATTGGCCCTGAGCCTGCCCTTGCTGATGCAGGTGGCTGGTTGTAGCGCTGAAATTGCCGACTATCGGCAACAGCAGCCGACGCTGGATATCTTTCAGTATTTTCAGGGAGAAACGCAAGCATGGGGGATGATTCAGGACCGCAGCGGTAAACAGCTTCGTCGCTTCCATGTCGATATTAACGGCGATGTGGTGGGAGACACATTGACCCTCAACGAACGCTTTGTGTACGACGATGGAGAGAAACAGCAGCGGGTATGGCATATCCGTAAAGTTAGCGCCGATCGTTACGAAGGTACTGCCGGTGACATTGAAGGCGTGGCGAAGGGGCAAGCAGCGGGCAACGCGTTCAACTGGCATTACAGCATGAATGTGAAAGCCAGCGGCAGAACCTGGTTGCTGAATTTTGACGACTGGATGTACATGCAGGATGCTAACCATCTGTTTAATAAAACGGAGATGAAGAAATTTGGCCTCACCGTCGGTACGGTGACGCTTTTCTTCTCCCGTAAAACGCGATAGTGAGGAAGAGGTCATGAAAATGCAACCCATCGTTGGGATCAGCGGCTGTTTAACGGGATCTGCCGTCCGCTTTGACGGCGGGCATAAACGGGCAGAATTTGCGATGGAGAAACTAGCCCAGTGGGTGACTTTCCAGCCTGTTTGCCCGGAGATGGCGATAGGTTTGCCTGTCCCTCGGCCAGCGCTGCGCCTGGTGCAAACGACTGTCGGGGATATTCGCATGCGTTTTAGTCACGCACCTCACGAAGACGTGACCGACGAAATGGCTGACTTCTGCCAGCGGTATCTGGCAGGGCTGGACACACTGTCCGGTTTTATCGTCTGTGCAAAATCCCCCAGTTGTGGCATGGAACGTGTGCGCTTATATGACGATAAAGGCAATCGCGGGCGTAAAGACGGGGTGGGACTGTTTACCGCCGCGCTGATGGAGAAATATCCGTGGCTACCGGTAGAAGAAGACGGGCGGCTGCACGATCCGGTCCTACGCGAAAACTTCGTCGAAAGGGTTTTCGCCCTACATGAGCTCAATATGCTGCGCAAAAATGGCCTGACGCGGCGGGCTCTACTGGATTTTCATAGCCGTTATAAATTGCAATTGCTGGCTCACCATCAGGCCGGATATAGGCAAATTGGCCCATTTGTCGCATCACTGCATGAATGGGAGGATCTGGAGGCTTTCTTTGCGGTTTACCGGGATAATTTAATGACAATTCTGAAGAAACCCGCCTCACGTAAAAACCACACAAACGTGCTTATGCACATTCAGGGGTACTTCCATAATCAATTAACAATGCGTCAGCGCGGCGAGTTGCGCGAGGTGATCCTTCATTACCGCGCAGGACTACTGCCCATCCTGGCCCCGGTGACGTTGCTGAAACATTATCTGGCGGAATACCCGGACGATTATCTGCTGACGCAGAATTACTTTGATCCCTACCCGCAAGAATTAGCATTGCGACTGACTGTTAATTGATCATGACTGATAAACAGAACCGAGCAGAGTGATAATTTATGTAGTGTTCGAAACCTTTAATTACCGCTCTTCGCTCATAGTAGACGTCAGCTTTACCTTTATCGGTATTGTGTATGTCTACAATTTAATCTTATTTCCCGATAAGTGTTACTTTTAACCTTCGTGAAAAAGAACTAAAATCATTCTTGCCATACAGTTTAAAAAAATTAAACCATCGATTCTTACCGAGATGATTTAGTTTGATTAATTGAGGTTTATAATGGTAGCACATTATAAAAATACCCTGGTCATCATCAACAATATTGTTTCTAAGCGTTTTTATTTGGCACTGGCAAACCAATTCATAAAATTCCTTCCATTTGTTTTTTGTTGCAACAATTGCACCGCCAATAATATAAGAACGATTATTAATCATGTGGTCGAAAACCTGATGAAGCGTTTTGACAGTCAACCCTTTTTTTACCGTAAATAAGTTGACTTTGTTTACATCAAATGGATAATTCCATTGGGATAAACCATTTATGACTTCTGCATTACGACAGTAACCAAAGTCAACCCATGCAACCATATTATTATTAACAAGGTTTAACGCTATTGCCTTATTTACGAAGTATGATTTTAGATTGCAAACGAATACGTAGTTTGAGGACCAGTATTCTGGGTTTATTAGTTGGCGAGTTTCAAGTTTATTTCTAAATTCATCATCTTTCTGAATCTGTGAAATTTTATTTTTAATATGTTGGAATTTATTATTGATATCTAAAGAGATTACAACAGTTCGCTTACCATTTCTAATTTTTTCTATTTTTGGTTTAAGATCACTAGATGTAAATATGACCATCTCATTATCTAATTCAGACAGATTTTTAAAATACTCAATGTAAGTATCAGATGTTCTCTCTAAATGAGGAGAGAAACCTTTATCACTCGTCCAATTTCCTCGTCCTATATCGAAAAACGCTGTAACGATGGTAATAGATGTATTCATTTATATGCAGCCCATTTTCTTTATTTATCAAAAAACTACCAAAGTATTAGTAATAAATTTACATAGTTTTTTATATTTCGATATTCTATCAGTATTAACATGGGGCGGAAAGCATAATGTGATATTTGAAATGATAAACAACAGGCTGTACCTATGGCTCCTGGGAATTATAAGTTGTAATTGTTTATTATTTTATGTGATATAATACACCATGATACTATTTCTTCTTGGTTTATTTTGCGGTATCTGGAGTAATTAAGCTACAGAAGCAAAGATACCCGGACTGGACAAATGATATGTGCTCAGTGATGAGTGTTGCTGCGACTGCGTCGTATGCCAGAACATAACGGCGGGTAGCCGACAATCTTTCAAGGATTTAAGTCGCAGCAAATTAGAGTAATTAATCTGAGACCAGCCACATATCGGCTTCTTCAAACATTTCCTGAACAGTGCGACTAATCTGTTCTTTCTCGTGCTTACTGGCATCAGTGTTTATTGCTGGTAGGGTCAGCATCGGTTTAACCCGGACATCAGCATCTGGAAAGATCTGGTGCACTCTCTTTCTCAATTCGCCCAAAATGATCTCTTTTGCACCGAGCAGCCCATCAAAATTCCTTTTGTCATAAACGAGTTCCACGAACATTGCCACTTGCCTTTATCTGTATGGATATACAGTGTTTATACTGTGTTTTTATCTGATATACAAGGGGGACCGTCAATATGAATTGACGTCCCCCGGGGATGATTATGTTATGAGGGGATAGAAAGAAACATAAGCATTATAGTGAATAACAAATAAACTAATGCTTTCTACGTTTTTTAGTGCCTATGTTTCTAATCTCATCATTTCAGATGTTTATGTTCAGGCATCATTCTTAAAAGTGTATTGTCCTTCTGTATGGCGTGATGAAATAATGCCGCGCCAGCATGGGCTGCAATCAAGAAATAGCCTACATTTGCCAGAGTTTCATGAATAGCTTTCACGACGGCTTTTATTTCATCATTGCTATGAACGAAAGAGGGGATGTTTAAACCTAGAAAAAACCAACTCTTTCCACCGTAAGCCATCGTCAAGACACCTAATAACGGTAGCGCCAGAAAAGAGACATAGAGCATGATATGCATTAATTTGGCTGATATCCTCTGCCACTGGGGGGGCGTAGGTGTGATAGCTGGATCTTCATACTTATGTTTGAGAATTAAACGTATTATCATTAAACACCAGACAAATACCCCTGTATTATAGTGTGTTTCTTTCATCAACAGATAGGAGGCACTGCCTTTGGGAAACCAACCGCGAAATTCCATTGTGGCATAGGTTATCGCGATTAACACCAGAGTTAGCCAGTGCAAGTGAATCTGAAGTCTTGAGAATCTGCTCATTGTTTTTCCTCGAATGATGCGCCACCGCAACCGTATCGTATTGAGCTTAACAAATCCTTATATTCATTAAGAGATTAGGATTTTGTTATTTCTATTTCGGGTAAAACGATCGCATAGTTGATAGGGGATCATTGCGAGTTTGTCAGGATTCAATTTTTCGACGAAATTTTGTACGGGAAAACGTGTAGAGCATTGGCTGCAATGGGGTAAACGCCGAGGCTTTCAGTTCTGGCCTTGATTTCCTCAAATGGGAGGGAAGGAGATGGTTCCCGTCCTCCCCAGAGATTGATCCCTTCCGGGATGTCATCTCTGCCGTATTCCTCGGCGATCTCAATCGTTTTGCCATTATTCAATTCGATGACAACGCTTTTTCCATCAATGGGGATCAGATTTCCGTCATTGTCAGTAATAAAGATTTTCATTTGCTCTCCTCCTGATTATGCCTTCTCATCATAGCAAATTAAATGTGGGGCAATACTGCTATTGCTCTGAAAGTGCACAATGATTATTTACTATTAATCAATGCGTTATGATGAGATTTAGAAAAAGTGATTGGCTTCATGGCGATTTATGTTGCTGTCGACCATGCTCTGTAGAGACAAACATGATTCAGTCAACGTCCGTTTTAACGTGTTCATTTTTCGCCACAGGATATAAGAATGCGCAAAGCACTGTTACCGATACTTGCTGCGATATGTCTGTTCGTAATCGGTGTTTTTATTCTCAATATGCAGCTTTGGTATTCCTCATCAATGGAAGCTCTTGGTGGGGCACGATATGCCGCGAAAAATATGGACAACATACTTAATGAAGCTTTTCAGGCAACGGGTACCGCTAAGCGCATCGCTGAAAAAAAATGCGACCTGGAGAGCCAATACCAGCTCGGAACTGAAGCTGCGCTTCGGCCCCATTTACGAACGCTGATTATTATCCGGCAAGGGACGGTTTGGTGTACCTCACTGCCAGGTAATCGGATCTTGTTGAAACAGATACCCGTGATACCTGATACGAATTTGCTGTTGGCCTCTGCACAAAATACCGTGAATGAGATACCCGTTTTACTTTATCAGACTCATTTTCAAACAAGTAGTATCATTATCACGATAAGTGGGGTGCATATCCGGGGCGCATTGAATGTCCCATTAAAAGGACTGACCTATTCATTGCGGGTAGGCGACAAAGTGCTTGGTTCATCGACGGAAGTGAAAGTCTTCAAGGCGAGTGCGCAGCAGTCTGGTCAAGTGAATTCTGCAAAGTATCCCTTCAGCATTATTTTCGAACAGCCTCCATTATTTAGCTTAAAAAGGCTCGTCACTAATGGTCTGGGAATTCTGATTTTCATCCTGCTGATCTCGGTCGCTGTGGCTTATGCCATCGATAAATATTTGAATAAGGATGATACCCCTGAAGAAACGTTGCGCAGAGCGATAGATAAAGGGGAGATAGTGCCTTTTTATCAACCAATCGTAAATGGTCGCGATGGAACGTTACGCGGTGTCGAGGTGCTGGCCAGATGGAAGCACCCAAGGGCTGGATATATCTCTCCGGCCTCTTTTATTCCAGTTGCCGAAAAATCAGGTCTGATAGTGCCGCTTACTCAAAGCTTGATGAGGCAGGTCGCTGCGAATATGAACTCCATCGCCAGCAAATTGTCATCCGGCTTCCATGTCGGAATTAACTTCAGCGCAACCCATATCACTTCCCCTACGTTTGTGGAGGAGTGCCTGCGCTACAGAGACAGTTTCAGCCGTAATGATTTAAATTTGGTGATCGAGGTGACTGAACGAGAACCGTTGTATGTGGATGATGATCTTGTGCAGAGGCTCAATACGCTTCATGAAAATGGTTTTGTCATTGCGTTAGATGATTTTGGTACAGGCTATTCTGGACTTTCTTACTTGCATGATCTGCACATTGACTATATCAAGATCGATCAGAGTTTTGTGGGACGGGTAAATGACCTGCCTGATTCAACCCGAATTTTAGATTGTGTCCTCGACCTGGCACGTAAGCTGTCATTAAGCATTGTTGCTGAAGGTGTTGAAACGAAGGCGCAGCTTGATTATCTCAACAAAAACAACATTGTTTTCCTGCAAGGGTACTACTTTTATAAACCGGTCACTTTTACTGAGTTTATTCTTATTCTGCTTTCAAAACCCAAAGTGAAGGTTTTTGTCGAATAAAATGGAAGGTATCTTGTTGATAGAAGTGAGAATGGGGAGGAATTGGCCGTAGAAAACCTGTTTTTTCTTTATCGTGAGATGAATCTCAGACTGTGTTATTCAAAGAGCATATCCTTAGTTGTGTAGCGGTTATTTGCGTTCTCACATACAGCAAACGGATAACAGTATGACAGATATAACCTTTACTAAGGGACACACTTCAAGTCGCGAAGTGACGGTAGTACATAAGAAAAAGTTGGCTGCGCGCACTAGAGTTCAGTACTCAAACCACGATCAATTAGCTATTGCTGCAGTTCTGTTTGTAGGCGGTATCGCCGGAGCTATTGTTTTGGCAACGTACTTACTGATACTGGAAGGGATATTTCTGTACTAATTGTTTAATTGTTCTTATGTTTTATTACGATGTTTGTTGTGTTGCTAATGCCATTTCTCAGTAATGATCAATATTATTAACCATCAGTAAAGTTAAGCAGGTATTCCTGAAAACACCTGCTTAAAATATCATTTAGAACAATATACTCTGGCTTCCCGAGGAGTATAGATGCCAATCGTGATGATGCGCAAGAAAACATCCATACCAGACTCCTGAACTTCTGTACGAACAACTTTGTCTGCACCGCCGCATACAGAAGCTGCATCGATGGTTTGTGACTGGCCAATACCATTAATGAAAAAATTCTGTCTGGTTTCCTGAGAGGGTTTTTCTGCAATGCCGTTGTTGATTTTAAAGGTTTGCTGAGCGCAACCGGATAGAGCTGTTGCCGCAATAATTGCAATCATTAACTTTTTCATTTTTACCATTTTATAGTGTGGGATAGAGAGCAAATGATCTTCTTTAATGCTGCTGGTACATATCCGACCAGCACTTATGTCTGGCACTATTATGCTGACTGTTTATCTATTATTTAGTTAGATAAATGAGTAATGAATTTTCTGTTTCGACTTTGTAGAACATTAGTGATTGCTTGCGATATCAGCTTACATTTTATCAATGTCAGCATTAAAGTGGATAAAATATATGGGAGTTAATGTGTTTTTCTCGGAAACATCAATACTATATAAGTGAGGTCTCGAACAGTTACGTATTTGAACAGAGCTATCAGAGATAGCCCTGCCAATAAAACATTTTAAAATTAGAACTGATAGTTTAAAGAAACCCAATAATTACGGCCTGGATTTACGTATCCAGTGGTGGATTGCGCAGTCTGATAGTAATCACCTGCATAGGTGCTATTACGGCCCACCTGGTACAGTTTAACTTCGCTGAAGTCTTTATCCAGTACGTTATTGACTGCCGTATTTAGCGTCAGGTCTTTGGTCAACTTATAAGACATTCCCATATCGAGAACGGTCCAGGCTTTTAAATCCGCGCCTTTGTCGTCATACACCGCCTTTTGTACCGCGCTGAGGTTCTCGTAATTTTCGGTAAAGCGTGGCGCCTTACCGCGATAACGGGCGCTCAACCAGGCGTTCATATCTTCTGTAGCCTGCCAGTTCAGGCGAGCGTTAGCCATATGCTTGGGGGTGTAGCTCAACGGCGCGCCTTTATTATCACCATCTTTTTGTTTGCTCTGTGTGTAGGTGTAGTTGAGGGATAAACTCAGTACGTCCGACCAGAGAGGGAAGGTGCTGGCGAATTCAATACCATCGGTCCTTGCCTTACCGCTGTTGGTATAGCTGTTGGTATTATCATCGATAGAATACGAGACAATTTTATTTTTATATTCGCTATAGAAGCCGGTAACGTTGGCGTTCAGTCCGGCCTCGTTTTCATAATATAGCCCGGTTTCGTAGCTGATACTTTCTTCCGGCTTGAGGTCAGGGTTACCTACAGTATTAACAGTTCCTTGCGCAGTTACGCCGCTAATGCCGTTATGCAACTGGCTGAGTGAGGGCGCTTTATAACCTGTAGTAACACCGCCTTTGAGCGTCCACTCATCGGAGACATCCCAAACCATATAGGCGCGAGGACTCAGGTGGCCGCCAAACACATCATTATGCTCATAACGGGTACCTGCGGTTAACGCCAATGAGTCGAGTATATGCCATTCATCTTCCGCGTAGGCTGCCCACGTTTTTTGGTGGAACGTCTCGCCGGTATTGGCCAGTACAACACCGTCTTTCATTCGCGCATCCCAGTATTCCCCACCAAGGGTTAACAGGTGTGAGTCACCTAATGGCGTCAGTAGCACCGAGTCCAGAATGACGTTAGTGTTTTTCAGTTCACGCGCATCACCGGCGCGGCCAGCGTTTTCCGGCGTGAGTGCGGAGGAGACCAGTTGTCGGCCTTTGTTCTCGGTCTCATTCCAGCCGAGGGATGATTTCCAGGTGCCGAACGTTAAAGCGGTATCGTGGCCGAGAGTCACTTTGTTGCGTTCATAGCGCAGCGTTTTATCATAACCCCCCGTCAGGTTGCCCAACTGTCCATCGTCATTGTCATAGCGCTGTCTGGCAGAGTCGAGATCTAACCACAACGTATTGTTCTCATTGGCTTTCCAGTCCAGTCGGGTGCCGATATTATAGTTCTCAGATTCAGTAGGATAGGGTACGCGAGTAGAGGCGGTATCGCTCAAAGAGGTGACGCTTGAACCCTGGCGCTGGGTTGTGCTCCCGCGAACCTGCATATCCAGCACGCCTGCGATTAACGGACCGCTGGACCAGAAGTTGGCGACCGTGCTGTTACCCCATTTATTACTCTCTTGCAGGTTAACGCCAGTATTGATGGAGGTGCTCCATTTATCGGTGCTTTTTTTGGTGATGATATTCACCACGCCACCGATTGCGTCGGAGCCATAAAGCGTCGACATTGGGCCGCGGATCACTTCGATATGATCGATTGCCGCCAGCGGTGGCATAAAGCTGGTATTCATGGCAGAGAAGCCGTTTGGCGTTACATCGCTGCTGCCGTTTTGACGAATACCGTCAATCAGTATCATGGTATAGCTCGCAGGCATACCACGGATGCTGATCTCCAGACCACCGGTTTTACCGGTGCTGCTTTCAACATCCACGCCCTCTACTGAACGCAAGGCTTCTCCTAAGTCATTATATTTATTGGTTTGTAATTCTTGCTGCGAAATTACGGAAACACTGGCCGCTGCGTTGGTAATTTTCTTTTCGTAACCGGAGGCGGTGACGACCATTACATCTTCAGCAAAAACCAGGGGGCTGGTGAAACCCAGACAGGACAGAACGACAGAGGCAACAGGTTTTAAACGCATAGTCAAACTTCCTTTGTTAAAATTCAAAGGCAGTAAGATAATTGATGGAAATGATAATACAAATAATTATCATTACAAATTTACATAACTTGTCACTTCTGGTGTTTTTCTTGAATAAATATACATAAGTTGTCATTAAGTTAGCGCAGGGAATGGTAGGGATTAGAATAGTCTTCATGTGAAACTATTGGATATAAATTAATATGTTAATGAATAAATCGCTAAATTTTAAACTGTTTCTGGGATTCATATCGTACTCATAACGGAGTATCAGAAAAAAGTATGATAATTTTAGAAAATCGTCATACTTTTCTGCGCCGCATCATTTTTTTCGCCAATTCTCTTCGCCATAATCCCTTTCCCAGGAGACTGCTTAACGACAAGGCATCGTTAAGCGGCATATACATAACGCAAATCTGGATAAAATAATGATCAAAGGCAAGCTGGCACTCCTGACGTGTGCATTGACTCTCGCATTAACCTCACCACTCCTCGCCGCGCAGAATGCGGACGCAGGTCAGACGTTAAAACTGGCGATTGGACCAGAGCCAACGGAAGGGTTTGACCCGATGTTGGGCTGGAGTCATGGCAGCTATTTGCTTTTGCATGCACCGTTATTAAAACAAAATGCAGATATGAGCTGGGGAAACCTGCTGACGGAGAAGGTGGTGACCAGCGCTGATGGCAAAACCTGGACGCTGACGCTAAAACCTGACCTTAAATTTTCTGATGGTTCGCCGCTAACCGCTGAAGATGTTGTGTTCACCTATAACAAAGCAGCAAAAAGCGGTGGGAAAATTGACATGGGGAACTTCGCTCATGCCAGTTTGAAAGATAACCGCACGGTAGAAGTGACACTGAGTAACCCGCAGAGCACCTTTGTGAATGTGCTGGGATCTTTAGGCATTGTTCCGGCAAAGCTATATAACGAAAAAACATTCGCCAAACATCCGATTGGTGCAGGTCCTTATCGGTTGGTGAGTTTCCAACCCGGGCAGCAACTGATTGTGGAGGCTAACCCCTGGTATGCCGGTAAGAAAAATGATTTCAGCAAGCTGGTGTTTGTTTTCCTTGATGAAGATAACGCTTATGCCGCAGCGCGCAGTGGGCAATTGGGATTAGTACGTATTGCGCCTTCGATGGCGGTCGCCCCTCAGCAGCAGAATTTGAAACTGTGGGTGCGTAACAGCGTGGAGAACCGGGGCATTGTGTTCCCGATGATTCCTGCAGGTAAAAAAGACGCCAATGGTTATCCAATTGGTAACGATATCACAGCCGATGTCGCGATCAGACGCGCCATCAATTACGCTATTGATCGTAAGCAGCTCGCCGAGCAGGTTATGGAAGGTCATGCGATCCCCGCCTATAGCGCGGTTCAAGGCCTGCCGTGGCAGGGGCAGTCAGTCGCGTTCAAAGATGGCGACAGCGAAAAAGCACGAATGATTCTGGAAGAAGCTGGCTGGAAAGTGGGGAAAGACGGTGTACGAGTGAAAGAGGGCAAAGAGGCGCGCCTGACTTTATGGTATGCCAGCGGTGACAGTACCCGCCGGGATTTAGCCGAAGCAGTCCGTGCGATGCTGGAGCCTGTGGGTATCCAGGTATCATTGCAATCCGGAAGCTGGGAAACCGTTGAGCGTCATATGCATGCCAACCCGACGCTGTTTGGTTGGGGAAGCCTGGATCCCATGGAGCTGTTCCATCATTACAGCAATCAGGCTGCGGGCGTGGAGTATTACAATCCCGGTTACTACAGTAAT
Source organism: Citrobacter sp. wls710 (assembly GCF_005281115.1). Lineage (NCBI taxonomy): Bacteria > Pseudomonadati > Pseudomonadota > Gammaproteobacteria > Enterobacterales > Enterobacteriaceae > Citrobacter > Citrobacter sp. wls710. The sequence continues at coordinate 102,707 of NZ_SZXD01000029.1, forward strand.
TCTGTCGTTGAAGAGCATCTCAAACAGGCTATTGATGCACCGGACTGGCAAAAAGCGCTGCCTTTCTGGCAACAGGTTGAGTGGGATGGCAAGCAAGGCGCTGGTGTACAGGGCGATGCCGCATGGGCATGGTTATTGAATATTCAGCACACTTACCTGGCAAATCCATGTATTGACTTAGGCAAAGGCGCACCGGAAATTCACGGGAGCTGGTCACTGCTCAATAATCTGGATGAATGGACCTGGACCTGCCGTTGATGAAGTCTGTAGTGGGCCATTTTCTCCGGCTGATAGTGTTATTAGTGCTGGTTGCGGCTGGCACTTTTGTGCTGCTCAGCTTTTCTCCGGTCGATCCGATTCGCGCCTATATCGGCAACGATCTCCTGCACGTGCCGCCGGAACAATATGCGCGTATCGCCGCTCGCTGGGGATTGGACCAGCCGCTGTGGGAGCGTTTTGGTAGCTGGTTTATACGTGTATTGCAGGGCGATCTCGGCTACTCGATGTTGTTTAATGCGCCGGTTGCCAGCGTGATCAAGGAGCGTTTTGCTACCTCGTTTGCGCTGCTTAGCGGCGCATGGCTGCTCTCCGGTATAGTGGGGACGGCAATGGGATTTGTCGCCGGACGCTACCTGAATCGCTGGCCGGATAAAGCAATTTGTCGCCTCAGCTATCTGCTTTCCTCGTTGCCGACCTTCTGGATTGGCATGCTGCTGCTGGCATTATTTGCCGTTCGTTGGCCGGTATTCCCGGTATGCTGTGCGTGGGAGCCGGGCAACAACAGTGATATGGCGACACTAACCGAGCGTCTGCGCCATCTGGTGCTTCCTGTTTGTGCGCTAAGTTTGCTGGGGCTGGGGCAGATTACGCTTCATACGCGGGAAAGTATCGCCAGCGTCATGAAGAGCGAATTTGTCCGTTTTGCGCGCTCTCAGGGTGACAAAGGTTGGTCGCTGTTGCGCCATCAGGTTCTGCGCCACGCTATCACGCCCGCGCTGTGCCTGCAGTTCGCCTCGCTGGGAGAACTGTTGGGGGGCGCACTGCTGGCAGAAAAGGTTTTTGCTTATCCCGGGCTTGGGCAGGCGACCATTGATGCCGGATTGCGGGGCGATCTACCGTTACTCATGGGGATCGTCTTATTTAGCACCGTGCTGGTTTTCATTGGCAATTCACTTTCTACCTGGTTTGTTCATGTGTTGAACCGTGCTCTGGAGCGACCCGATGCTCTATAATCCGACGCCGACGCTTATTCGTCTGGTGCTCTCTTTTAGCTGCCTGCTAATCATTGCGGTGTATGGCGCAGCCACGCTGGACAACCCGTTGAGCGTGAATTTACTTGCCCGTCATCTGCCCCCCGATGCGCTGTACTGGTTCGGTACCGATAACCTCGGTCGCGATCTGTGGGTGCGTTGCTTTCAGGGGGCATTAACCAGTCTGCAAATTGGTATTGGCGCGGCCTTGTGCAGCGGCTTCATTGCGTTAATTATGGCGGCGGTTTCGCGCCTGCATCCTCGACTAGACGTGCTTATGCGTCTGATAACTGATGCCATGCTGTCGATGCCGCATCTGCTGCTGCTTATTTTGATTTGTTTTACGCTGGGCGGCGGGAAAAGTGGGGTGATCATGGCGGTGGCGCTAACCCACTGGCCGCGCCTCGCATTGATTCTGCGTGCTGAGGCCGAGCGCGTTGCCCATAGCGATTATCTGACGCTGACATGGCGTCTGGGACATGGTCATTTTTACTGCTGGCGACATCACTATCTACCGGCATTGTTACCCCAATGGCTCACGGGGACATTGCTGATGTTTCCCCATGCGGTGCTGCACAGCGCGGCGTTGAGTTTCCTTGGTTTTGGACTAGCGCCGCATGAACCCTCGTTGGGCCTGCTGCTGGCGGATGCTCTGCGGTTCATCAGTCATGGCGACTGGTGGTTAGTGTTGTTTCCGGGGCTGATGTTATTCAGCCTGGTGATGTTATTCGATCAGCTCGCGAGGGCAGTGCATCGTTTATGGTTGCGAGGTGACATATGTTGAGTTTGAAACAGGTCTCGCTGGACGTGGCGCGTTATCGTTGGTTCGGCGCGAGAAAATGGTCTCCGCTGTTGCAGGATATCTCTTTCGACGTTGCACCCGGCCAGATGGTGGCTTTAGTTGGGGGAAGCGGTGAAGGGAAAAGTTTGCTCCTGCAATGTCTGCTCGATCTTTTACCGGAAAATTTGCGTCTGCACGGCGCCATAACCCTTGATGGCAAAATGCTGAACAGTCAAGACATCCGCGAATGTCGGGGCAATACCTTCAGCTATGTCCCGCAAGGCGTTCAGGCGCTGAATCCGCTGCTCTCAATTGAAAAGCATTTACGTAGAGCAAGTCAGCTCTCCGGCCAAACCTGGAATGCCGGAAAAATAGAAAAATTGCTCCAGCGTAGTCAACTGGAAACCAGCGTATTAGATGCTTTCCCGCGTCAGCTTTCGGGCGGTATGGCGAAACGTGTTCTGGCCTGTCACGCGTCGCTGAGTCAGGCCCGCTATATTCTGGCCGACGAAATTACCGCCTGGCTTGATGCGCCATTGGCTAATCAACTGCTTGAGCAGTTGCGTGGTTTATGTGAACAGGGGGCTGGTGTTTTATGGGTGACGCACGATCTCACGCTGGCGGCCCGCCATGCGGATCGCATCGTCGCGCTGCACCAGGGAAGCGTGTCGGATAACGTTAGTCGTGAACAGCTGTTGCGCGGGGAAATTAGCGAGCATCTGCAACGTCAATGGCAGGCTCTGCCTGAGAGAAATCAATTGTTTGGAGTGCGGGATGCTGTGCTGTCGTGATGTCGTGATTCGTCAGGGAGGGAAGGTGCTGTGGCAAAACCTTTCTTTCTCATTGCACTCCGGTGAACGTATTGGGATTTGTGCGCCCAGCGGAACCGGCAAAACGACGTTGGGACGTGTACTGGCGGGCTGGCAAAAGCCGACCTCGGGCGACATTCTTATCGATGACCAGCCACTACCGATGCATCAATATTGCCCGGTGCAACTGGTACCGCAGCATCCGGAATTAACCTTTAACCCACGGCGTAGCACCGGCGATGCGGTTCATGACGCCTGGCGGCCTGGCGCAGAAATCCTTACCCGCCTGCATATCAAACCGGAATGGTTAACCCGTCGCCCTGGCCAGCTTTCTGGTGGTGAACTGGCGCGAATCGCCATACTTCGTGCGCTGGACCCGCGTACCCGTTTTCTTATTGCCGATGAGATTACCGCCCAGCTCGATCCTTCCATTCAAAGAGATATCTGGGTACTGCTGCTCGAAGAATGCCAGCGTCGACCATTAGGCATGCTGATTATCAGCCATCAGCAGGCGCTGCTTGATCAGATCTGCACGCGGACGCTGCTTACGCCGTAATTTTACCCGTTCTGGTAAGTAACGATATTGATTAAATTGTGATGTTATATTATAACATTTCACTCGCAAATGATTTGAGGGTGAAATTTTGGCTATTCATTTTAAAAAACTGGCAATCGCTCTGGGGATGCTTTTAGCCAGTGGTCAGGTTTTGGCTCACGGTCACCATTCCCATGGTGTTCCAATGAGTGAAACAGAAAAAAAGGCGTCAGAAGGTGTGTTTGATAATAATCAGGTACAGAACAGAGCGCTAACCGACTGGGATGGCATGTGGCAATCTGTCTATCCGTACCTGGTCAGTGGCGAGCTTGATCCGGTATTCAAAAAGAAAGCGGAGAAAGATAAAAGCAAAACGGCAGAACAGATTAAAGATTATTACCGTCAAGGCTATGCAACTAACGTAGACACCATCGGTATTGAAAACGGTGTGATGGAATTTCATACCGGTAATCAGGTTACATCATGCAAATACGACTATGCCGGATATAAAATCTTGCACTATAAATCAGGCAAGAAAGGTGTACGTTATTTGTTTGAGTGTAAAGCTGCTGATAGCAAAGCGCCTAAATACGTCCAGTTCAGCGATCATATAATTGCTCCGCGCAAGTCAAGCCACTTCCATATTTTTATGGGAAATACCTCGCAGGCAGCCTTGCTCGAAGAGATGGAGAACTGGCCTACCTACTATCCTTATCAGTTGAAAGGTGAAGAGGTGGTGGATGAGATGCTGCACCATTAATCCGGACTAAGTTTATCTGTACATACCCGCCGTCCGTGGCGGGTATTTTAATTAACAACCTTCTCTTTCCATCCCCCTGCGCATTCGTTAGCATATTGTCTTGCAGCAAGTGCATGTGTTTTTTCAGGAAGAGGTTAACGTGTTTGCAGAGTATGGAGTTCTGAATTACTGGACATACCTGGTGGGAGCTATTTTTATCGTGCTGGTTCCGGGGCCAAATACGATATTTGTGTTGAAGAATAGCGTCGGTCGGGGTGTGAAGGGCGGTTATCTCGCCGCAAGCGGTGTGTTTATCGGTGATGCTGTGTTGATGTTTTTGGCCTATGCCGGTGTTGCCGCCTTGATCAAAACCACGCCTGTTTTGTTTAATATCGTTCGTTATCTCGGCGCTTTTTATCTGCTGTATCTCGGTGCGAAGATCCTGTACGCAACACTGAAATCGAAGGCGAGCGACGCCGCGGCTGAGGAAGTCCCGTTTGGCGCCATTTTTAAGCGCGCCTTAATTCTGAGCCTGACTAACCCAAAAGCTATCCTGTTTTATGTTTCATTCTTCGTGCAGTTCATTGATGTCAATGCGCCGCACTCAGGGCTGTCATTCTTTATTCTGGCCATTACGCTTGAGATCGTGAGCTTTTTCTACTTAAGCTTCCTTATTTTCTCCGGCGTGTTTGTGACCCAGTACATTCGCACCAAGAAGAAGTTGGCTAAGGTGGGTAACTCTCTTATCGGTCTGATTTTCGTTGGTTTTGCTGCCCGTCTGGCGACGCTTCAGTCGTAATCATTGGCCCGCTGAATATGGCGGGCTTCAATTTTTAGCTTTTCTTCCCCACGCATATCAGCTGCTGGTTATAACCAATAAATGGTATTTTAAATGTATATTTTGAGGCGTACTCTGTGCACAGCAGCGGTTGAATAAGACTCGCTGGTTGTTGACTGGAAAAGGGAAGAAAAATGCTTCAAATTCCACAGAATCATATCCATACACGCTCAACTCCGTTCTGGAACAAAGAAACTGCACCTGCCGGAATTTTCGAACGCCACCTTGATAAAGGCACCCGTGCCGGGGTTTATCCTCGACTGTCAGTTATGCAGGGGGCGGTTAAATATCTCGGCTACGCAGATGAACACAGCCTGGAGCCTGTAGAGGTGATGGTGATTGAAGCCGGTCAGTTTGGCGTTTTCCCGCCGGAAAAATGGCATAACATCGAAGTAATGACCGACGACACTTACTTTAATATCGATTTTTTCGTTGCCCCTGAAGTGTTGATGGAGAGTGCAAATCAACGAAAAGTCGTGCGCACTGGCAAGGAGTAAATCATGGGCAAAGCAACCTATACCGTCACAGTAACCAATAACAGCAATGGTGTGTCTGTCGATTACGAGACCGAAGCGCCGATGACATTATTGGTTCCGGATGTCGCGGCAGAAGTGGTCAAAGACCTGGTCAATACCGTCCGTTCATATGATACCGAAAATGAGCATGAAGTCTGCGGGTGGTAGGGCTTTAACTTCTGCTACCGTTTGAACTGATTGATTTTTAAATTGAAAACCGCACGGCGTTTTGATAGCGCAGGGCGGTTTTTTTATTTGAGTCGAATAGATCGCGGTCCGGAAAAAGATTTCTTAAGAATACCTTAAGAAATTCGCATCGTTTGCTAATAGTTAATCATTCATAGGGGTTATGATCGCAAAATAGTAACAATACAGAACTTTGCGCTTATGAAATTGAATACCCGACTTACATTATCCGCATTCATTCTTGGACTTGTCCTCGTAGCAATCCCGTTCACTGCGAACTGGCATCTTCCTCTGCTCAATGGCGCGGTCGTCACATGGATTGAAAATGGCCAGGCGCTATGGTTATTGTTTGGTGCAGTATTTACTCTCTGCTACATCCGGCCTTTATCACGTCCTGCAGGCGAGAAGCAATTTTGGCTTTGGGCGGCAGTATGGTGGTTGGTATTGCTGGGCCGAAGCACCAGTTGGGGCCGTGATTACTTCCCGGAGCATCCTAAACTGCTGTTCAGAGCTATCTCAGTCGTGTTAATTGCGATGATTATTCTGCCGGTCCTGCTGTCGAAGAACTTACGCCAGGATATTGCCCGGCGCTTGCGCAATGAACCGCTACCGCTGTGGCTACTTGCGATCACCGTCTGCGCATTTTTGATATCCGATACAGTGGAGCATCATCGCCTGCTGGCGCCTGTCTTTTTGCATAATGCCAGTTACGGCGATTTGATTGAAGAATTGTACGAACTGCCGTTTATGGCGGGATTGTTTCTGATGAACCTCGGTTTTATGCAACGGGATAAACAGCACGAGTCTGCCGCTATTCGTTTCAGTGAACCGCAACTGGCGAAGTAGTTGGATAAAGCCTGAGTCTGGAAGGCCAGACTCAGGCGGTCAGGGCGATACTTTACGCAATGGCCTCACATAAGCGTGATTTCATTTCGCTGTACGTTTGTGCGGCATACTTCTCCGCCCATCCCTGATCGGTAATGTGCTCAATTTTGACAGCACAATATTTGGTTTCCGGCGTTTTCGAGATCGGATCAAGGTTATCCTGTGTTAACTCGTTACACGCGCCAATCCACCATTGATAGGTCATATACACTGTTCCGGCATTAATACGCTCGGAGACATCCGCACGGCTGATGACCTTGCCTCGGCGCGAGCTTACCCACACCAGGTCACGATGACGGATGCCCAGTTTTTCTGCATCATCGGTGTTGATTTGAACATATCCTGGCTCATCTGCCAGCGCCTGTAATGCCGCGCAGTTGCCGGTCATCGAGCGGCAGGAGTAGTGCCCAACTTCGCGCACGGTACACAACACCAGAGGATAGGTCTCGTCAGGGACTTCAGCAGGAGCGCGCCACGGCGCGGCAAACAGTTTGCCTTTGCCATTAGCGGTATCAAACTGGCTGTGTGCATAAAGATACGGTGTTCCTGGGTGATCGAGATCCGGACAAGGCCACTGAACATGGCCCATTTCACCCATTTTCTCATAGGTTACGCCATAGAACAGCGGGCACAGTTCGCGCATTTCATCCCAGATTTGTTGGTTATTTTGATACTGCATCGGGTAGCCCATTTCGCTGGCCAACAGACTGATAATTTCCCAGTCACGTTTTACATCCCCGCTGGGTTCAATCGCTTTCTCGAAACGTTGGAAGCCACGATCGGCGCAGGTAAAGACGCCACCGTGTTCGCCCCATGATGTTGCCGGCAACAGGACGTCGGCCATCTCTGCCGTTTTGGTCATGAAGATATCCTGCACGACGATAAAATCGAGCGCGTTAAATCCTTCCCGGACCAGCCCCAAATCAGCCTCGGTTTGCAGCGGATCCTCGCCCATGATGTAGTAGGCTTTGATTTTGCCCTCAATCGCCAGATGCGGAACTTCGGTGATGCGCGTTCCGACCTTGTCATCCATCTGATTAACGTCAATCCCCCAGGCGGTGGCGAATTTCTCCCTGACGGCAAAATCGGTCACGTCCTGATACCCCGGAAACTGGTTAGGCAGTACGCCCATATCACATGCGCCCTGCACGTTATTTTGCCCGCGTACCGGGCCAACACCGACATTTGGACGTCCCAGATTCCCGGTCAGTAAGGCCAGGCTCGACAGTCCACGCACCACATCAACGGCCTGGCCAAACTGCGTGACGCCCATCCCCCACATCACGGTTGCCGATGGCGCCGCGGCAAATGTACGCATCGCCTGACGAACCTGTTGCGCAGGGACGCCGGTTAAATGTTCTACGGCTTCGGGGGCGTAGTCCTTAACGGTTTCCCAGTATGTTTCCAGACCTTCGGCATGTTTATGCACGTACTCGCGATCGTAAAGCTGCTCTTCAATAAGCACATGGCCAAAAGCGTTGACCAGCGCCATGTTGCAGCCATTTTTTAACTGCAAATGCTGATCGGCGATACGGGCGGTTTCAATACGGCGAGGGTCGCAAACAATGATTTTCGCGCCGTTCTGACGAGCTTTAATCACCCGACGGGCCACTATGGGGTGTGAGTCCGCGCAGTTATAACCAAAGATGAGCAGGCATTTTGAGTTTTCAATCTCGCTGATGGAGTTGCTCATTGCGCCATTGCCCAGCGTTTCCTGTAGACCCGCAACGGAAGGGCCGTGACAGACGCGGGCACAGCAGTCGACATTGTTGGTGTTGAGCACCCCACGGGCGAATTTTTGCATCACGTAGTTGGTCTCATTGCCTGTTCCCCGGGAGGAACCTGTCGTCATGATGGCGCGAGGACCATAGGTATTTTTGATTTCAGATAAGCGCTTAGCGGTGTAACGAATGGCCTCATCCCAGCTAACGGGAGTGAATTTTCCCCCTTTTTCATAACGGATCATCGGGCGAGTCAGACGGGGAGTTAGAAGGCGGGTGTCGTTCAGAAAGTCCCAACCATAATAGCCTTTCAGGCATAACTGATTTTGGTTCGTTACACCCTCAGCGGCTTCGGCGCGGATGATTTTGTTATTTTCAACAACAAGCTTGAGCTTGCACCCGGCCCCACAGTATGGGCATACACTGGTGATTTTTTTCATCAATAACAGACCTGTTAAATGCTGAAATAGCGCGAATTGTAGACGAAGCCACGTGAATAGATATCACGGGCTACGATGTGTCGTAGTGACGGGCTGTTAAAGCATAAAGCATGCCAAAGATGAAAACCCAGCATTGGCAGGGGTGCTGCCCAAGGAGCAGAGAGGAATGACTGTCGATTCGTCACTATTGACGAGAAGCGTCAAAAATATCACCGTTTTGACGCTGGGCTAACTCCATGAAACATCGGAAAAAGATGAAAAACACAGGTGATACCGATCACAAATTTTAATTTTTCAGCGCTATGCTATGCTTTTATACAACGAGTCAATCGTTAACCTAAAAGCATAAGTGAGGAAAATAATGGGCATTCTTTCATGGGTAATTTTCGGTCTTATCGCGGGGATTTTGGCAAAATGGATTATGCCGGGTAAAGATGGCGGCGGATTCTTTATGACCATTGTCTTAGGGGTTGTTGGTGCGGTGGTTGGCGGCTGGATCAGTACCTTCTTTGGCTTTGGTAAAGTTGATGGCTTCAACTTCGGTAGTTTCGTCGTAGCGGTTATCGGCGCGATCGTGGTGTTGTTTATCTACAGAAAGATCAAAAGCTAACTATCGATACAGAGATGAAAGGCCACTGAAGTGTGGCCTTTTTATTGGTTACCACCAGCCTAGTTCCGTACCCAGAACCACGATGATAGCCACGCAAATCATAATGAGCGTTGTTTTTTTCATCGTTATGCACCCGGCGCAGCGTAACCGCCAACAAAAAACCAGGATAAGAAAACGACAGCGGAAATAAAAATGATGACGGGAAAAATAATACCGAGTCGCATAGGATTATCTGCCAGAGTTATTTAAAGACGAGCCAGCATAGCAGGGCTTAATGTACGACAAAAGTGGTTTTATCCTGCCGCTTTTTATCTTTGTACATTGCGCTGTCTGCCATGTGAAGCGCACAGTTTACATCGGTCTCATGCGGATCAATTTCCACCACGCCCAGACTGGCTCCAGGATAAAACAGATGGACGCTGCCCAAGTTATAGTCGCCACAAATTCGCTGTTGCAGCTGATTTTTCACCTTTTGCAGGCGCTCGCATCGATCGCTTTCACTTTCCGGCGACAGGCTAACGACTAAAAATTCGTCACCGCCTAGTCGACCAAGGATATCATTGTCGCCGCATTCGTGGAGCAGACGCTGTCCTATCTGGATCAGGAACTGGTCGCCAACCTCATGACCAAAACGGTCATTAATCAGTTTAAAATCATCCAAATCAATATAGGCAACGACGACCTTCTGCTGGAGATGTCGGGCAAGCGAAAATAGGGTTTCAACATTTTCAAAAATCGAGCGCCGGTTCGGTAACCCGGTCAGCGCATCGGTGTAGGAATGAGCAATCAGCGCGGCGTTGGCTTCGCGTAACTGAGCGACCAGCGACTCTTTTTGAATAGACTGGGCGATCAGTCCTGCAAACAGATGCAGCACCTGTTCACCTCGCTCGCTCAATGCCTGCTGGCGGCGACTGGTGGCGCAGAGCGTACCGTAAAACGTTCCATCCGGAAGATGAACAGGCGTGCTCAGAAACGTGGTGATTTCCAGCGCGCGGGCTGCGCTGCATTCCGGCCAGCGTGCGGGCACGTTGTCGCTGTACAGGCAGTTATCCTCGATGGCGTGTTTGCATAGCGTCTCATCCCACGGGACGGATAGCCCTTCCGGGATCTGCATTTGTTTGCTATTGCGCGCGTACAAAATATGCTGCAGGCGAGCATCTAAATCGACTTTGGTTAAATAGGTTGATTCCATCTCTGTCACCACCTCCAGCATCTCCAGAAGTTGCCGAACCAGACTCTCAACAGTCTGCTCCGTGGCTAAGGATTGTGAGACTCTGGCGAGGATCATGTCCGACATGAGGTGTAAATACTCCTGAGTAATGACAAGGCTGGTGTTGTCCGCATGATAGAACATCAAGGTGTAAGATGAAACAAGCTATCCAGCTCAGAATGTAAACATAAAATGGATAGTTAGCAGGAAAACATGGAGATAGATGGAAAGTCGGGGTAACCTGCCAAAATAAGATTTTTAACAGGAGTAGATATGAAACTGGCGTTTGTTGTTTTGCCCGGCATGCTGGTGCTGGCAGGGTGTAGTACCCCGCAACCAGAAGCGCCAATGCCACCGAAAATTGGCATGGCGAATCCGGCATCGGTGTATTGCGAACAAAAGGGCGGCTCGCTGATTGCGATACAGACTCCGCAAGGGGTAAGGTCTGACTGCAAACTCCCCGGAGGGGAAACGATCGATGAATGGGAACTCTGGCGTAGAGACCATCCGGCAGCGGGGAAGTGATCCGCTGTTAGTATTGACGTAGCCATTCAGCCAGTACCAGCGCGTGGTTTTGCTGAGTATTCTTCGCCGCATACAGTAGCGTTAAGGTTTGCTGCCGGGCAATCTCTGCGAGACGCTTTCCTTCCTGCTGCTGTTGGGCCAGTTCGGTACGGTACTGCTGAGAGAAGTGCGCAAAATCAATCAGTTCTGCGTGAAATGCTTTACGTAAATCTGATGACGGCGTCAGCGCTTTATTCCATTCATTGAAAGCAAGATCAGTCTTTTTTATCCCACGTGGCCACAACCGGTCGACCAGGACGCGATAACCATCGCTTGCTTCTGCCGGGTCATACACGCGTTTACACTGAATATTCATCTCTTCATCCGCTCTGTTAAGCTGCCGCTTTGCTATTTAGCATCATTTTTATTACGGTTAAATAAGATCCTAAAACGTGACCATTATAGCATTTTGCCAGCCTGGACTCCCAATTTAAGGGATTGTGATACCGATGAAAAGTCGGTAGGCTGAGGCTCCTTATGTTGTCCCTCATTGTCTGGACATAAGGAAACCTTAATGGACATTTCCCCGATAAAAGATACGCTTCGCATTGCGCTGGTGGGCGATTACAACCCCGATATTGTGGCGCACCAGGCTATTCCCCTTGCTATTGATGATGCTGCTGCCGTGCTGGAGTTGGTGGCTGATTATGACTGGCTAACCACTTCTGATATCAATAGCAGCGAAGATCTGATTGGCTACGATGCCATCTGGGTCGTGCCAGGCAGCCCCTATCGACACCCAGAAGGTGCGCTGATTGCGATACGCTACGCACGCGAAAACAGCATTCCATTTTTAGGCACCTGTGGTGGTTTCCAACACGCCATACTGGAGTATGCCCGTAACGTGCTGGGCTGGAGCGATGCCGCGCATGCCGAAACGGATACCACTGGGCGAATGGTGATCGCGCCGTTGACCTGCTCGTTGGTAGAAAAAACGGATGATATTGAGCTCCGGGCCAATACGCTGATTGCGAAAGCCTATGGACGCGATGCTATCTCTGAGGGGTATCACTGCAACTATGGTGTGTCGGACGCTTTTGCTGCCGAGCTTGAGAGCGGCGATCTCCGGGTGACCGGTTGGGATGATGCCGGAGATATTCGCGCCATTGAACTGGTAACGCATCCTTTTTTTGTTGGCACACTCTTTCAGCATGAACGTGGCGCGCTGGCGGGTAAACCCGTGCCGTTAGTCCAGGCGATGCTCCGCGCCGCGCGGGGATAAAATGTAGGGCAGGAGGTTAGCTAACCTGCCCGCTACATTATGCGTTCGCGATCTCCCGATCGCGCCCTGCGCACAGACCAAACACGGCCATCAGCACCGCTAACCCGGCGACACCCGCTAATGGAATCAGCCAGCTACCGTTGAGGTCGTGAATTTTACCCATCAACGGTGGCCCGCAGGCGGCCAGTAAATACCCGACAGACTGCGCCATTCCGGACAACGCCGCGGCCTGATGTGCAGAGCTTGCGCGCAGGCCAATGAAGGTCAAGCCGAGGATCATGGTCGCACCTGAGCCAAAGCCAAACAGAATGGTCCACAGCAAAGCCTGGTCGGGCATTATGGCGAATCCCGCCGCGCCAACGGCACACATTACCGAAACCAGGGCGGCGATGGCTCGCTGATCCTTGAATCTGTTCAGGACGAGGGGAATCAATAACCCTGGCGCGGCGGTCGCCAGTTGCAGTAAACCGTGCAATGAACCGGCCTGCGCCTCGCTGTAACCGTGGCTGATTAAAATGGCGGGCAACCAGCCGATGATCACGTAATAGATAAGTGAGTTGATTCCCAGAAACAGGGTCACCTGCCAGGCGAGGCTGGAGCGCCAGATTGCACGGGAATGTAATGCGCGTGAGTTACTCAGGCTGGCATTGGTCGTCTGACGGCATTGGGGTAACCAGATAACCAGCGCCAGCAGCGGAAAAACCATCAACACCATCAGTGCGCCGCGCCAGCCAAATCCATTTAACGCCAGCGGAACAACCATGGCTGAACCCAGCGCCGCCGCTGCGCCCATGGTCAGCGAGTATGCGCCAGTCAGTTTTGCCACATGCTGGGCATAATCACGCTTTATCAGCCCCGGCAACAGGACATTGCCCAGGGCGATTCCGCACCCGATGATAGCGGTACCGATAAACAGCAATCCCGGTGAGGGCAGCGAGCGTATCGTAATACCGGCGCAAATCAGCAGCATAGCGGCAAACAGGCTGCGTTCGATGCCCCAGCGGCGCGCAACGGCTGCGGCCAGAGGGGATACCAGCGCGAAGGCCAGCAGCGGAAGGGTGGTCAACAGTCCCGTTTGGGCGGTACTCAGACCGTAGTCGGCACGAATTGCATCTAATAGCGGGGCGGCACCGGTAAAGGTAACGCGCAGCGTGGTGGCAATCATCAGGATACCCGCGATCAGCAAAGCAGCGTTTTTACCGCGGGAAGAAGGCGTATTTATCATTTTTTCCTCATCTTGTCAGGCGAGGCGATACCTTAGCGTTTTTACGCCATGAGTGAATCAAGCTAAAATGACAGTTTATCGCTAAAATCGGACATTCTTATGTTGGGACTAAGATTGGATGGGTATGAACCTGACCTTCACCATGATGCCGCGGTGGCGTTCTGCATTCAGGCCCGGGAAGATGAACTCTTTAGTCCGCTGCATCAGCATCGTAAGGGGCAGTTGATTCTGGCTTTGCATGGCGCGATTACCTGCGAGGTCGAAAATGCCATGTGGATGGTGCCTCCCCAATATGCGGTGTGGATCCCTGGTGAAATTCCGCACAGTAACCATGTAACCGTAGGCGCACAATTGTGTTTCTTGTTTATTGAACCTCATGCCGTCGTGATGCCTGATCGCTGTTGTACGCTAAAGATATCTCCCTTGTGTCGGGAGCTTATTCTGGCGCTGGCGTCGAAAACGGACGGCCAGCGGCTGGAACCGTCAACTCAGCGACTGACGCAGGTGCTGTTTGATGAACTCCCGCAGCAGCCGCAGGAGCAACTGCAGTTGCCGGTTTCCGATCATCCGAAAATCCGCAGAATGGTCGCGACGATGGCGCGAGAGCCCGCCCAATGGCAGACGCTGGGGCAGTGGGCCAGCGTATTTGCGATGAGTGAGCGCAACCTTGCCCGGCTGGTCGTCAAAGAAACGGGATTGAGCTTTCGCCGCTGGCGTCATCAGCTGCAGTTGATTCTGGCGCTGCAGGCGCTGATCGATGGTCATAACGTGCAGCAGGTCGCGCAAATGCTCGGTTATGATTCAACCACCGCATTTATCACGATGTTCAAAAAAGGCCTGGGGCAGACTCCAGGCCGTTATCTGAGCTGACTTGCTACTGCTTCCCAACAATCAATGAGACCAGACCTGCCGCAATAAGCGGCCCCACCGGCACGCCGCGAAACAGCGCCACGCCCAGCACCGTACCGACCAGTAAACCGGCAACAAGCTGGGGCTGGCTGCCCATCAACGTGACGCCGCGCCCGCCAAGCCAGGAGACCACCACGCCGACGGCAATCGCGACCAGGGATTTCCAGTTTACAAAGGAGTGAATGAGCGTGGAGGGCGGTAGCGTTCCGCTGGCGATCGGGGCCATTACGCCGATAGTCAGAATAATAATCCCGACGGTCAGGCCCTGTTTTTCAATCCACGGAAAGAACGTATTCAGAGGGGTTACACGGACGATGATCAGCACCAGAATTGAAACAGCGACAGTGGTGTTGTGGCTGACAAAGCCCAGAGCTGCCAGTCCGAGGAGGATCAGCAGAGTGACATCAAACATCGTAGTTTCCTTGCCAAAAGAAAAAATAAGCCTGCTTACTGTACGCGTAAACGCGTGACGGAACAGGCTTTATTTAATGATAATGATTTTTTTTGAGCTAATGCACGATGTGACGTTTTTTACTGCTAACTCGGCTGTGATTGAACGCGGCGGAACGAAATTAATTCCGGTTGTGCAATTCGCAGGTAATCAGCAGTATCCATGATCACGGATTTCTCCAGCATTCCGGCATTAAACGCAATTTCATTATAACGTTCAAACAGCAGCGGATCGGCGACCAGTTTGAGATTCGGATGAAAACTAAACGGTGGGATGGCGCCAAATACGCAACCTGTCAGTTCATCGACCTCCGCCGGGCTGGCGAGCGATGCTCTCAGCCCGCCGATATGACCGGCCAACAGGCTCAGGTCGGCCTGCTGGTCAGCAGATAGAATCGCCAGTACATGCTGATTAACGCCGTTACCCTTTACTTTACAGACCAACGCTTTTGCGCCCTGACCCAGTGCAGTACCGCGAATTTCAGAGACCGCTTCACATTTGCCGACGGCTTCATGGCTAACCACACGATACGTCGCGCCCTGTTCTGATAACAGCGAAATTAAACGCTGATGCGTTGCGTTACCTTTGTTCACTTCCGTCATGACTTGCTCCTGGTACAACAATAAAAATCCTGGCTGAAAAATGATTACGCATCGGCGCGTTTTTTCTGTTTGTTCAGATAGAGTTGCGCATCCGATGCTTTGTAAGCATCATCAATGGTGTCGTTTGGCTGCATATTATAAATCCCGACAGAGAAGCTGATTGATATATCTTGCGCAATAATTTGTAAGTTGTAGCGAATCCGTTCCAGCATGCTGTGCGTTAATTCACTGGGATGATCGATAAGGATGATGCAAAATTCATCCCCGCCAAGGCGGATGGCATAGTCGCTTTTTCGAATAGAGCTCTGAATGGCCTTGGCCAGAAGGGTGATAATGCGATCGCCTTCCTTATGCCCCAATGTGTCATTAATAACTTTTAGCTTATCGCAATCAATGGCGATAAAGGTCACGAGGGTTCCCGTGTTGACCAACTGCTGCAAACGTTGTTCGAGCATCGGCGTCAAAATTTTACGGTTATAGAGTCCGGTCATCGCATCGCTGATATTTTCCCGTGTGACGTTGTGATACAAGCGAAAATGAGTTCTGACCATATTCAGCAGCAGTATCGTTGCCAGGAGATAGAAGACGAATATTTTCCACGATGAGACGATAAAGTACATAAAATCAAGAGATAAGGTGACGCGTATGCCACCAGGGATGTCCTTCTCGTAGTGAACGTAGCGGAATAGATTGGTCTCACTTTGGTGAACGTGGATCTCTTTACCTGAGCTGATATCAGAGAGCGTCACGTTAAGATAGCGCCAGACCAGAGGACGATCGCTGGTATAGAAAATATTCTTTAAATTTTCTTTGTTGATATCCACCATCACCACGCCTTTTAGCTTACCGGCATAGTAGACCGGGGTTAAAAAGCTCATCACCTTTTTCTCGGTCAGGTTATCCTCATAAATGCTGGAAATCACCGTGCGACCCGTGAAAATACCGTCAATATCATTCTGATCGATGCCCAGCGAGCCTTTTTGCAAAAATGTCCAGTTGTGTATCGCAAATTTCCGTGAGTCGATCAGATTATAAAAATAGACGTAGTTATTCTTGAGATCGACGTAGTAGCGAAATTTATACTCCAGCGTTCCTAATCCCTGACCGTAATCTTTTTGCAGGCGATTGACGTTCACCGCCCGGTCAAAAGAGGGTAGCAGGAATACGTCTTCGAGTTGCCCGCTACATTTGGTTGAGGTGGTCTGCAGCGTACCGTGTAATGGCAGGTAATTATGCGTTGTGAGATTGAGCCCATGTGTACCGTTAACGCTATCGAAAGCATCGCAGAACGCTTTTTGTTGTTCGACCGATGCGGGTTCCTTAGGGGATGAAAAGGTGCGCATCAGATGGGCTGCAATACTCTGATTGGTGTACTTATCATAGAGAAAGGAGGAGTCGGCTTTCTCATTGATATAGCGCATATAGGCATTCATTGCCTTATCGCTGGCAATGAGTTCATAAACCAAAAAAGAAGATGTCAAAACAATAACGCTGACTGAGATAAAGAGCCTGAGCGCTTTATGATGCAACTTCATAATGAATTACAGCCCATAGGTTAGAGATGCGATTTTACCACATGCTCCACATTCGCTCTAACGAAGCGGCGGGATAAACCATTGCAAAATGTCACGATCATGATACAGGGTAATGTAATCAGCCGAAGCCGAAGCCTCGGCTGAAAGTGGTCGCTTAATTATTGCTGGTGGTACTTTGCTTATGAAACAGTTCGCGGAATACCGGATAAATGTCATCCTGATCGCGGATATGCTGCATCGCAAAGTTTTCAAAGGTTGATTGCAGATGTTCGTATTCACGCCACAAAGTCTGGTGCGCGCGGCGGGTAATTTCGATATAGCTGTAATATCGCACTACCGGCAGCAGTTTTTTCGCCAGAATCTCATGACACAACGGTGAGTCATCCGCCCAGTTATCACCATCCGACGCCTGTGCGGCATAGATATTCCACTGGGCAGGGTCGTAGCGCTCTTTCACCACTTCATCCATTAACTTCAGCGCGCTGGAGACAATGGTTCCCCCGGTTTCCTGAGAGTAGAAGAACTCATGCTCATCTACCTCTTTCGCCTGGGTGTGGTGGCGAATATAAACCACTTCCACGTTCTTATAGGTGCGGCTTAAGAACAGATACAGCAGAATATAAAAACGCTTTGCCATATCTTTTGTCGACTGATCCATCGAACCGGAGACATCCATCAGACAGAACATCACCGCCTGACTGGAAGGATCGGGCCGTTTTTCATAATTCTTGTAGCGTAAGTCAAAGGTGTCGATAAATGGCACACGTTCGATTTTTGCCCGTAGTTCGGCAATTTCTTTGCGTAACCGTTCTTCTTCCAACAACTGAGCGGGTTCACTTTTTGTGATGGTCTCCAGATCCGCTTCGAGCGCATGCAGTTCGCGACGCTTACCTGCCGTCATTGCCGTGCGGCGCGCCAGTGAATTTTGCAGGGAGCGCACCACGCTGATGTTGGCTGGCACACCGTTAGAGGTAAAACCAGCCCGGTGCGTTTTGTACTCCGTTAGCTGACGCTGCTGATTCTGTTTAAGATTTGGCAGAGCTAAATCTTCGAAAAGCAGATCGAGATATTCATCTTTAGAAATCTGGAAGACGAATTCATCCTGACCCTCGCCATCCTGACTCGCCTGGCCTTGTCCGCTTCCCGAACCGCCGCCTCCGCCCTGTGGACGTTCAATACGGTCATTCTGCACAAAATGGTCGTTACCCGGATGCACGCGATGGCGCAGACCACCGCGCCCCTGATGGAACATCGGTTCGCTAATATCATCGGTAGGAATAGAGACAGATTCGCCGCTATCCACATCAGTCACCGAACGCTTGTTAATGGCCTCGGAGATCGACTGTTTAATTTGCGATTTATAACGGCGTAAGAAGCGCTGGCGGTTTACCGTGCTCTTGTTTTTGCCGTTAAGACGCCGGTCAATAAACCAGGTCATAAGCCCCCCGTACTGCATTTGCCAACTTACGCTTCATCCTTCAAGTTGTCTCCGCGTTGGCTGCATTCGCTCACCCAGTCACGTACTTATGTACGCTCCTGGGAATTCACTCATTTGCCGCCTTGATACCTCTTGAATGATTTCGCGTACAGAAGAAATATTGGCCCGGTAAACGGATAAATTGTCCGGGCCATTTATGCTCTTAAGACGATTTACGTACGCGCAAATACCATTCGCACAGTAAACGTACCTGCTTACGCGTGTAGCCTTTTTCCATCATACGGTCGACAAAATCGTCGTGCTTTTTCTGCTCGTCAGTCGAGGTTTTGGCGTTGAACGAAATAACCGGCAGCAGCTCCTCGGTATTAGAGAACATTTTCTTCTCAATCACCGTGCGCAGTTTTTCGTAACTGGTCCAGTTTGGATTGCGACCGCTGTTATTCGCTCTGGCGCGCAGAACAAAGTTGACGATCTCGTTACGGAAGTCTTTCGGGTTACTGATACCAGCTGGCTTCTCAATTTTCTCCAGCTCTGCGTTCAGCGACTCGCGATCGAACAGTTGACCGGTATCCGGGTCACGATACTCCTGATCCTGAATCCAGAAATCCGCGTAGGTGACATAACGGTCGAATATGTTCTGTCCGTATTCGGAATAGGATTCGAGATAAGCCGTCTGAATCTCTTTGCCAATAAATTCAGCATATTTAGGGATCAGATAGCCTTTCAGGAACTCAAGATAACGTTCTGCCATTTCCTGCGGGAACTGCTCACGCTCGATTTGTTGTTCCAGGACGTAGAACAGATGCACCGGGTTTGCCGCGACTTCGGCATGATCAAAGTTAAAGACGCGAGAGAGGATCTTAAACGCGAAACGCGTGGACAGACCGTTCATACCCTCATCGACCCCGGCGTAATCCCGATACTCCTGATAGGATTTCGCTTTTGGATCGGTATCTTTCAGACTTTCGCCATCGTAAACGCGCATCTTCGAGTAAATGCTCGAGTTCTCAGGTTCTTTCAGGCGAGAAAGAATGGTGAAGCGAGAGAGCGTCTCCAGCGTGCCTGGTGCGCAAGGCGCATGGGTCAGCTCACTGTGGTTAAGCAATTTCTCGTAGATTTTGATCTCTTCGGAGATCCGCAAGCAATAAGGCACTTTGACAATGTAAACACGGTCAAGGAACGCCTCATTGTTTTTGTTATTGCGGAACGTCACCCATTCGGACTCGTTCGAGTGGGCAAGAATAATTCCGTTAAACGGCAGGGCAGAGATACCTTCTGTCCCGTTGTAGTTTCCTTCCTGGGTGGCGGTCAGCAGAGGATGCAGCACTTTAATCGGTGCTTTAAACATCTCTACGAACTCCATAATCCCCTGGTTAGCGCGGCACAACGCACCCGAGTAACCGTAGGCATCAGGATCGTTCTGAGCATGGTGTTCGAGTTTACGAATATCCACTTTCCCGACCAGCGCAGAGATATCCTGGTTGTTTTCATCACCAGGTTCCGTTTTGGCGATAGCGATCTGCTCCAGAATAGACGGCCAGACTTTGACGACGCGGAATTTCGTGATGTCCCCGCCAAACTCGTGCAGACGTTTCGCCGCCCATGGCGACATGATCGTCCCGAGATAGCGACGCGGGATCCCATACTCTTTTTCCAGGATCTGCGCGTCTTCCTGTGGATTAAACAAGCACAACGGATGATCGTTAACCGGGCTACGTTCGCCATTGGCGCTCAGGACATAAATCGGAACTCTCTGCATCAGCGACTTGAGTCGTTCAGCGAGAGATGATTTCCCCCCTCCCACAGGCCCCAACAGATACAGAATCTGTTTCTTCTCTTCCAGACCTTGAGCTGCATGTTTCAAATAAGAAACAATCTGCTCAATGGCGTCTTCCATGCCGTAAAACTCTTCGAAAGCGGGATAGCGTGCAATTACCCGATTCGAAAAGAGTCGAGAAAGACGAGGTTCGTGGGCAGTGTCAACCATGACAGGTTCACCAATAGCCATTAATAGCCGCTCTGCCGCGTTGGCATAAGCACTGCGATCTTGCCGACAAGTGGTAAGAAACTCCTGCAGCGTGAACTCTTCGTCCTTGGCAGCTTCATAACGCTGGCGATAGTGATCGAATATATTCATGGTATGCCGTCCTTTCGTTTTTTAGCACATGTTAAGAGCCGTTCATATGAATAGTAGAGGCCCCTGAAGAGGTAAACTGAACGACGTCGCTGCTGAAGAAATAAGCAACTCTCATGCCATTTTGATGGTCAGGAGATCAACGTATTCGGTGATACACCTTCTAAAATTAAGCGTAGATGGCATTTGCAAAACTTGCATGGATGCGCAAATGAATTTCAACGGCATATCAATAACTCATCAGCAAAAAAAGCACACCTTATGTAAAGAAATGGGGCAGATTTCATGCAGTGTTCACTGTCCTGCAAGCAAAATGTCATCACTCATTGAGAAATTAGGGGGTTACATTCCTGGACTAATACGTAAAATAGTTGGGCTGAAGCGTATTGGCGATTACACTTTGACCGCTACACATTTGAATAAGGAATTATGGATTGTGACCAAACTCAAACTTCTGGCACTTGGCGTCCTTGCCGCAACCGCAGTTAGCACCGCACAGGCGGAAAGCCAGTGGACTGTTGGTGCAGGTGTCGGCGTGATTAACAGCCCGTACAAACAGTATGACCGCGATGTTTATCCCGTTCCGGTTGTCACCTATGAAGGCGATAACGTCTGGTTCCACGGTCTGGGTGGCGGCTACTATCTGTGGAATGACGCGGCAGATAAGCTCTCCATCATGGCATACTATGATCCGACCCACTTCAAGCCGGGTGACAGCGACAGCCATGCTTTGCGCCAACTCGACAAGCGTAAAAGCAGCCTGATGGCTGGCCTCTCGTATGTACATAACACCCAGTATGGTTTCCTGCGTACCGCTCTGGCGGGTGATACCCTGGATAACAGCAACGGCTTTATCTGGGATCTGGCATGGCTCTACCGTTACACTAACGGTGCGCTGACTTTGACGCCGGGTATCGGTGTGCAGTACAGCAGCGAAAACTACAACGACTATTATTATGGCGTGTCCAATCACGAGTCTCGCCGCAGTGGTCTGAAAAGCTACAGCGCTGACGATGGATGGGATCCATACCTGGAGTTGACCGCGAGCTATAACTTCCTTGGCAACTGGAACGTATACGGCACTGGCCGTTATGTGCGTTTGAGTGATGAAGTGAAGGATAGCCCGATGGTCGATAAGTCCTGGTCTGGCATCTTCTCGGTAGGTGTGACCTACAAGTTCTGATGCTACTGCGTGTCAAACACAAGCCTGCAGACATGCAGGCTTTTTTATGTTTTGCGGGGATGAATATTGATCTAAAACATGAGATTGCATTTTTATAGTGGTTTTATGTTTCGCCTGGCCGCAACGATTATTTAACCTGGTATTTCTTTTGCCGTTACTAAAAATAAACCTCTCATTTGATTAGCCTGATAGCTATTGTTTTTTTGCATGAGGTAATATCGCCATGCCTTAATGATTTATTGTTCTGGGCTGTCGTTTTCTGGCTTCATAATTTATTGATAATACAGGGTTTGTTGTATCGCGATGCGCGGGGTATTTATTCTCAAGTGGCATAAAGATAACTGATAACTATTTGGGCTTATTTTGAATGTTAACTTTCAGGTGGAAAAAATAAAAATTAATCATTTGTTTTTATTTTACATCCTTTAGGTATTTGTCTGAAAAAATTAAAATTGACATTAAATATCCTATTGCCGATATTCATTAAACTTTAAAAGTAGTGATAGCAACTCTCGTGGTAAGGCCTTAAATATGCCACGAGGATATCTTGAGTAAAACCTGGTATAAATAATGAAAAAGTTAATCATGATAGCTGTGATGGGCGGGATCCTGGCTGGATGCACCAGCGAGGCTTCACGCATGAGTGCATGCGAAAGCAAAGGGATCAGCCGCGATGCCTGCTACATCGCCGAACAAAACCGTCAGGCGACAATCAATGCCGCGGCTGAAAAACAGGCCCTGGAAAACGCGCAAAATTTGTATAGCTCTGATGGTACCCATTCCGACCATCACCACAAACACGATAAATACTAAGGTTTAACTCATGAAGAAATTAATTATTATCGCTGCGCTGGTGGCTTTATCTGCTGCGCCTGCTTATGCTATCAGCGAAGCATATCGTCAGCAATTACAGCATGAACACAAAACTCAGGTCAGCGATGCTAATGCCCCGGTGCACGCCAGCAAAACCACACCCGTGCATGTGAATAAACTGGGCGTGGACTTTAAACGTGGTGCTGATGGTATTGCATATATTAATGGCAGCCCTGCGGCAAACGATGAAAACAATGCGGATGCACAATCCTACAGTGCGGGCTTGATTTCCGTCATCGTCTATAAAAATGGAAAAATTAACGCCATGAAAGAAGGTAAATATTTAGGTCGGTTGAAATAAGCGCTGTACAGCTATAATTATTCGTTATTTCGGCCCGGGACTGCATCAGAGCCTGGGCTTTTTACTTTAATCGCATTAACGGGCGACACGCCAAACTATGATGGTGCAATTTGTGCACCATAACAGGACACATGTCTGTTGTTTTGCTTTACTGTGGTGCATTAACACAGGAGGGTGCGATGACAGCAAAACAGGTGATGTTTACGGAGCAGGTATCGCTGCCTGCTATTGGGCAGGGGACATGGTATATGGGCGAGGATTCAGCCCGACGTCGGGATGAAGTCGCCGCGTTACGGGCTGGGCTGGATCTTGGCCTGCGATTGATTGATACAGCCGAAATGTACGCAGATGGTGCAGCGGAAGAGGTTGTTGGCGAGGCGCTGGCCGGTCGGCGTGATAGCGCTTTTTTAGTTTCGAAGGTTTACCCATGGAATGCCGCGGGTCAGAAAGCGATCGCCGCCTGCGAAGCCAGTCTGCGTCGTCTGAAAACTGATTATCTGGACCTCTATTTGTTGCACTGGACGGGAGACTTTTCATTTGCTGACACCGTCGACGCTATGGAAATACTCATCGCGCAGGGGAAAATCCGCCGCTGGGGCGTCTCTAATCTCGATTACGATGATATGCAGGCATTATGGCAGGTTGCGGGTGGACGGCAGTGTGCAACTAATCAGGTGCTCTATCATTTAGCATCGCGCGGCATTGAATATGATTTACTGCCATGGTGCCAGCAACAGCAGATGCCGGTTATGGCCTACAGTCCGCTGGCTCAGGCAGGGCGGCTCCGGGGGAACTTGCTTTCTAACCCAGTGGTCAATGACATTGCGCGCGCCCACAATGCCAGCGCTGCGCAGATTTTGCTGGCATGGGTTATTCGTCTTCCGGGGGTGATGGCCATTCCAAAAGCCGCAAACGTGGCGCATGTCGAACAGAACGCCGCGGCACTGGAGATAAGGCTCTCTGCCGATGAGCTGAAGCAGTTAGATAAGGCATATCCGGCGCCAAAAGGTAAAACGGCGCTGGATATGGCCTGATTTGCCGCATGGCGTGCTGAGTTGCCTGACGGCGCAAACACTATCAGGCAACTAACACGATCTTAGCGTTTAGCAACACGAATCGTTTGTGCCAGACGAGACGGTTTTTCTTCGGTGGTTTTCTGCGGTGCCGTGGCGTAAGCCGTTTCTACGCAAACAAACGTTTTGTAGCCGTCATCCGGCATGTCGCCCATGCTGACAGACAGCGCCGGGCCTGGGTTCCAGCCCACGACATTCAGATGGTGGTGGTGGATTACGTCAATATTGCGATTCAGCGCATCATCATGAATGACGCTGCATGCTTCCGGATTCAGATAGACACGATCGGTACGGTCCGGGAAGGTCTGGATACCATCAGCCAGTACGTCTTCTTTGGCATCATTCACTTTATCGATCAGACGATCGCCAAGACCGCTGACCTTCACTGCCGCAATATTACCCACATTGAAATAGGTATGCAGCGCGGAGGTAGTTTCAAACTCACCGTGCGCTTCCAGCTCCATCTCGCAGGTGGCGCCCACTTTGAAACGGGCCAGCAGACAGAACTCGTGCGGCCAAAGCTGACGCGTTTCAGCGCTACTTTGCAGTTCGAACGTCAGAACTACACCGTTCTCGTCTTCGTTATGCGCTTTCAGCGTCCATGGCAGGTTACGGGCAAAACCATGAGACGGTAGGCCAGGCTGAGCGGCAGGGCCAAACCACGGCCAGCAAATCGGTACGCCGCCACGCAGCGCAACACCGGTTTTAAACGGCGTATTGTTACTTAACCACAGGACTTCTTCTTCACCGTTTGGTTTCCAGGAAAGAAGATGTGCGCCCTGCAGCGCAAAAGAGGCTTTAACCTGCGGGTGATCGACAACAATGACCTCAAGCTCATCAAGCTGACGGCGGGAGAGGACCGGGGCAATTTGTTCGACTACCGGAAGTGCAAAAATTTTATTAATCATTACGCAATCCTTTCTTCAGGCAAAAAAAAGAGCGACCGTAGTCGCTCTTACAGATTACTGTTTCATCTCAACTTATTTGGAGATGTGAGCAATCAGATCCAGAACTTTGTTGGAGTAGCCGGTTTCGTTGTCGTACCAGGATACCAGTTTCACGAAGTTGTCGTTCAGTGCGATACCTGCTTTAGCATCGAACACGGAAGTGCAAACTTCACCGTTGAAATCGGTAGATACTACGTCGTCTTCGGTGTAACCCAGAACGCCTTTCATCGGGCCTTCGGAAGCAGCTTTGATTGCTTTCTTAATTTCTTCGTAAGAAGCAGCTTTTTCCAGACGAACGGTCAGGTCAACAACGGATACGTTCGGGGTAGGAACGCGGAACGCCATACCAGTCAGTTTGCCGTTCAGTTCTGGCAGTACTTTACCTACAGCTTTAGCAGCACCGGTAGAGGACGGGATGATGTTCTGGGATGCGCCGCGGCCGCCGCGCCAGTCTTTGTGAGACGGGCCATCAACGGTTTTCTGAGTAGCGGTGGTCGCGTGAACAGTAGTCATCAGACCTTCGATGATGCCGAAGTTGTCGTTGATAACTTTAGCCAGCGGAGCCAGGCAGTTAGTGGTGCAGGAAGCGTTAGAAACGATGTCCTGACCTTCGTATTTGTCAAAGTTAGCGCCTTTAACAAACATCGGAGTGTTATCTTTGGACGGACCAGTCAGAACCACTTTTTTCGCGCCAGCAGTGATGTGCTTACGAGCGGTTTCATCTGTCAGGAACAGGCCAGTAGCTTCAGCTACTACGTCAACACCAACTTCGTCCCATTTCAGGTTAGCCGGATCACGTTCAGCGGTAACACGGATTTTTTTACCGTTTACGATCAGATGACCGTCTTTCACTTCAACGGTACCGTTGAAACGGCCGTGAGTGGAGTCATATTTCAGCATGTAAGCCATGTAGTCAGCGTCTAACAGGTCGTTGATTGCAACGATCTCGATGTCAGAGCGTTCTTGAGCAGCACGGAAAACAATGCGACCGATACGGCCAAAACCGTTGATACCTACTTTGATAGTCATATATTCCACCAGCTATTTGTTAGTGAATAAAAGGTTGCCTGTAAAATTACAAAAACCTTACGCAGCGTCAAGCGGAATCGTGTCAATCATTGCGACAAATCAATCTGCTGCCTAAGCTTTGCGCAACTGACTCGCCTCACTCTTCCTTTGGGCTTGAAACCACATGGGGTCGGCGGCCCGAATTTTAAAGGGCAATCAAGATAAAAACGTGATTATGATCACGAATTGCAGGCTGCCATTTCGCAAGGATCAAGTTTAGAACAAAAGTTCGCACTCCGGTGTTAATGTTTTGTTAGAATCTGTCTCGTGATGTGAGTTTAGATAAAGCGAGATGTGAGCAAATGGCTAATCAACCTTCTCCAGAAGAACTGAAAAAAAATTTAACAGAAATGCAGTTCTACGTGACGCAAAATCACGGGACAGAACCGCCATTTACCGGGCGTTTGCTGCATAACAAGCGTGACGGCATCTACCACTGTTTGATCTGCGATAAACCGCTATTTCGTTCCGAGACAAAATATGACTCTGGCTGCGGCTGGCCCAGCTTTTACGAGCCTGTGAGCGAAGAGGCTATCCGTTACATAAAAGATACCTCGCATGGTATGCAGCGCATTGAAATCCGCTGTGGGAACTGTGATGCGCACCTGGGACACGTCTTCCCGGATGGCCCAAAACCTACCGGTGAGCGCTACTGCGTTAACTCAGCCTCTTTGAACTTTACCGATGGCGAAAACGGTGAACAAATTAAGGGTTAAAGAAACGATTCAGCAAATTATTCTACGGAGAGTGGATTTAACATGAATCTTGATGAGATGATCAACAGCATGACGCCGGAAGTTTATCAGCGCTTATCTACCGCCGTTGAACTCGGAAAATGGCCGGATGGCGTGGCGCTAACGGCGGAACAAAAAGAGAACAGCTTACAGCTGGTGATGTTATGGCAGGCGCGCAACAACGTTGATGCGCAGCATATGACGATTGATACCAACGGTGAGATGGTGATGAAGAGCAAGCAGCAGCTAAAAGTCGAATTTGGTATTACGCCCGAACCTATTGCAACGTTCAAATCCTGAGAATCCTGGCCCGGCAGTCACGATGTCGGGCCCGCTGTCGCTGTTATTTTTTGTTCATCATCGCCTTCAGATCGGCAAATGGATTATATTTAGCTTCGCCGACAGCCTTCTGCGCATCTTCGCCGGCAACCACCGTTGAGCCATACTGATCCGCTTCTGTATATTTGGAATGTTCGTGATCGTGGCAATACAAGCACAACATTTCCCAGTTGCTACCATCTTCCGGGTTATTGGAGTGATCGTGATCGATATGGTGTACCGTCAACTCGCGCAAATTTGAATAGACAAACTCACGGGAACAACGTCCGCAGACCCAGGGGAAGAGCTTAAGCGCTTTTTCCCGGTAACCAACTTCCAGACGGGCGTAATTTTTAGGGATAAAAGCCATAAAAGCTCATGCCTCCAATAGAAAATGAAGAGCTGCGCCAAAGGCTGGCGCAGCGGAATTCGGTAATCATAACCTATTGTGTCAGGCGTTGGGATCAGTGTTTGATGCCTAATGAATCAGCCAACTGCTTAGCCAGTTGATTGTTGTCATCCGCACCGTATTCCCAGAACATAGCGCCTCCCAGCCCCTTACTCTTGATATAGTCGGCTTTGATCGCCACCGAGCGCGGGTTTTCATAGGAGAGGGCAAAGAGCGTTTTCCCGTCTGCTGACTGTACCGACAGCCACGGTACTTTCGCCTCATCATCCCAATGCTGGCTAAAGCGCTTCTGCGGATCGTTGATCAGCTTCGCCACGATATCGTTGTACTTCACATAGGTATCTTTGCTCAGATCGACGCCCAGTGATTTGAACAACGCAATTTGTGCTGCTTCGAAATAGGGTTGGGTGGCAGGATTCTTCTGCGCGTCAGGCTTGCTCCAGTCAATTCCCGGTTCAACAGCGCGTTTTGGCACGCGTCCATAAAAACCAATACCCAGATTCATCTGGCTCGGCTTTAACCCGGCGGCGAGATAGTTATTAACCACAAAGTCCGCACTGTACTTATCAGCGGCGGCGACCGTCGGCCATTTCGTCGAATCATACAGGTTTGAGTTGAAATATTGAGTGCCGTAGGCCATGTCATAGGTCATCAGATTGATATAGTCGAGTGATGGCGCAATGGCTTTCACATCCACCCAACTTTTCGGACTTTCCGCATTCGCGCCCACGGCAATGGTCAGTAGCTTTTTGTGCCCCAATGCTGCCCGCAGCTCTTTTAACAGCGCGGTAAAGTTAGCGCGGTCGGTTGGTTGGCTTTCGACCAGTCCCCAGGCGCCATTGACCGGATATTCCCAGTCGAGGTCGATGCCATCCAGACCGTATTTCTCAATGATCTCCTGCACAGACTGAATGAATACTGCACGTGTTTCTTTCGTCGCCGCCGCGCCTGAGAATCCACGCGCACCCCAGCCCCCAACAGAAAGCAGAACTTTCAGATTCGGGTTCTGCTTACGCAGTTCCGGGATTTTCTGCAAATCAGCCTGCACCTTCTCTGAAAGCCAAATCTGATGCAGCTTGCTTGCGTCTTTTAAGGCGGCATTGGTTTCGTCTTTTTCGTTGTTGTAGATCAGACCAAACGAATAGTTGAGGTGGGTTATCTGGCGCACATCCAGTTTATTGATATCGCCACCAGGACCGGCAGTGACATCGCCGCCACCATTAAAGTAACCAACTGACATCAGTGAATTGGCGGAAACAACGCTGGCGCAGAGCAGGGGGAATGCTGCCAACAAAGGCAATAGTTTCATCGGTGTTCCTCTTTGACATTTAAACAAGTAAACACGCCACGGAAATGGCGTGGCGAAAAAACAACCATTGGACCATAGCATTGCCGCTACGTTAAATCTGCGAGATGGTTCACGTAGGGACGATTGTGTGGAGGAAGAGAACTGAAGCGAGAGAAATTTCAAAAATAGGTTATTAAGTAATTTGTTTGGTTAATTTATTCATTATTCATATCAATATAGGCATTATTCTTATTTGAAAATTTATCTATTGAACAACGTAATAAACAACTTCATTATCAGAAAATAATCAATAGATGAGTTAAAAAATGTCTGCCTGGAAATGTATTGTTTCATGGTTAAAAGGAGATTATCCGCTGGGGTTCACTTACTGGATAACGGGAGTTCTGCCTGGCGCGTTATTAGCTGGGTCTTTTTATACCCTCACTTATCAGTTAGAGCATGGCACGATGTCGGCTGACACTGGGTTGGTGGTATTAATCGCATTTACATCGGTTATTCTAATTTATACACCGCTTTCTTTGTGGGCTATCACCGCAAGCACTATACGGTATCAAGGTTTACTATTGTGGAAAGTCTTGGCTTTTCTTGCTGTGGGAAGAGGTGCTTTGTCATATTTACAGGGCGTATTTATGATTATTATGGAATTCGTTAAAGTATAACTAAGGTGCCCATTATATATGGGCACCCTTTATTTTAACCTTGGGTTTCTTCCCAATCTGCCAGCGTATACAAAGTCGCACCCGCCGCCGACATTTCCATAAAAGCGTTTGCGCTGTCCTGTGGGTGAATATTGACGCCACGACAACCGTCGATGATGACGCTGACGGCGTAGCCCAGATCGAGCGCATCCAGAACGGTAAATTTGACGCAATAATCGGTAGCCAGACCCATGATAACAAGCTCGGCAACGCGATGTTCGAGCAGCCATGCGTTCAGTGCGGTTGCCTGACGACGACCATTATCAAAAAACGCACTATAACTGTCGACCAGCGGGTTTTCGCCCTTAGTGAACGTTTGCGCTATCGCGCGCTGGTTCAGCAGAGGATGCAGGGCGGCCCCTTCGCTGTTTTGCACACAATGATCGGGCCAGAACGTCTGCGGCAGGTCATCCAGTTGCCCCTGACTGTAAGGCGCGACCTGGTGCTGGCTGGCAAAACTACCATGATTAGCTGGATGCCAGTCCAGACTGGCGACGACGCTGTCACCGCGTGATGCACACCAGTCGATCATGCGGTTGGCAATATCGATTGTGCTGTCACCTTGCGGGACGGCGAGGGCGCCGCCAGCACAAAAGTCATTTTGTAAATCGACCAACAGTAAGGTTCGGGCCATGGCATAGACTCCTTTATTCGTCTGGGGTGAGCTCGCCACGCAGATTTTGCGACATTGCTTGACGAATGCTCTGCGTATCCAGCCCCTGACTCAGCAAATAGTGCAGTTTGGTGAGGGTTGCTTCGACCGTCATATCCGCCCCGCCGATAACGCCAGCATGCGCCAGCGCGTTCCCCGTCGCATAACCGCCCATGTTCACCTTGCCAGACATACACTGCGTAAGGTTAACCACCACGATGCCGCGTGAGCTGGCATCTTCTAGCTCTTGCAGAAACTCTTTATTTTGTGGCGCATTGCCCACGCCGTAAGAGCGCAAAATTAACGCTTTAACCGGCTGGCGCAAGAAGTTGCGTACCACATCGGCAGAGATCCCAGGATAAATGGTGACCACGCCAATCGGTTGGGGCGTGATAGGGTGAACAATCAACTCGCCCGTACCGTGGGGCGCTGGTGGTGTTCCCAGTCGACGGATATGGATCCCGGCTTCCAGTAATGGGGCAAGATTGGGTGAGGCAAAGGCGTCAAAACCATCAGCGTGCGCTTTGGTGGTACGGTTGCCGCGAAACAGTCGATTATTGAAGAACAGGGTCACTTCGTTGATCGGATAATTCGCTGCAACGTAGAGCGCATTCAGCAAATTAATTTGTCCATCGGAGCGTAATTCTGCCAGCGGAATTTGTGACCCTGTCACAATGACCGGTTTGCCGAGATTCTCCAGCATGAAAGAGAGCGCCGAAGCGGTAAACGCCATGGTGTCTGTACCGTGCAGAATGACAAAGCCATCGTAATCGTCATAGTGCGATTTAATGTCTTCCGCAATATGCTGCCAGTCTTCCGGCGTCATATCAGAAGAATCCATCAGCGGATCGTATTCATGGATGGTGAAGTCTGGCATCTCAGGGCGGTGGAATTCAGGCATCAATGCCAGCTGGCGCTGGAGATGACCAGAAACAGGGATATAACCCTGTTCTGAGCGCTGCATACCAATGGTACCGCCGGTATAGGCAACGTAAATCGATTTCTTTTGCATGGGCGTCACAGATTAAGTTGTGCATAAACAGGCGCAGTATAAAGTCCCTCCTGAAAAAAGACAGCGCAAATGACGCATACCGGTTGTCTGATCAATATGTCATTTACGTTCAGTGCGTTGTCCCGATTATACAGTGTGGTTCTCCCCCCTCAGTCCTACAGTATCGACCTTCTTTTACGCGTACTTTTACGGATCGAGAAATGATCAGAAAGAGAATTGATAATGCCGCTATTTTGCTGATGGTGGTGATTTGCGGTGTCTGGGGTAGTCAACAGGTTGCGATTAAATCCGCGGCTGATGATATGTCACCGTTTCTTCAGGTGGGGTTGCGTTCTGCAATCGCCGCGCTGCTGATTGGACTGCTTTTTCACCGCCGGGATAATATATTTGGCCGCCTGCGTGAGCGCAGTATTGCCAGAATGGGTACTATCGTTGGGCTGCTTTTTGCGCTTGAGTTCGTGTTGGTTTCTGTCGGAATAACGCTGACGACTGCCTCTCATATGGCGCTTTATCTGTACACCGCGCCGTTGTTTTCCGCCGTCGGGTTACATATTATTTTGCCTGAGGAACGCCTGAGCCGCCTGCAGTGGTGCGGGTTGGGCATCGCCTTTTTCGGGATTGCCGTCGCCGTGATGTGGGTTGCGCATGACGGGAATACGCAGTGGAGTCTGGCAGGCGATTTGTGCGGGCTGTTTGCGGGCATTGCCTGGGGAACGTCCAGCGTCGTGATTCGCTGCAGTCGTCTCGCCACCATTCCTTCATCGTGTACGTTGTTTTATCAACTCGCTATCACCGGTATTGTGTTATTGCTTATTGGTTTGATGCTGGGTGAAACGACGATACATATGACCTCGACATTGATTGCTAGTCTGACTTTCCAGACGCTGGTCGTCGCATTTTCAAGCTATCTAATCTGGTTTACTCTGCTGCGTAATTATCATGTTGCTTCGCTGGGAACGCTGGTTCTGATGACGCCTGCGATGGGGATTATCGCCGGCGTGATGTTTCTGGGAGAATCTCTACAGCCTGCGTTTATCGTAGGGGCGCTGTTGATACTGACAGGATTGCTTTGTGTTTCATTACCGTCCCGGGCAATTTTGCGCCATCGCCCGGGTTTAAACCGGAGCCTGAAGTGAAGAAAAACAACATTGCGTTGCCCCCAGGTGGAAAAGCAGATCGCGATATTATCACCGCCATTGATGCGAACCAGACAGCGATGCCCCTGAGGCCGCAATTAAATGTCGGGATTGTACTGTGGCCTGAATTTCCTTTACTGGCACTGGCGGGATTGACGGATGCGCTGCGTCACGCGGCGGATATGGGGGATGACAGCCAGAAGATCCGCTGTTCCTGGCGTCTGATGAGCGCTACGCCAGAACAGCCTGTTTTAAGCAGTTCGGGCATGGCGATGATGCCGGATAGCGCATTTGTTGCCCCGGAGCAGTTCGATTATATCGTGGTGATCGGTGGGCTATTGCGCAGTATGGCAAAAGCGGACCCTGCCGCGCGGCGTTACCTGCATCTTGCCCGTCAGCGGAATATTCCGCTGGTCGGTGTTTGTACTGGCAGCTTTGTTCTGGCGCAGGAGGGTTTTCTACAGGGATTAACTGCGGCGGTCCATCCCTGGCATCTGAACGATTTTAAGGCGCAATTTCCTCTGTTGACTGCCCGAACCGGCGTCGATTTCCATGAAGAAAAGGGGATACTGACTTGCCCGGGCGGTATCTCAACGATCGGGCTGGCGACGGAGCTTATTCGTCGGCACTGTGGCCCCGATAGAGCCACAAAAGCCATTTTCCAGATGTCAGTGCCTAACCGAATAGACGGCACTTCCGTGGCGGTTTCCAGAGCGATAGGCTTTACGCATGTGAGCGATAGCCGCTTACGTAAGGCCGTATTTTTGATTGAGAAAGGGTTGGTTAAACCTATCTCAACCCAATGGCTTGCCTCAGAAGTCAATCTGAGTCCACGGCAGTTGACCCGGTTGTTTAATGCTGAGTTCTCTCAGTCACCGGGGGAGTTTATCCGTAGCGCCCGATTGCGCTATGCCCATTGGCTGTTGATAAATTCTGGAGAGAGCGTAACGGAGATTGCGCTGCGTCTGGGGTTTAGCGACTGCGCGCACTTTATTCGCATGTTTAGTCGGGAATTTGGCTGTACGCCTGGGGACTGTCGGAATACCCGAATCAATGCTGCCCCATCCGGGGCAGCATTTGACAGTTAACGAACGTTGGCGCAGGTCAGGCAAAACGCATAGCGGTTTTGCGGATCGTTAAACGCGGCCAACTTATCGGTTTCAGCTTTTACCGTACTTGCCGCAGAAGCCAGCGGAGCCGGAAGCATTGCCTGAATGGCGGCGGGCAGCATGGCGCGAACCGAACCTGACATACTGTCCATGACCATATCCACGAATGTGGGTTCGTCCTGGTAATACTCAATGTGCCATTGTTTCAGTTTGGCCAGTTCAGCCGCTTTCGCGACGGCGTCGTCAAAATCACCCAGACTGTCGACCAGACCGTTGGCTTTCGCATCCTGGCCGGTCCAGACGTGGCCTTGAGCGATTTTGTCAATCTGCTCTGGCGTTGTCTTACGTGCATCCGCGACCAGTGTGATAAAGCGCTTATAGCCGTTCTCGATGCTCAGCTGCATCATTTGCTGCACTTCAGGCGGTAACGCTTTGGTGATGGAAATGTCCGCCAGCGGGGAAGTGGCTACGCCGTCGGTATGTACGCCAATGGAATCCAGACTGTTCTCCACGGTGTTAATCACACCAAAGATCCCGATTGAACCGGTCAGCGTGCTGGGGTTAGCCACAATGTAACTGGCTGGCGTGGAGATCCAGTACCCGCCTGATGCCGCCATGCCGCCCATCGACACGACGACCGGTTTGCCCGCCGCTTTTGCCGCAGCCAGTTCAGCGCGGATCACTTCGGAGGCGCTGACACTGCCGCCAGGACTGTTCACTCGCAAAACAATGGCTTTTACCTTCGGATCAAGACGCGCTTCGCGGATCTGTGCGGCAGTGGTGTCGCCGCCCACATTCCCTGGGGTTTCTTCACCGTCCATAATCGCGCCATTCGCGAAGATGACGCCAATGCTCTCACTGGTATCCGCCGGGGTTTTCAGTGAGTAATCGTAGTAGCTGACGGCGCGGAAGTTTTTATCCGCTTTGCTCCAGCCGAACTGTTTGGTCAGTATTTTTTCGACTTCGGCACTGGAGGCAAGGGCATCCACCAGTTTGTTGTCGAGCGCGTATTTTGCGGTATCACCCTCGACTTTTGTCAAACCGTCCAACATCGCCTGCGCGCCGGGGAACACCTGCTGGGCTGGGATCTGACGGTTGGCGGCGACCGTATCGAGATAGTTCTGCCACAGCTCGCCGATCCAGCGGCTATCGGCCTCGCGCGCGGCAGGGGACATATCATCGCGGATGAAGGGTTCTACCGCAGACTTATAGGTACCGACGCGGAACACGTGCGTTGAGACTTTCAGTTTATCCAGCAGGGACTTGTAGTACAGACCGTTAGTGGCAAAACCATGCAGATCAACGGACCCCTGTGGGGAAAGGTAAATTTTGTTGGCAAAACTGGCGAGGTAATATTGCCCTTGGCTGAAGTTATCGCCCACGGCAAAGACCGGTTTGCCGCTGTCGCGGAATTCCCGCAGCGCTTTACCGATGTACTGCATTGAAGGCTGGTCGGCCCCGGCAAAGTTTTTCAAATCCATCACGATGCCGGTGATGTTGCGGTCATCTTTCGCCTGGCGAATGGTATTCACGATATCAAACAGGGAGTTTTCCTGCAGTCGGTCAGAACTGGCGCCAAACAGTTGACGGCCAATGACGCTCAAGCGGCTGGTGCTCGAAGGTTTGTCGACAATCACGCCCGAGATATCCAGCAGCAGTGCGCCACGTTCAGCATGTTCACTGGTGTTGCTGCTACTGACCTGCATCCAGATCCCCACGCCAACCAGCACCAAAAAGATAAAGAACAGGTTAAGCACTAATTCACGGACGAAATTGAGTAATCGCCATGTCCATTTAAAAAATCCGGCAATAAATCGCCACAGGGTTCGCATGTATTCTCCCTACCGATTAACAACACGCCACCCGGTTATCCCGAAAAAGGCGTTAAGATGTGGCTATCGTAATGACCCAACGGGCACTTGTCAGCAGGAATCACCGCCTGTGCTGTAACAAAATCCGCTCACGTGTTAATTTTGTGAATAAATCTCATTGTTGGAGTTAAACAAATGGATGCACTCGAATTACTCATCACCCGTTGTAGCGCTTCTCGTCTTGTCGAACCGGCACCGGCGGGAGAGCAACTGCAAAACATTCTGCGGGCGGGAATGCGCGCGCCAGACCACAAAACGCTGCAACCGTGGCAATTCTTTGTCATTGAGGGGGAAGGGCGCGAACGCTTTAGCGCCGTGCTTGAAAAAGGCGCTATTGCCGCAGGCAGCGACGAGAAAGCGCAGGAAAAAGCGCGGACGGCGCCGTTTCGCGCCCCGCTGATCATTACCGTCGTCGCGAAATGTGAAGAAAACGACAAGGTTCCGCTGTGGGAACAGGAAATGTCTGCCGGTTGCGCGGTAATGGCCATGCAGATGGCCGCTG
This sequence comes from Citrobacter sp. wls710, assembly GCF_005281115.1. Classification (NCBI taxonomy): domain Bacteria; kingdom Pseudomonadati; phylum Pseudomonadota; class Gammaproteobacteria; order Enterobacterales; family Enterobacteriaceae; genus Citrobacter; species Citrobacter sp. wls710. Next base: position 138,501 of record NZ_SZXD01000029.1, read on the forward strand.
TTGCCCAGGGTTTTGGCGGTATCTGGCGTAGCGGCGCATTAACGGAAAGCGCGGAAGTTCGCGAAGCGTTTGACTGCCGCCCGCAGGATAAGATCGTCGGTTTTCTCTATTTGGGTACGCCGCAGCTAAAAGCGTCCACGACCATTAGCCTGGCCGATCCGAGCGCTTTTGTTCGTTATTTCTGATATCAACGGCAAAACTGTCTGGATTATGAGCAAAGACACCTGAATTCAGACAGTCACTCTTACCACATCATGGAATGAGCGCTACCATATCCGAATTGCAATGACAGGAGATGTCCATGAGCGAGCAAGCTATTCGTTTAACGCAATACAGCCACGGAGCCGGTTGCGGTTGTAAAATTTCCCCTAAAGTGCTGGAAACCATCCTGCACAGCGAGCAGGCGAAGTTTGTTGATCCAAACTTACTCGTGGGTAATGAAACCCGCGATGACGCCGCTGTCTACGATTTGGGTAATGGCACCAGCGTTATCAGCACCACCGATTTCTTTATGCCGATTGTCGATAATCCGTTTGATTTTGGCCGCATCGCCGCCACCAACGCCATCAGCGATATTTTTGCTATGGGCGGCAAACCGATTATGGCAATTGCTATCCTGGGCTGGCCGCTTGATAAGCTGGCGCCGGAAATCGCCCGCGAAGTGACCGAAGGCGGACGCTTTGCCTGCCGTCAGGCGGGTATCGCGCTGGCGGGCGGTCACTCTATCGATGCCCCGGAGCCTATCTTCGGCCTTGCGGTTACCGGCGTTGTGCCGACTGAACGCGTGAAGAAAAACAGCACCGCCGAGGCGGGATGTAAACTGTTCCTGACCAAGCCTTTGGGCATTGGCGTTCTGACTACCGCAGAGAAAAAATCGCTGCTGAAGGACGAACATATTGGGCTGGCGACTGAAGTGATGTGTCGGATGAACATTGCCGGTGCGGCATTTGCCGATATCGAGGGCGTGAAAGCCATGACCGACGTTACCGGTTTTGGTCTGCTGGGACATCTGAGCGAGATGTGTCAGGGCGCAGGCGTTCAGGCGCAGATTGTCTACCAGGATATTCCTAAGCTTCCAGGCGTTGAAGAGTACATCGCGCAGGGCGCAGTGCCGGGCGGTACCCAGCGTAACTTTGCCAGCTACGGACACCTGATGGGTGAAATGCCGCAGCCGGTACGCGACCTGCTCTGCGATCCGCAAACTTCTGGTGGTTTGCTGCTGGCGGTAACGCCGGAAGCGGAAGCCGAAGTGAAAGCGGCAGCGGCGCAGTTTGGTATCGATCTCACTGCAATTGGTGAGTTAGTGGAAGCTCGTGGCGGTCGCGCCATGGTTGAGATCCGTTAACTCGATGCGGTTGTTTATTGCCGAAAAACCGAGTCTGGCGCGCGCTATCGCCGATGTGCTGCCAAAGCCGCATCGCAAAGGTGACGGTTTTATTGAATGCGGAAACGGACAAGTGGTGACCTGGTGCATTGGTCACCTGCTTGAGCAGGCGCAGCCAGACGCCTACGACAGCCGTTATGCGCGCTGGAGTCTGGTCGATCTGCCGATTGTCCCGGAAAAGTGGCAACTGCAGCCGCGTCCTTCGGTGACCAAACAGCTCAACGTTATCAAGCGCTTTTTGCATGAAGCCAGCGAAGTTATTCACGCAGGAGACCCCGATCGTGAAGGACAACTGCTGGTGGATGAAGTGCTGGATTACCTGCAACTGGCTCCCGAAAAGCGCCAGCAGGTGCAACGTTGTCTGATCAACGACCTCAACCCGCAGGCTGTCGAACGGGCTATTGAGCGTCTGCGCGCCAACAGTGAGTTCATCCCGCTGTGCGTGTCGGCTCTGGCGCGCGCGCGGGCCGACTGGCTGTACGGCATCAATATGACCCGCGCTTACACCATTCTTGGGCGTAACGCGGGCTATCAAGGGGTACTCTCGGTCGGGCGCGTACAGACGCCGGTGCTCGGCCTGGTTGTGCGTCGCGATGAAGAGATTGAAAACTTTGTCGCCAAAGATTTCTTTGAAGTGAAAGCGCATATCGTGACGCCCGCCGACGAGCGGTTTACCGCTATCTGGCAGCCCAGCGAAGCATGTGAGCCGTATCAGGACGAAGAGGGGCGCTTGCTGAATCGTACGCTGGCCGAACACGTGGTGAACCGTATTAACGGCCAGCCGGCGCTCGTCACCAGCTATAACGATAAACGGGAATCAGAATCCGCGCCGCTGCCGTTTTCGCTGTCGGCGTTGCAGATTGAAGCGGCGAAACGCTTTGGCTTGAGTGCGCAGAACGTTCTGGATATCTGCCAGAAGCTGTATGAAACCCATAAACTGATCACCTATCCACGTTCGGATAGCCGTTATCTGCCGGAAGAACATTTTGCCGGACGTCATGCGGTAATGAACGCGATTAGCGTTCATGCGCCGGATCTGCTCCCGCAACCGGCGGTAAATCCCGATACGCGAAACCGCTGTTGGGACGATAAAAAAGTGGATGCCCACCATGCCATTATTCCTACCGCGCGCAGTTCGTCCATCAACCTGAATGACAACGAAGCGAAAATTTACAACCTGATTGCCCGTCAGTATCTGATGCAGTTTTGTGCGGATGCGGTATTCCGTAAGTGCGTTATTGAGCTGGATATTGCCAAAGGCAAGTTTGTCGCCAAAGCGCGTTTTCTGGCGGAGGCTGGATGGCGCACGCTGCTTGGCAACAAAGAGCGCGATGAAGATAACGACGGAACGCCGTTGCCGGTGGTGGCTAAAGATGATGAATTGCTGTGCGAAAAAGGCGAAGTGGTTGAACGTCAGACTCAGCCGCCACGCCATTTTACCGACGCGACGCTGCTGTCAGCGATGACCGGGATTGCGCGCTTTGTGCAGGATAAAGATCTGAAAAAGATCCTACGCGCCACGGATGGATTAGGTACGGAAGCGACGCGCGCCGGGATTATCGAGCTGCTGTTCAAGCGCGGATTCCTGGTGAAAAAAGGGCGCTATATCCATTCAACCGATGCCGGAAAAGCGCTGTTTCACTCGCTGCCGGAAATGGCGACGCGTCCGGATATGACCGCGCACTGGGAATCTATTCTGACCCAAATCAGCGAAAAACAGTGTCGTTATCAGGATTTCATGCAGCCGCTGGTGGGAACGCTGTATCAACTCATCGATCAGGCGCGCAGTACACCGGTACGGCGCTTCCGGGGAATTGTCGCGCCGGGTGGCAGTGGTGGCGATAAGAAAAAGAGCGCGCCGCGTAAACGCCCGGCAAAAAAAAGCCCGCCATCCGAAGAGGCAGGCGTGTAGGTCTGTAGGCCTGATAAGCGTAGCACCATCAGGCTTTGCCGGATGCGGCCCCCGTGCCTTATCCGGCCTACGGTTCTACAGAGACAATATTAAATCACACCCTGGCCCAGCATCGCGTCGGCAACCTTCACGAAGCCCGCGATGTTGGCGCCACGTACGTAGTTGGTTTGTTTGCTTTCGCCGCCGTATTCAACGCAGGCATGGTGAATATCCAGCATGATGTGGTGCAGACGCGCGTCCACTTTCTCCGCTTTCCAGCCCAGACGTGCGGCGTTTTGCGCCATTTCCAGCCCAGAGGTCGCTACGCCACCGGCGTTGGCGGCTTTACCCGGCGCGAACAGTACGCCCGCTTCGAGGAACAGGTCGGTAGCTTCGATGGTGGTCGGCATGTTTGCCCCTTCGGCGACAGCTTTCACGCCGTTGGCGATCAGTACGCGTGCCGCGTCGACATCAAGTTCGTTCTGGGTGGCGCACGGCAGGGCGATATCGACCGGAACCGACCACGGCTGTTTGCCTTCCAGATAGGTCAGACCAAACTCACGGGCGTAATCCGCCACGCGACCGTCACGGCTGTCTTTGATCGCGCACAAACGCGCCAGTTTTTCTTTGGTAAATCCACTTTCGTCGACCACGGTGCCGCTGGAGTCGGAGGCGGTCACCACCCGGGCGCCAAATTCCATGGCTTTTTCAATGGCGAATTGTGCAACGTTGCCGGAGCCAGAGACCGCCACGCGCATGCCTTCAAAGCTGAGGCCATGACGTTTAAGCATCGCTTCGGTGAAGTACACCAGACCATAGCCGGTTGCTTCCGGGCGAATCAGGCTACCGCCGAAAGAGAGACCTTTACCGGTAAAGACGCAGGCGCTGTTGTTGGACAGTTTTTTCATCATCCCGGCCATAAAGCCGACTTCACGACCACCCACGCCGATATCACCCGCCGGGACGTCGGTATCAGGACCTAAATGGCGGAACAGTTCGGTCATCAGTGCCTGGCAGAAACGCATCACTTCACCTTCGCTTTTACCTTTCGGGTCGAAGTCACTCCCGCCTTTACCACCGCCCATCGGCAGCGTGGTGAGGGCATTTTTAAAGGTCTGCTCGAAGCCGAGGAATTTCAGGATCGACAGGTTTACGGAAGGGTGGAAACGCATACCGCCTTTGTATGGGCCAATGGCGGAGCTAAACTGCACGCGCCACGCACGGTTAACCTGTACCTGATTACGATCGTCGAGCCAGACTACGCGGAACTGGATCACGCGCTCCGGCTCAACCAGACGCTCCAGCAGTGACATCTGGCGATAACGTGGGTTTTGCTCAAGGAAGGGCCACAGTGTCGTCATTACCTCACGAACGGCTTGCGCGAACTCGGTTTGGTTTGGGTCGCGCTTTTGTACATGGTTAAGAAACGACTCCAGAGAACATGTCTGATCCATAGATATAAAAACCTCTTATGTATTGATATGGTTATATTTTTGATATTTGTGTTAAGTGTTTTGCAGTTTTTGACTATACCACCAGCAGCGTGACGGGACGCAAGAAAAAATTAACCCCGCTAAGTAAATTAATATCGTGGCGTGGGTCATAACCAAAAACGATGACGGGAGGGACTAAAGTTTCTGCCGATTTATACCGTTATACTGAGCATAACTGTCAGTCACAAAGGAAAGAATATGCGCCGTTTAATCATGGCAGGAGCGTTGGTATTGGTGTCCTGCGCGACGCTGGCAAATCAGCTTTATCGCCCGGATGTGCAGGTGAATGTGCCGCCGGAAGTGTTCAGTTCCAGCGGGCAGCGAGCGCAGCCCTGTAGTCAGTGCTGTATTTACCAGGATCAAAACTATTCCGAAGGGGCGGTGATTAAAGCGGATGGTGTACTGCTTCAGTGCCAGCGCGATGATAAAACGATCAGCACGAATCCGCTGGTCTGGCGGCGCGTAAAAGAATAAAGGCTTCTAACAGTGGGATATCGGCAGGCGCCAGCGGATAACGCCGCGCCTCTTCGGGTGAACACCAGACAATATACTGATGTTCATACGCATTCAGTTCTCCCTGAAAAGACGGCACATGCCAGGCATGTAAATGGATCAGCCGGTCCGAAACCTCACGTTGGTGGCTGGCGATATAGCGCCCAACGACCGCGTCGATCCCTAACTCTTCACGCAGTTCACGGATCAGCGCCTCGGGCTGACTTTCGCCCGCCTCAACCTTACCGCCAGCAAACTCCCACATGCCTGGCTGATCCGCATCCGGCGAACGTTGAGCCAGTAAAATTTTGCCATCACGTTCAATGATAGCAGCGACCACGTCGAGGGTTTTCATCATATTCATCAAGATCTAACAGCAGAAAATGACATACTATATTTATCTTTGAGTTATCTAAAGTATTCAGGAGTCATCGTTGAACGATCCTCACTCGTGGGTAAGTCCGTTAACGCGTATTCCCTCCAGTTTGCAACTGCTCGTCGCGACGCAGAAAAAACATTATGGCGATGTGCTGCATCCCACGCGCTGGTGGGGGCGGATGCCGTTTCTGTTCTGGCTGGTGGCGCTGTTTGTCGGATTTCTGGAGCGTAAAAAGGCGCGCTTAACGCCGGTGATGCGCGCATTGTTAATGACCCGCGTTTCTCAGGTGTGCCACTGTGCTTTCTGCGTTGATGCCAACAGTTTGCGGTTGGCGGAACGCTGTGGCGCGCTGGATAAAGTCTTGCAGGTCGCCAACTGGCAAGAATCAACGCTGTTTAACGCAGAAGAGCGCATAGCGCTGGCCTATGCGGATGCGGTGACCGCCACGCCACCGCAGGTTGACGATGCGCTGAAAACGCAAATGAAGCAGCATTTTACCGATGACGTCATTACTGAAATGACCGCGCTGATTGCGTTTCAAAATCTCTCGGCGCGTTTTAATGCCGCCCTCGATATTCCTTCGCAAGGACTGTGCGACAGTTTTAAAGGACGCCCGCATGCTTGACCGTCATCTTCATCCACGGTTAAAACCGCTGTTGCATCGCGGTGTGGGCATTATTGATAAACCAGCGATTACCCCGGATGGCCTGACGCTGGTCGGTTTTGCTATTGGCGTGTTGGCCCTGCCATTTCTGGCGTTAGGCTGGTATCTGGCGGCGCTGGTGGTCATTGTGCTTAATCGCTTGTTTGACGGGCTGGACGGGGCGCTGGCACGGCGCAGAGGGCTAACCGACGCGGGAGGATTTCTCGATATCTCACTCGATTTTCTGTTTTACGCCTTAGTACCGTTTGGTTTTATTCTTGCCGCACCTGCGCAAAACGCACTGGCTGGGGGCTGGCTGTTGTTTGCGTTTATGGGTACTGGTAGCAGCTTCCTCGCCTTCGCTGCCCTGGCAGCGAAATACGATATTGATAACCCAGGCTACGCGCATAAATCGTTTTATTATCTGGGAGGGCTAACCGAAGGCACCGAGACTATTTTGCTGTTTGTTTTGGGCTGTTTGTTCCCGGGATATTTTGCCGTGCTGGCGTGGGTCTTTGGCGCGCTGTGCTGGATGACGACGTTTACCCGGATCTGGAGCGGATATCTGACGCTGAAATCGGTTCAGCGTCAGGCGTAATGTCTTGCGTTGCCGGATGCGCTTATCCGGCAATCGTGACCATTTTACTTGCTGCTGTCCGGACCACGTTCACCGCTGGCGACCGGGTTTTTCGGATTGCTGCTCCACTCATACCAGCCACCGTCGTAAACAGAGACGTTTTTCCAGCCCATCGCACGAGCATACATAAACGTTTCTGAAGCACGCCAGCCGGTGCCGCAGTAGAAAGAAACCTGCTGGTCTGGCGTGATATTCCACTGTTTCCACATGGCGGCGATATCATCCGCGCTGCGCATGGTGCCGTCCGGATTATGAAAATCTTCCATATGCGTGGAATCACTCCCCGCGTGGCCCCACCGTGCGCCTGCGATCTCACCTTTTGGCTTGATGTAGCTATAGCCGCTGGTGGTACCAATAAACTCAGGCCACGAGCGGATGCTGACCAGCGATGCATCCTGGCGATGCAACAGGCCGCGAGCCTGTTCCATATCCAGCATCAGCTGTGGTTGGGCAGGGATAGCAACGCCAAAATCAGGCTCCGCTTTCACCGTCGGCGGGGTTCCGCGTTCCACCGGTAAACCGGAATCTGACCAGGTTTGCCACCCGCCGTCGAGCAGACGCACATCTTTCACACCGGCATACAGCATGATTTGCGCCACGCGCGCGGCGGCGTAGACGTCGCGACCGTAGAGGATCACCGTGGTGTCGTGACGGATGCCGTGTTTCGCCAGCATGGTTTTAAGCTGCGCGTCGGAAACTTTATTCCATAGCGGTTCGCTTTCGACTTCGTTGGTATCAATGTAGCCCGCACCGGGGATATGGCTGAGCAGATACAGCTTCGGCGCTCCCCAGGCGGCTTCAATCACTTTCCAGTCACCCGACGGCTTGGCGGTCACGTCTTTTCCCTGCTGCAGGTCGTGCAGCCACTGCGGGTAAACCAGTTGTTCGAAGTGCGGCAGACGTTGCAGGCGGGCAGGATCCGCAAGAGCGTCACTGAGGGTGGAGATATGGCTAAAACCGACTTTCTGCAGGCGGGATTTAACGGCCTGCATCTCGCTATCGCTGCCATACAACGCCACCGGCGCATCGGTTTTGAGCTGATGCGCCTTAACCCAGGCATTGAGTTGTTCATCATTCATTTTGTCGAGCCAGGCGGCAGACAGGTTCAGTGCAGAGGGTTCGTGTCCGGAAGGACCATTGAGCGATTGCGGCCAGCCGTTGTAAAAAGCGCTCTGACGGGTATCGATCGCCGCGCCTTGCTTTTGCTGTAACTGGTTGAGGGTGAGGGTCTGTGCTGTTTCAGCAGCCCAGGAAGGAGCGCAAGCGAGCCCTAAAGCCAGTGCCAGCGCGGTCATTTGAGAAACACGTTTCATCGAATAGCCCGACGTTGAAAAAAGAAGACGACATTCTGTGCCGCCGGTTAAGTTAAAACCTTGCGTTAACGCAGCATATCGCCACATTCACGCCCAGTTTTCCATCTGTAATACACGACCTGCTGGCGGGACATCCTGCGCATCATGCGTAACTTGTACCACCGGAATATTCAACTTGCGCACCTCGGTAAAGACCCACTGGCGAAAGGTATCGCGTAGCGACGCATCCAGTCTGCTAAAGGGTTCATCGAGCAGCAGCGCCTGAGGCTGAGCCAGCAGTGCGCGCAGCAGGGCGACACGCGATCGTTGGCCGCCGGAGAGTGAGGCCGGGTCGCGATGATAAAATCCTGCCAGATCCGCGCGCGTAAGGGCGTTTTCAACAGTATGGCGTCTGGCGGATCCTTGCAAACTGGCGGGTAAGGCCAGCAGTAAATTCTGCCCAACGCTGAAATGGTCAAACAGCAACGCATCCTGGAACAGGATGCCAATCTGGCGCTGCGCGGTGGGCAGCGTGTCTATGCGCCGTTCATTGAGCCACAGTTCGCCTGAAGCCTGAAACTGAGGGGATAATGCGCCGACCATCCACGAAAACAGCGAAGACTTACCACTACCGGAAGGTCCCATGATAGTGACAATGTCACTTTTGTTAACCTGGAAATTCACGTCTTTCAGTAGCGTTGTCGCGCCCCGGTACACTGAAAGGCTTTGAACGATGAGCATTAACGGAGTCCTTGTCGAAAGCGGCCGAGCCACGCGGCGAAAAACGCCGTCAGTACGAAAACGGATAGCGGTAACAGAAGTTGCCATAGCGCCTGTGTCGCTAAAATAGCCGTGCTGCCGCCGCTGCTTAATGCCACCGCCTCGGTGGTCAGGGTGTGATAGCGTCCGGCTCCTAACCACAGGGTTGGCATATATTGGGCAATACTGACCGAGAAGCCAACCGCGAAGGCGATCAGTGCCGGGCGTAACAGCAGCGGGCATTTTACCCGCCAAAATATGCGGCCTCGCGCCCAGCCCAGCGTTTGTGCAATCAGAATCAATCGTGGGTCAATGCGTTGCCACGCCGGTTTGAGCACAAACAGCATCCACGGCATCACCCACAGCAGGTGGCCCCAGATGATGGTCGTCATCAGCCCATCTTGTCCGGTATATAACGCCACCAGATACTGTCCGGTGACCAGCGGCAGCGCGGGCAGGAGAATGGGCAGCCAGACCCAACGGTGTCCGGTTTGCGGTCCCCATTCCAGCCACGCAAAGAGTATCAGTAATCCCAGCACGCTGGAGATGAGTCCCAGTTGCAGACTATTGCTGAGCGCCTCGCTGTTGAGCGATGAATAGTTGGCGCAAAGCGCCAGTACCAGGGCGCATACCACTCCGCTGATGGGCAAAAGTTGTACCAGCGGGCGTGCGATTGTAGCGGACGAAAAACGCAGGCGTATTCCGTTTACTGCTGGAATCATGCTCCGCCAGCCACGCCAGAACAGATAGCCCACCAGCGCGAAGATAAATAGCAACAACACCAGCAGCAGGCTGGCGAGTGCGCCTTTGGCCTGCTGTTCGGCATCACCCTGGCTGAGCCATTGCCAGCTCAGCACGGCAAGCGTGGGCGGATTTCCGGGGCCAAGGACGATGGCCACATCCACAACGGAGAGTGACCAGGCCACGACTGCCAGCATGGCTTTGCCTAACGCAGGGGCGATGGAGGGCAGAACCAGCCAGTTCAGGCATTGCAAACGGCTGTAACCGAGCGAATCCAGGACGATAACCTGCTGTGAAAGTTGTTTTTCACTCAACAGGGCTGAGAGGATCCACAACAAAAAGGCGCTCTCTTTCACCGCCAGCGTGATGCCAAGTCCAATCCCATAGCGGTCCGGTTGCGAGTTGAGAAAAGGCAGCCACTGCCAGAGCATGCCGCCTTCGGCAAAAATCAACAGCATGCTGGTCGCGAATGCGACGTGCGGGATCGCCAGCAGCAACGGCAGGCGTGAGTACAGTCGCGCCCAGCCAGCGCCAGGCCACAAAAAGAGGATCGCCAACAGCGCAATGGTCAGTGCGCCGAACGCCGCCAGACTTACGGAAACCAGCGTTGCCAGCAACGCCTGCGGGAGTTGAGGATCGTCAAAGAGCGCCAGCCAGTGCGTGGTGCGAAGTGCTGGGGCTAGCAGAGAGAACGTTGCAGGCACCAGCGGCAGATAAACTGCCGTCATGATGCCCCACAGCAACAGAATTAATGCGTACCGTAGCGGCGTAGCCATTCTTGTTCCAGAGCGTTTACCCAGGCTGCATGTGGTTCTGGCAGTACGGCAGGGAGTCCTTGCGGGATATACGTCAGCAGGGCGTCACGCTGTTCGTCTGGCAGTTTTTGCGGATCAAGCACCGAAGGATCTCCCCAGATAGCAGGGTCAGCTTTACGCAGTTGCGCTTCGGGAGACAGCAGAAAGTTTGCCACGACTTTGGCTCCGGCGCTGGCGCGGGCATTCGCCGGAATAGTGACAAAATGCACGTTGCCGATCATGCCCTGTGAGAAACCAAAACTATAGCTGGTTTTGGGTAATTCGCCGCTGGCCACTTTTTGCTGCGCGTGGGCTGGGTTAAAGGTCAATGATAAACGCAGCGTACCGGTATTCAGCAACGCATCCATCCGCGCAGGCGTGGGCGGAAAATCTTTGCCTTCACGCCATAGTACAGGGTGTAGAGCGTCAAGATAATGCCATAATGGAGCGGTAACGTTGGCGAATGTGGCGGCATCCGGCGCAACTTTCAATGCTTGCGGTTCCGTGGTGAGCATAATCAACAACTGCTCGAGAAAAGCCGTTCCGGTAAAGTCTGGTGGGCGCGGGTAGGTTACTGTGCCAGGATGCGCCTGCGCAAATTCAAGTAACGCCTGCGGGGATTGCGGCGGCTGGGCAGTGAGATCGCGCCGGGTAATGAAGGTTAGCTGTGCGCCGCCCCATGGCGATTCTGCCCCTTCCGTGGGGATGGCAAAGTCTTCGCTGACCGGTTTCCGGGTATCAACATAGCGCCAGTTAGGTAACGCCTGCGCCCACTGGGTTTGCAGCAGACCCGCTTCTTTTAATGTGCGGAAGTTTTCACCGTTTACCCACAATAAGTCGACAGATCCGCCGGTTGTTCGCCCGGATGCCGCCTCGGTCTGGATGCGTTTAACGGCGTCGGCTTAATGGCATAGTGCGTTTTCATCTCGCCGCTAACCCAGTCGAGATACTGATTAACGGCGTTATCGCCACCCCAGGCGTTGAACCATACCGTCTGACCGCGGGCGTCATTTTTGATTTGCTGCCAGCTGGCGTCCTGGGAAAAAGCCGCCAGCGGGCAGAGCAGCAAACTCAGGCACAATAAGCAGTAACGCATAATATCTCCATTGCTAAAAATGGCGTATGTCTCAGGTTTTCTTCCGTTGACGCTCAAGGTAAAGGCTTCTTGCTCCTGCAATCACCACGCTCAGGGCAAACAGGATGAACAGGCCGGTAACAAACCAAAATGTACTGCCGGTTAACAGGCTACCGGCCCACGAATAGACAATCGTGGCGGGTAACTGACCGAAGCCGGTGGCGAGGAGAAAGTGGCGAAAACGAATCGAGGTCAGGCCTGCGGCATAGCTTACCGGGTCGAAGGGCACAAAAGGCAACAGGCGACAGATGAGAATAGTGTGCTTGCCATAACGTTCGAAAAAAGTGTCCATGTTGTTCAGCACTGTTTTCCCGGTCAGCTTTTCCACCGCACTGCGACCCAAAACGCGGGCAATAAAAAAACACAGCGCTGCGCCGACCATCGCGCTGCTCCAGGACAGTACACCGCCCCAAAACGCGCCAAACAGCGAGGCATTGGCAAACGTAATCACAAAGGCGGGAAGCGGCGCGACGATGGCCTGTAAGATCATCAGGAAGAACGATACAACCGCCGCCTGGGTCCCATACGAACGAATGAAGTTCTCGAGAGCGTGTTGATCCAGCGTAGTAAACGCCGCCAGGCTGTCCCGGAGAAAATCACTGACGCCAGGTATCCACATCCATGCCATCAGCGCGAGCAGCAGCACAACTATTAATCCTGTCCGGTAATAGCGGGTTAATCGCGCTTTGTTCAGCTTTGTCATTTACCTGCACACTCGTGGCTGGACGACGGATCGATATGTTTATATCTGGCCCAGGCTTTTGCCGCCTGAATAAGAATGAATAACGCCAGGCCCGCAACGCTGAGTTTGCCGATAAATGCCAGAGTCATGCCTTCGCTGGCCAGTTCGTGCGACATCAGCGTATAGATAAAGATGCCGGGCAAGGTGGTTACCGCAGATATCACAGTAAATGACCAGAACGGAATCGCCGTCAGCCCATAGGCGTAATTTTGAATATTATAGGGGAACAGTGGGACGAGTCGGGTGAGGATCAGAAAGTCCAATCCGCTATGGGCAATGCCTTTCTCGATTGCCTGAAAAGTCGCCGTGTGCCCAACGTATTTCAGCAGTAGATCCCGACCAAGCCAGCGAGCCAGCAAAAACGACAGCGCCGAGGCGACGGTTGCCGCCACTAACGAGACAAGCGTCCCTGTGACAGGGCCAAACAGCACACCGCCGACGATCACCAGAATGCTGCCGGGGATCAGACACAGCGCCGCGATGATGAACAGCAATATATAAAGCGTATAGCCGAACATGCCGCTTTGGCGGATGACGTCTTGTAAATGCTGGAAATTGGTTATCAGGTCGGTCAGGCCGAAATAATGGAAAACTCCCGCCAGAATGCAGAACAGGACCGCGACGATCAGCAGCCGGTATTCTGCGTTATGCGAACTTCTTTTTCATGGGGGTTCTCCTGTAAAACCGAGTGTAACGCAGCGTTTTCGTCAGCGAAAAGTGCGCGCGAAGATATAATAAATTCCCGGACACAACAATGTATTACCGTCGATTTATTGATTTTACACAGAATAAACAGACTCTCCAGGCGAGGCCCGGAGAGTGAAAAATCGCAGGAGGTCAGACGCGGAATTTAGCCCATACCGGCGCATGATCGGACGGTTTTTCCATGCTGCGGATCTCATAGTCGATGCCGGTTTCTTCGCAGCGCTCCGCCAGTGGGTTGCTCGCTAACAGCAGATCGATACGCAGGCCACGGTTATCATCAAAGCCTTTTGAGCGGTAATCAAACCACGAGAACTGGTCATTTTTTTCAGGATAAGCATGACGATAGGTGTCCACCAGACCCCAGCCCAGCAGACGCTCCATCCACTCACGCTCTTCCGGCAGGAAGGAACATTTACCGGTACGCAGCCAGCGTTTACGGTTTTCCTCGCCAATGCCGATATCGAGATCGGTTGGGCTGATGTTCATATCGCCCATGATCAATACCGGATTGTCGCGTTTCAGTTCAGTCTCCAGATAGTTTTGTAGATTCTGGTAAAACGCGGCCTTGGCCGGAAATTTGGTTTCGTGGTCACGGCTTTCGCCCTGCGGGAAATAGCCGTTGATCACGGTAATGCTGCCCAGAGGGGATGGGATTTCCGCCATGATGATACGACGCTGCGCTTCTTCGCCATCGTCCGGGAAGCCACGACGCACTGCGATTGGCGTTTCTTTCGTTAGCAGCGCCACGCCGTAATGACCTTTCTGACCATGATAAAAGACGTTGTAACCCAGCTTTGCTACCTCTTCGAGAGGGAACATGTCGTCGTGGACTTTTGTCTCCTGTAAGCCAATCACATCCGGTTGGTGTTTTTCGACAATGGCTGCCAGTTGATGAGGACGGGCACGCAGGCCGTTGATATTAAAAGAGACAAATTTCATAGTCGCTGCCGTTTTGCAAGATGAATAGTGCAAGGATGGTAGCAGAATTTCCGCTGGCTGACTGCTTCTTGTCACCTGATTCCAACAATGATTGCCAATGGTGTTAACGATGGAGCAAAAACTGCACCGTTTTGGCGCGAGGCGCGTCAGAACAGAGCAATAATTTCCGATAAATTTCGTATACGATCACAATTCCAGAATTATATTTGGCAACTGAATAAAACTGCGGTTTTTCCTCTATTTAGTCGCCTGATGCGCGAACATATTCACTTTTTATGCGCGTAAAGTGAATATCGCCACGTTGTAACCTGTTGATATTCCGTCACCGACCTTTGTTTATGCACTTTTTTTGCTGGCTGGCACGAACCCTGCAATCTACATTTACACCGCAAATACTATATTTATTAACATATAAATAACTTTTTATTTACCGTTGAGGTCGCTATGTCTCTGTCAATTACGCGTGAAAATTTTGATGAATGGATGATGCCCGTATACGCTCCGGCTACTTTTATTCCGGTGCGTGGTGAAGGTTCACGTCTGTGGGATCAGCAGGGTAAAGAGTATATCGATTTCGCGGGAGGCATTGCGGTTAACGCGCTGGGGCACGCCCATCCGGCTTTGCGCGAGGCATTAAACGACCAGGCGAGCAAATTCTGGCACACAGGAAATGGCTACACCAACGAGCCGGTGCTGCGTCTGGCGAAAAAGCTGATTGACGCCACCTTCGCCGAGCGTGTTTTCTTCTGTAACTCCGGCGCGGAGGCAAACGAAGCGGCATTAAAGCTGGCGCGTAAATTTGCTCACGATCGTTTTGGCAGCCAGAAGAGCGGCATCGTGGCGTTTAAAAATGCTTTCCATGGCCGCACGCTGTTCACCGTCAGCGCCGGAGGACAGCCTGCTTATTCACAAGATTTCGCGCCGCTGCCGCCGGATATCCGCCATGCCGTCTACAACGATCTCGACTCAGCCCGCCAACTGATTGATGACACCACCTGTGCGGTCATCGTTGAACCGGTGCAGGGTGAAGGTGGCGTAGTACCGGCAACAAATGAATTCTTACAGGGGCTGCGTGAATTATGCGATCGCCACAATGCGCTGCTGATTTTTGACGAAGTCCAGACCGGAGTAGGCCGTACCGGCGAACTGTATGCCTATATGCACTATGGCGTTACGCCAGATCTGCTGACGACAGCCAAAGCGTTGGGCGGCGGTTTCCCCATCGGCGCGTTATTGGCGACGGCAGACTGTGCCAGCGTGATGACGGTTGGTACGCACGGTACAACATACGGCGGAAACCCGCTGGCCACGGCGGTGGCGGGCAAACTGCTGGAGATTGTTAACACCCCGGATATGCTCAACGGTGTTAAGCAGCGCCACGACTGGTTTGTGGAGCGTATTAACGCCATTAACGAACGTTTTGGACTGTTTAGTGAAATTCGTGGGCTCGGCCTGCTGATCGGCTGCGTACTGAACGCGGAATTTGCCGGGAAAGCGAAACTCATCTCGCAAGAGGCGGCCAATGCCGGAGTGATGGTGCTGATCGCCGGCGCTAACGTGGTGCGCTTTGCGCCAGCGTTAAACGTCAGCGAAGAAGAGGTTGCTAGCGGACTGGATCGTTTTGCGCTGGCCTGCGAACGCATTAAAGCAGGAGGTTCATCATGATGGTGATTCGTCCTATTGAACGCGCTGATATCACCGCGCTGATGCAACTGGCCGGTAAGACCGGCGGTGGGCTGACCTCGTTACCGGCGAATGAAGCCACGCTGATGGCGCGTATCGAGCGCTCGCTACAAACCTGGCGCGGTGAGTTGCCGAAAAGTGAGCAAGGCTATGTTTTTGTACTTGAAGACAGCGCCAGTGGAACCGTGGCAGGGATTTGTGCCATCGAAGTGGCGGTGGGGCTTAACGATCCCTGGTACAACTATCGGGTTGGCACGCTGGTGCATGCCTCGAAAGAACTGAACGTATATAACGCGCTGCCGACGCTGTTTCTGAGCAACGATCACACGGGTAGCAGCGAGCTTTGCTCTCTGTTCCTCGATCCCGACTGGCGTAAAGAGGGCAACGGCTATTTGTTGTCTAAGTCGCGCTTTATGTTTATGGCGGCATTTCGTGACCGGTTTAATGAAAAGGTCGTGGCCGAGATGCGCGGCGTAATCGATGAGCACGGTTACTCCCCCTTCTGGGAAAGCCTCGGCAAACGCTTTTTCTCCATGGAATTCAGCCGGGCGGATTTTCTCTGCGGCACCGGACAAAAAGCCTTTATTGCTGAACTGATGCCCAAGCATCCTATTTATACCCATTTCTTGTCTGATGAAGCGCAAAGCGTAATTGGTCAGGTACATCCGCAAACCGCACCAGCGCGAGCGGTGCTGGAGAAAGAAGGATTTCGCTACCGCAATTATGTCGACATTTTCGACGGCGGGCCGACGCTGGAATGCGATATCGACCGGGTACGGGCGATTCGTAAAAGCAGACTGGTGGAGGTGGCGGAAGGTCAGCCTGCAACCGGCGATTACCCGGCCTGTCTGGTCGCCAATGAAAACTATCAAAACTTCCGCGTCATGTTGGTTCGCGCTGACCCGGATACCCAACGTCTGGTACTGACGGCGGCGCAACTGGACGCCCTGAAATGTCAGGCGGGCGACCATGTACGTTTTGTGCGTCTTTGTGCAGAGGAGAAAACAGCATGACATTATGGATAAACGGCGACTGGGTGACGGGGCTTGGCGAGCGTCGGGTGAAAACGAATCCGGTAAGCGGTGATGTGCTGTGGCAGGGCAATGACGCCGATGCAACCCAGGTGGCGCAGGCGTGCCGTGCTGCGCGCGCAGCCTTTGCCGGTTGGGCTAAACACCCCTTTAGCGCACGTCAGGCTATTGTTGAAAAATTTGCCTCATTGCTGGAAAGCAATAAAGCCGAGTTAACGCAGATTATCGCCCGGGAAACCGGCAAACCGCGCTGGGAAGCTGCCACGGAACTGACGGCGATGATCAATAAAATTGCTATCTCTGTGCAAGCTTACCATGCGCGTACCGGGGAGCAGCACAGTGAACTACCGGATGGCGCGGCGACGTTGCGCCATCGACCGCACGGCGTGCTGGCGGTATTTGGCCCGTATAACTTCCCGGGCCATTTGCCCAATGGCCATATTGTTCCGGCTCTGCTGGCAGGCAACACGTTGATTTTCAAGCCCAGCGAGCTGACGCCGTGGACCGGTGAAGCCGTGGCAAAACTGTGGCAGCAGGCGGGCTTGCCGCCGGGCGTGCTGAATCTGGTGCAGGGCGGACGCGAAACGGGGCAGGCGCTGAGCGCGTTGGATGATCTGGATGGTCTGCTGTTTACCGGCAGTGCCAATACCGGTTATCAGCTGCATCGACAGTTATCCGGCCAGCCAGAAAAAATCCTTGCGCTGGAGATGGGCGGCAACAACCCGCTGATCATTGAGAACCTGGAAGATATAGATGCGGCAGTACATCTGACCATTCAATCCGCGTTTGTCACCGCCGGGCAGCGTTGTACCTGCGCCCGTCGCCTGTTGGTTAAAAACGGCGCGCAGGGGGACGCGTTCCTCGCGCGTCTGGTGGAAGTCAGCCAACGACTAATGCCGGGTCACTGGGATGCAGAACCGCAGCCGTTTTTAGGTGGGCTGATTTCTGAACAGGCTGCACAGCACGTTTATGATGCCTGGCAACGTCTGGCGTCGTTGGGGGGGCACACGCTGCTGGCGCCACGCATGGTGAAAGCCGGAACGTCGCTGCTGACCCCTGGTATTATTGAGCTGACCGACGTGCCAAACGTACCCGATGAAGAGGTTTTTGGTCCTCTGCTCGGCGTCTGGCGCTACGACAGCTTTGATGACGCGATTCGTATGGCGAACAACACCCGCTTTGGGTTGTCTTGCGGGCTGGTTTCACCCGATCGCAGCCAGTTTGATCAGCTCCTGCTGGAGGCGCGGGCCGGGATTGTTAACTGGAATAAACCGTTAACCGGCGCGGCAAGCACCGCGCCGTTTGGTGGCGCGGGCGCTTCCGGCAACCATCGCGCCAGCGCGTGGTATGCCGCCGATTATTGCGCCTGGCCGATGGCGAGCCTGGAATCGCCGGCCTTAACTCTGCCGTCGGCGCTCAGCCCCGGTCTGGATTTCTCTCGCGAGGATAAACGATGAAAGCGCGTGAGGTAAATTTCGATGGTCTGGTGGGGCTGACCCATCACTATGCGGGACTGTCATTTGGTAATGAGGCTTCGACCAGCCACCGTTTTCAGGTGTCGAACCCTCGTCTGGCGGCGAAGCAGGGTTTGTTAAAAATGAAAGCGCTGGCGGATGCGGGATTCCCTCAGGCGGTGATCCCGCCTCATGAACGTCCCTATATCCCGGCGCTGCGTCAGTTGGGCTTTTGCGGCAGTGATGAGCAGATTCTGGACAAGGTGGCGCGTCAGGCGCCGCACTGGCTCTCCAGCGCCAGCTCCGCATCACCTATGTGGGTGGCGAATGCGGCAACGGTCTGTCCTTCGGCAGATTCACTGGACGGAAAAGTGCATCTGACGGTGGCGAATCTGAATAATAAGTTCCACCGTTCGCTGGAAGCGCCGACGACCGAAGCGTTGTTACGCTCGATTTTCCGCGATGAAAGTACCTTTGCGATTCACGGCGCGTTGCCTCAGGTTGCTTTGTTTGGTGATGAAGGGGCGGCAAACCATAACCGACTCGGCGGGGACTATGGCGATCCCGGCGTACAACTGTTTATTTACGGTCGTGAAGAGGGGAACGCGTCACAGCCGAGGCGCTACCCGGCGAGGCAATCCCGTGAAGCCAGTGAAGCCGTAGCCCGACTCAATCAGGTCAATCCACATCAGCTTGTTTTTGCTCAGCAAAACCCGGACGTCATCGATCTTGGCGTGTTTCATAACGATGTGATTGCGGTGTCGAATCGTCAGGTGCTGTTTTGTCATCAGCAGGCGTTTGTCAGACAGCAAGCGTTGTTAGAGCAACTACGACGTCAGGTGGCTGGTTTTACTGCGCTGGAAGTTCCGACCGCAGAGGTGTCGGTGCAGGATGCGGTAACGACCTATCTGTTTAACAGCCAATTACTGAGTCGTGACGACGGTTCGATGATGCTGGTTTTACCGCAGGAATGTCGGGAGCATGCTGGCGTGTGGCGATATCTGAACCGCTTGCTTGCAGATGACAATCCGATCGATGACCTGCGGGTCTTTGATTTGCGCGAAAGCATGTCCAACGGCGGCGGCCCGGCTTGTTTACGCCTGCGAGTGGTGCTTACCCCACAGGAGCTGCAGGCCGTGAATCCGGCGGTTATCATGAACGACACGCTGTTCAATACGCTGAATAACTGGGTCGACCGCTACTATCGCGATCGCCTTGTCGCAACGGACCTCGCGGATCCGCAGTTGTTGCGCGAAGGGCGTGAAGCGTTGGATTCACTGACGCAATTGCTCAATCTCGGCTCTGTTTATCCCTTCCAGCAGGAGACAACGAGCCATGGATAATTTTCTGGCCCTGACACTCGCGGGTAGCGTACCGGAGAAAACGCAGGGCACAATTCACGGTTTTGTCTGGCAATGGCTTGGTCACGGGGTGCTGGAACTGACACCAACTGCGCCGGTTGAACAGTCGCTGGTGCTTTCTGCGGGGATTCACGGCAATGAAACCGCGCCGGTAGAAATACTTGATTCATTGCTGACCAGACTGTTTAACGGTGAGCTGGCGCTAACATGGCGCCTGCTGGTGATTCTCGGTAATCCGCAGGCGCTGGCTGCGGGGAAACGTTATTGTCATAGCGACCTGAACCGTATGTTTGGTGGCCGGTGGCAGAGTTTTGCCGAGAGTGAAGAAACGCATAGAGCTCATGAGCTTGAGCTGTGTCTGGAAGATTTTTACTCGCGCACGAAAGAGCCTGTGCGCTGGCATCTGGATCTTCACACCGCGATTCGCGGCTCACAGCATCTGCGCTTTGGCGTGTTGCCACAACGCAACGTTGCCTGGGACGAAAATTTTCTGGGTTGGCTCGGTGATGCGGGGCTGGAGGCATTGGTTTTCCACCAGACCCCAGGCGGCACCTTCACCCATTTTAGCGCTGAACATTTTGGCGCGCTGGCCTGTACGCTGGAGCTGGGTAAAGCGCTGCCGTTCGGGCAAAACGATCTGACCCAGTTTGCACGCACAGCAGATGCGATGGCGAAGCTGCTGCGGGGCGAGCGAGTGTCTACGGGAGAAACCTCCCCGCTGCGCTACCGTGTGGTCTCTCAGATAACACGGCGGAGCAACGATTTTATTCTCCACATGGATAACCAGACGCTCAACTTTACCCCTTTTACCGAGGGAACGTTACTGGCGCAGGACGGAGATGAACGTTTTATCGTCACCCATGACGTTGAATACGTTCTTTTTCCGAACCCAAACGTGGCCTGTGGTTTACGGGCCGGATTGATGCTCGAAAGGTTTTGATAAATATAACCGCCCTCAGGTTTATTTCTGAGGGCTTATTTTTACGTGCGCTTTAGCTTTATTACGGATTATTCCTGGTAAGTTGCTTCCTTAATAATCACAGTTCAGGTATAGTTCTTCATAATTCTTTCAAAATCATCTGGTTGTAATTTTTCATTTCAACTCTGCGCAATTTATTCTTTTTTTCTCCATAATTGATGAAAGTTTGTTTTTTACACTTTCATTGTTTTACCGTTGCTCTGATTAATTGACGCTTAAGCCGGTAAAGTTAATCTCGTCAACACGACATCACATTGCATAAGAGTCGCATGAATGTCGTAAAAATAACTGAAAGAAAGGATAGAAATTATGCGTAAACTGACTGCTCTGTTTGTTGCCTCTACCCTGGCGCTGGGCGCTGCAAACCTGGCCCATGCTGCTGACACCACAACAGCTGCGCCAGCGGATGCCAAACCAATGATGCATCACAACGGGAAGTTCGCCCCGCATCACGACATGATGTTCAAAGACCTGAACCTGACCGACGCGCAGAAACAGCAGATTCGCGAAATTATGAAAGGTCAGCGCGATCAGATGAAACGTCCGCCGCTGGAAGAACGCCGCGCAATGCACGACATCATCGCCAGCGATAGCTTCGATAAAGCGAAAGCCGAAGCGCAGATTGCGAAGATGGAAGAACAGCGCAAAGCCAACATGCTGGCGCACATGGAAACCCAGAACAAGATTTACAACATTCTGACGCCGGAACAGAAAAAGCAGTTTAATGCCAATTTTGAGAAGCGTCTGACAGAACGCGCAGCGCAGAAAGGTAAAATGCCGGAAGCTGCTGAGTAAACGCCAGGCGTCTACACTAAATTAGTCATGCTGTGTCGGCGTTCAGTGCCGCACAGTGTGCAACAAACTCAAGACCGCCGCTCTTGTCCACAACACGTTTAACGATGTGGGCAGGATCGGCGGTTTTTTCTTTCTCGCCAGGATGATGCGTTAATCTTTTTTGCAAAATACCGTATTCAGCGCTAAGGCTAACCAACCCTGTTGCCGATAACGATACTCTGCAGGGTAAATATCACAATGATGATTTATGGCTGGCTGTTCACGGCAGGTTGACGTGCTACGCCTTTCTGGAGGGGTGATGGAATATTTCGATATCCGCAAAATGCCGGTTAGTCTGTGGCGCAATGGGGCGGGAGAAACGCGAGAGATTTGCTGTTTTCCGCCAGCAACACGCGATTTTCACTGGCGGGCGAGTATCGCCTCCCTTGCAGCGAACGGAGAGTTTTCTCTTTTCCCGGGCGTAGAACGCGTTATTACCTTGCTGGAAGGAGGTGAAGTGACCCTGGAAGAGGCGAACATGTTCACTCACACCCTGAAACAGCATCAACCTTTTACTTTTGCTGGTGACAAGGTAGTAAAAGCAAAGCTGACGGAAGGACGGATGTCGATGGATTTTAATATCATGACCCGACGAGATGTTTGCCAGGCGAAAGTCAGAGTTGCCGATCGCACTTTTACGACCTTTGGTTCTCGTGGCGGCGTTGTGTTTGTTATCAGTGGCGCCTGGCAATTGGGTGAGAAACTGCTGACGGCCGATCAGGGCGCGAGCTGGCACGACGGTAAACACACCCTGCGCCTGTTGGAGCGTGAGGGGAAACTGCTGTTCAGCGAGATTAACTGGATGCCGGGACACTCTCCGGATTCAGTTCAATAATATCGTATTTGCCAGACAGAACAGGCCGACAGAGAATTTTGTAGCCATCATGGTCAAAGCCAGCCGGCATTCTCGCCAGGGTTGTCGCCTCATCCAGCGTTGCAACGGCGCCCAGCCAAAACCAGTTATTGATGATATGGTACTGAGTCATTTCAGCGCGGGTTTCTTGCAGCGCAATGGCATTGTTCCACGGCCAGCAGATGACGCGCACTCTTTCCAGCGCTTCCAGCAGGCGCGAATGATGCGCCTGCGGACTCTCTTTCCCACAGCACGCTCCGGCGCAGCGCTTTAGCGCTGAGCGAAAGCAGGCGCGCCCGCGACTCAGGGGCTCCAGCCCCAACAGGCCGTAGCACAGTTGCTGTTCATCGGCGATGCTTTGCAATGTTTGTAGCGCGGCACGACGATTGGCAAACAAACCAAACAGATTGGGGGAATGGGAGAAATCAATCTCTCGTGCGTAAACAACCTGCACAGTCTGGTCGGTGAGCTGCAGGGCGCAAAGCTGACGATTGCGCCGCAGACGTTTGTTAAACAGAGGCTGTTGCTCTTTGATCAGCCGCGCCTCTAACAGTAGGGCGCCAATTTCTCCAGCCGTACAAATCCAGCTAATGCGTTTGGACTGGCGCAGCATTGCCGCTTCGTCCGTGGTACGCAGGTGCGACAACACGCGGCTGCGAATATTAACACTTTTGCCTATATAAAGCGGCATGGTGTCGCTTTCGCTATGAAACAGATAGACACCGGGCACAGCGGGAAGCGCACTCAAAAATGGGCGCAGATGCTCAGGATATTCATAAATTGCTGCTGCCTCTAATGTCAGGCGAGGGGCTGATTGACGGCGTACCACTTTTCACTCCGCTGCTGGTTATCCATCCAGTATAACAGCTGAGGGGCGATTAAAAAAGCGGCATGGCCATGCCCCTTAGGCCGGAGAGCAGCAAGAGGGGCGCTATCCGGCCTGAGGCAGAAAAAATTACGCTTTTTTCCAGAAATCATCAAACACGGTGATGGGTGGGCGACGTTTGTGCTCAGTCTTCACGTACCAACCTTCAATTATTTTCGCGACGTCGGCAGCCAGGGTTTTTCCTTCCAGATAATCGTCGATGTTGTCATAGCTCACGCCCAATGCGGCTTCATCCGGCAGAGAAGGGCGATCGTCTTCAAGATCGGCGGTCGGTGCTTTCTTATATAAATGTTCCGGGCAACCCAGCGCGGCAAGCAGTTGTTTACCCTGGCGCTTGTTCAGGCGGAATATTGGGTTGATGTCAGTACCGCCATCGCCATATTTGGTGAAGAATCCGGTGATGGCTTCTGCTGCATGATCGGTACCCACGACAACGCCGCTGGTCATACCGGCGATGCTGTATTGCGCCTTCATACGTTCACGTGCTTTTTCATTGCCACGCACAAAATCACTCAGCTCAATACCCGCCTCGCGCAGCGCCTGCTCGCTGGCCAGCACCGCACCTTTAATATTGACGGTGAGTACGCGGTCCGGTTGTATAAAGGCAATGGCGTCCTGGCAATCCTGTTCGTCAGCCTGAACTCCATATGGTAAACGCACCGCAATAAACTGTAGCGCGTCATTCCCTGTTTCCTGGCGGAGCTCGGAAATGGCCATTTGGCAGAGCTTCCCGGCGAGTGTTGAGTCTTGTCCGCCGCTAATTCCTAACACCAGTGATTTCAGAAAGGGGTAAGTTTGCAGGTATGATTTGAGGAAATCTACGCTGCGACGAATTTCCTCTTCTGCATTAATGTGCGGTTTTGCGCCAAGCGCTTTGATTATCTCTTGCTGCAGAGTCATGCAACCCCCTGTGAAAAATAAAATGATAAAAAATGATATGTTAAAGCTAACGCGTTGAGGCCCAAACGACAAGGGATGCAAGCCTGATATAACATCATTTTGTTTTAATAGAATTTTCCGAAACGGCCTAAGTATCATCTGATTGCTTGAAAAATGTGTTGTTGTGCTCCAGGCTTACATAACACGCTGAAAAACAAGAGGACGAAAAAATGAACAAGAATCTAACAGGAATTCTGGGTGCAGCGGCTGTTTTGACTATGCTGGCGGGGTGTACGGCCTATGATCGTACCAAAGACCAATTTGTTCAGCCCGTAGTGAAGGATGTGAAGAAAGGGATGAGTCGGGCGCAAGTCGCGCAGATTGCCGGTAAGCCTTCTTCAGAAGTAAGCATGATCCATGCGCGCGGGACCTGTCAGACCTACATCCTGGGTCAACGAGATGGTAAAGCTGAAACCTATTTTGTTGCTTTAGACGATACCGGCCATGTGATCAACTCTGGCTACCAGACCTGCGCAGAGTACGACACAGACCCACAGGCAGCGAAGTAGTAACAACTGCTTATTGCCTGAGCACTCTGAACAACCGGCCATCGCGCCGGTTTTTTTGTGCCGCACGATCTTATTTATTGCCGCGAATTATTTGCCCGAAATGTGAGGGGGGTCATAACGACAGGTCAAGGAGAGACAATTTAGTTGGTCAAGGAAATACCATCCACCGGTACAATCCCGTATACTCGTTTCAGCCACCTAAAAAAGTAATTTAGCTGACGCAAGTTACCCAGAGCATGGATGCAGGTTATGGCTTGCGGAGTGTCTGGTTGACAGATAATCGCACATGAGGATCGTTTTAATGGAAAAGAAACACATTTATCTGTTTTGTTCTGCGGGCATGTCGACTTCATTGTTGGTTTCGAAGATGCGTGCTCAGGCCGAAAAATACGAAGTGCCGGTTATTATTGAAGCGTTTCCTGAAACGCTGGCTGGAGAAAAAGGCCCAGCGGCCGATGTTGTGTTATTAGGTCCACAAATTGCTTATATGTTGCCCGAAATTCAGCGTTTGTTACCCAACAAGCCTGTGGAAGTAATTGACTCGCTGCTGTATGGCAAAGTCGATGGTTTAGGCGTGCTTAAGGCTGCTGTTGCAGCAATTAAAAAAGCCGCAGCAAATTAATTATTTTATTTTAATTTTTCCCGTCAAAGAGTTATTTCATTAACATTCACCGCAATTACTAATTGCGGTATTTAAGGGTATTTTTCTATGAGTAACGCTATTGCTTCACTTGAAAAGGTACTCCTTCCTTTTGCTGTAAAAATTGGAAAGCAGCCACACGTTAATGCAATCAAAAACGGTTTTATTCGTTTGATGCCGTTAACCCTCGCAGGGGCAATGTTTGTATTAATTAATAACGTTTTCCTGAGCTTTGGGGAGGGGTCGTTTTTTTATTCGATGGGCATTCGACTTGATGCTTCAACTATTGAAACGCTGAATAGTTTGAAGGGCATCGGTGGAAACGTCTATAACGGTACGTTGGGTATCATGTCCTTGATGGCGCCGTTCTTTATCGGTATGGCGCTGGCGGAAGAACGCAAGGTCGACTCACTGGCTGCCGGGTTGTTATCTGTCGCCGCGTTTATGACCGTAACGCCATATAGCGTGGGTGAAGCCTATGCTGTTGGTGCTAACTGGTTGGGTGGTGCCAATATTATTTCCGGTATTATTATCGGCCTGGTGGTCGCGGAAATGTTCACTTTTGTGGTCCATCGTAATTGGGTGATTAAATTACCTGATAGCGTACCGACGTCCGTATCGCGTTCCTTCTCTGCGCTGATTCCTGGCTTCCTTATTCTCTCCATTATGGGGATCATCGCCTGGGCGCTGAACACCTGGGGTACCAACTTCCATCAGATCATTATGGATTCCATTTCAACGCCGCTGGCATCGCTGGGTAGCGTAGTGGGTTGGGCCTATGTGATTTTTGTTCCGCTGCTGTGGTTCTTTGGTATTCACGGTTCTTTGGCGCTGACTGCGTTGGACAGCGGAATCATGACGCCATGGGCGCTGGAAAACATCTCTATCTACCAACAGTTTGGTTCCGTAGACGCCGCGCTGGAAGCCGGTAAGACGTTCCACGTCTGGGCGAAACCGATGCTCGACTCCTATATTTTCCTTGGGGGTAGCGGGGCAACGTTGGGTCTGATTATCGCTATCTTCCTGGCATCGCGTCGTCCAGACTATCGTCAGGTTGCTAAGCTGGCACTGCCTTCAGGTCTCTTCCAGATTAACGAACCTATCCTGTTCGGTCTGCCGATCATCATGAACCCGGTTATGTTTATTCCGTTCATTCTGGTGCAGCCGATTCTGGCGGCGATTACGCTGGCAGCTTACTACTCAGGCATTATTCCACCGATTACCAACATCGCACCGTGGACCATGCCAACCGGTTTGGGCGCGTTCTTTAACACCAACGGTAGCGTCGCCGCTCTGCTGGTCGCGCTGTTCAACCTCGGTATCGCAACGCTGGTTTACCTGCCGTTCGTGGTGGTAGCCAACAAAGCTCAGAACGTTATTGATCAAGAAGAAAGCGAAGAAGATATCGCTAACGCATTGAAATTCTAAATTTAATCCGGCATGGCTTCACCGTCATGCCGGACTGAACCAGAGGGAAAAAGTATGTTGGATATCGAGAATATCGTCGACACGCAGTCAGAAGCAGAAGAACTTGAAGAAGTGGTGATGGGGCTCATCATCAATTCGGGTCAGGCGCGTAGCCTGGCATACGGCGCGCTCAAAATGGCCAAGCAGGGTGATTTTGAAGCAGCGAAGACCATGATGGATCAGTCTCGCCTGGCGTTGAACGAAGCGCACCTCGTGCAAACGAAATTGATTGAAGGCGATCAGGGCGAAGGTAAAATGAAAGTCAGCCTGGTGCTGGTCCACGCACAGGATCACCTGATGACGTCGATGCTGGCGCGCGAGCTGGTCACTGAACTGATTGAACTTCACGAGAAGCTGAAATAGCGAGGAGTGCGCAATGCAGCTACAGATTAACGCACCGGAAATCAAAACCGTCTATGAACAGCAACTGTTTAATGGCAAAAATTTCCATGTGTTCATCTATAACAAAACTGAGAGCATCAGTGGGCTGCATCAGCATGACTACTATGAGTTTACGCTGGTTTTAACCGGACGCTATTATCAGGAAATCAACGGTAAACGCGTATTGCTTGAGCGCGGGGACTTTGTTTTTATCCCGTTGGGATCGCATCACCAGAGTTTCTATGATTTCGGTGCGACAAGGATCCTCAACGTCGGTATCAGTAAACGTTTTTTTGAACAGCACTACCACCCGCTGCTGCCATTTTGTTTCGTTGCATCGCAGGTCTATCGGGCGAATAACTCGTTTCTTACCTACATTGAAACGGTTATTGCATCACTGAACTTTCGTGAGAGCGGACTCGATGAATTTGTAGAAGTGGTCACCTTCTATATTATTAATCGACTGCGCCATCATCGCGAAGAGCAGGTGCTGGATGATATTCCTCAGTGGCTTAAGACCACCGTCGAGACCATGCACGACAAACGGCAGTTTAGCGAGAATGCGCTGGAAAATATGGTACACCTGTCCGCGAAATCCCAGGAGTATCTGACCCGCGCAACCCAGCGTTATTACAGTAAAACGCCGATGCAGATCATTAATGAAATTCGCATTAATTTTGCTAAAAAACAGCTGGAAATGACTAACTATTCTGTAACGGATATTGCTTATGAGTCTGGTTACAGTAGTCCAAGTTTGTTTATTAAAACGTTTAAAAAACTGACGTCGTTTACGCCAAATAGCTATCGTAAGAAATTAACTGAATTTAATCAGTAGATATTATTTTCCAATAACTCATTTTTTATAGCTTGCCCTAAATAGCGTCGGGACAGCCACGCTATACCTGAGATACGGGTTGAGCATAATACATGTCAGTGTTTTGACACTGAAGGGAGAACGTATGAGCCAGAAATTAAAAGTCGTCACTATCGGTGGCGGGAGCAGCTACACCCCTGAATTACTTGAAGGCTTTATTAAGCGCTATCACGAATTACCGGTTTCTGAATTGTGGCTGGTTGATGTAGAGGGTGGTAAAGAGAAGCTGGACATTATTTTTGACCTTTGCCAGCGGATGATCGACAAAGCGGGCGTCCCGATGAAGTTGTATAAAACGCTGGATCGCCGCGAAGCGCTGAAAGATGCGGATTTCGTTACCACTCAGCTGCGAGTAGGGCAACTTAAAGCCCGTGAGAAGGATGAGCGTATCCCGCTGAGCCACGGTTATCTGGGACAGGAAACGAACGGTGCGGGCGGTCTGTTCAAAGGTTTGCGTACCATTCCGGTTATTTTTGACATTGTGAAAGATGTGGAAGAACTGTGCCCTAATGCGTGGGTGATTAACTTTACTAACCCGGCCGGGATGGTGACTGAAGCGGTCTATCGTCATACGAATTTCAAGAAATTCATCGGCGTGTGTAATATTCCCGTCGGCATGAAAATGTTCATTAGCGATGTGCTGGCGCTCAAAGAGAGCGATGATTTATCTATCGATCTGTTCGGTCTGAACCATATGGTCTTTATCAAAGACGTACTGGTGAACGGCGTGTCACGTTTTGATGAGCTGCTGGATGGCGTCGCATCGGGCGAATTGAAAGCGTCTACCGTGAAGAACATCTTTGACCTGCCGTTTAGTGAAGGACTGATTCGTTCGCTGAAACTGCTGCCGTGCTCTTATTTGCTCTACTACTTCAAGCCAAAAGAGATGCTGGCGATTGAAATGGGTGAATACTATAAAGGCGGGGCACGCGCTCAGGTGGTACAGAAAGTTGAGAAACAACTTTTTGATCTCTATAAAAATCCTGAGCTGAACGTTAAGCCGAAAGAGCTGGAGCAGCGCGGTGGCGCTTATTACTCTGATGCAGCCTGTGAAGTGATCAACGCTATCTACAACGACAAGCAGACCGAACACTATGTCAACATTCCACACCATGGGCATGTCGATAACATTCCTGCGGACTGGGCGGTAGAAATGACCTGCACGTTGGGACGCAACGGCGCCACGCCACACCCACGTATTACTCATTTTGATGAGAAAGTCCTTGGTCTTATCTATACCATTAAAGGTTTTGAAGTGGCAGCGAGCAACGCGGCACTGAGCGGCGAGCTAAATGACGTGCTGCTGGCACTGAACCTGAGCCCGCTGGTGCATTCTGACCGCGATGCTGAAGTCCTCGCGCGTGAATTGATTCTGGCGCATGAACAATGGCTGCCAAATTTCGCCGGGTGCATTGAGAAACTGAAAAGCGAACAACACTAACTGAGGTCGGCTATGGAACGCGTACTGATTGTAAATGCGGATGATTTTGGCCTGAGTAAAGGACAAAACTACGGCATTGTTGAAGCCTGCCGCAATGGCGTGGTCACCTCGACGACGGCGTTGGTGAATGGCGCGGCGATTGACCATGCGGTACAGCTGAGTCGTGACATACCTGCACTTGCCGTCGGGATGCACTTTGTTCTGACGCTGGGCAGACCGTTGACGCCTATGCCGGGCCTTACACGTGACGGATTGCTGGGGAAATGGATCTGGCAGATGGCAGAGGAAGATGCTTTGCCGCTGGATGAAATTTCGCAAGAGCTGGCCGCACAGTATCAGCGTTTTATAGACCTGTTTGGGCGGGAACCGACGCATCTGGATAGTCATCACCATGTGCATATGTTCCCGCAGATTTTCCCCATTGTCGCAAGCTTTGCAGCCGAACGAGGGATTGCGTTGCGTATCGATCGTCAGGCGGTATTCCAGGCGTCTGATTTACCCGACCGGTTGCGTACTTCCCAGGGATTCAGCAGCGAGTTTTATGGCGAAGCGATTTCTGAGGCGCTGTTTTTACAAACGCTTGACGCCTCAGCAGACCGGGGAGAGTCCTCACTGGAAGTTATGTGTCATCCAGCCTTTATTGATGACACTATTCGTCAAAGTGCCTACTGTTACCCCCGCTTAACTGAGCTTGACGTACTGACGTCTTCGTCACTGAAATATGCTATTGCGGAGCGCGGTTATCGTCTTGGCAGTTTTCTGAACGTGTAATTCCTGAGTTTGCGGCGCCATTATGCGCCGCATTTTTTTAGGCAGGGATCGCGTCGATTTTTCCGGCTCGCGACCAGACACGATGCGCAGTCATCAGTGTCAGCAGGGTATCCATAAACTGTGCGTCTGCACTGTCCGCTTCTACCACGCCTTCCTCACTCTGATTTGTGATATTCAATGCAGCTTTAAGCTGGCGAGCATCTCCAGCCAGGGCGATAGGTTTCAGGTGTTTATACGCTTCGAGTAAGTAATATTTAGCATCTCCATTCATGGCGATATCCGCGATATTCCCACCCGGAACGATAACCGCATCAACCGTCAGCGACGGCGAGCCGGCAAAGGTGCCCGCGATCGTCAGGACGGAGCCATCGTCGGCAACCACATTACCCATTCTGGAATAGAGCAACCTGGCATGAACGCCTTTCGCCTGCAGGGCTTGCATAATGGTGAGCAGATCGTCCGCCTTTATCTGATCATTGAGCAGAATGGCGACCACGCGGCCTTTGATATCACCTTTTGAACCCGCATATAGACTAAGCGAAGGCGCATTGGTTAATCCGTTGACATCCGGCGGAGGGGAGATCTGGGTTTGCTCTTCGGTCAGCTCAAAACCGAGGTTGCTGGCCACGGACTGCGCCAGCGTAGTATCAATATGCGCCAGATGATCGACCACTCTTTCGCGAATATAAGGCCGGGTCACCTTACTGAGTTCGAAACTGAATCCGCCAATAATATGCTGTTGCTCTATTGGCGTCTGGCTTAACCAGAACAGGCGAGGGTGGGCATAGTATTCGCCGAAAGAGGGGCTACGCTCACGAATTTTATTCCCGTCAATGCGCTCCTGATACGACTCAAATCCACCACGTTTTGGCCCCGGCGGCGTTTCTCGTGGCCAGTTGTCATTGATGGAGTTAGGTTCATAGTTGGCGGGATTGGTATCAATATCCATGCGATGCATACCGTCGCGCTGGAAGTTATGATACGGGCAGGTAGGACGATTGATTGGGATTTCATGGAAGTTGGGCCCACCCAGGCGACTGATCTGTGTGTCCGTATACGAGAACAGTCTGCCCTGTAACAGAGGATCATTGGTAAAATCGATGCCCGGAACGATGTGACCGGGATGAAATGCCGCCTGTTCGTTTTCTGCGAAGAAATTGTCCGGGTTGCGGTTTAGTACCATTTTACCGACGCGCTGAACCGGAACCAGCTCTTCCGGGATGAGCTTGGTCGGGTCGAGCAGGTCAAAATCGAATTTAAACTCATCTTCCTCCGGGATTAACTGCAGGCCAAGTTCGTATTCCGGGTAATCACCGGCTTCAATTGCCTCCCACAGATCGCGGCGATGGAAATCAGGATCGCGTCCCGTCAGTTTCTGTGCTTCATCCCATACCAGAGAAGCTTTGCCAGCCAGCGGTTTCCAGTGGAAGCGGACGAAAGTGGCTTTCCCCTGCGCATTAATCAGCCGAAAAGTATGGATACCGAAACCTTCCATCGTGCGATAACTGCGTGGGATCCCCCGGTCAGACATCGCCCACATCACGTTGTGCAGGGTTTC
Source organism: Citrobacter sp. wls710 (assembly GCF_005281115.1). NCBI lineage: Bacteria > Pseudomonadati > Pseudomonadota > Gammaproteobacteria > Enterobacterales > Enterobacteriaceae > Citrobacter > Citrobacter sp. wls710. The sequence continues at coordinate 170,188 of NZ_SZXD01000029.1, forward strand.
AGGTTGCAATGAGACATAATCCCAGAAGGTATCATGTGCGCTTTGGCCCTGCGGGATAGCCCAATGTGGCTCCGGTTTTACGGCATGGACGAAATCCGGGAATTTATGTGCATCCTGAATAAAAAAGATCGGCGTGTTATTTCCTACCAGATCAAAGATGCCCTCTTCGGTATAAAATTTTGTCGCAAATCCCCGAATATCTCTGACCGTATCCGCTGAGCCCGCGCCGCCCTGGACAGTTGAGAAACGGACAAAAACGGGTGTTATCTTGTTTTCTTCGGATAAGAAATCGGCTTTTGTCGTTGCGCTTAAATCGGTATAAGACTGAAAGTAACCGTGCGCGGCTGACCCTCGGGCGTGAACGATACGTTCTGGTATACGTTCGTGATCGAAATGGGTGATTTTTTCTCGCAGGATAAAATCTTCCAGTAATGTTGGCCCGCGATTTCCGGCGCGCAGCGAGTTTTGATCGTCCGCAATGCGTACGCCCTGATTGGTGGTCAGGGCAAAATCTTCGCTTCCTTTGCGAAAACTGTCCAGCGCGTTGAGTTTGTCACTTCTGATGTCAGGTGCTTTTAAGCTGCCGGACGTAGTAGGTTGCATGCCCGGAGGCGTCGGTTCAGGCGTTGGACGATGTGAACCGTCTGCTGGCGCCAGAGAATCAAGACCAGGTTTGGACTCGCTGGCGTCATGAACCGGCGCAGTGTGATGGAGCGGATGCTTATCTTTCTGTGACATTAAACTCGTCTCCTGTATTCATCGCTGAAAGGGTCGTTGTTGCTGTCAAAAGCTTTAACTATAGACCACTCATTCAGCCCTGCAGGAATATACGAGGAGGTAAAGCGCGATGAGGCAGACAAACCGCGCACGCAAGGCAGGACGCAGGAGGGGAAAATCGGCTAAGATAGCAGTTTTCTGATTTTTAGAATTTGTCTTTAGTGAAACAACTGATTATGAAACCTCTTCGCCAACAAAATCGTCCGGTTATTAGCTACGTGCCACGCGTGGAGCCTGCTCCGCCAGAGCATGCGGTTAAAATGGATGCGTTTCGTGACGTATGGATACTGCGCGGGAAATATGTCGCTTTTGTCTTAATGGGGGAGTCGTTTCAGCGTTCGCCTGCATTTACTGTTCCGGAATCAGCGCAACGCTGGGCTAATCAGATTCGTCAGGAAAATGAACTGAGCGATTGACTGGATATAAAAAAACCGCCGGGGCATTACACGCCGGCGGTTTTTTGTTTTTCAGCAAACAGGCTTAGCGATGCGCCAGTTCCGCGTTATCGTCGCTGTCCAGAATCGTTTTATCGGTCTGCTTCAGCCATTGGCTGGTCAGCGTACCGGCAGTCATGGAGCCGCTGACGTTCAGCGCAGTACGACCCATATCAATCAGTGGTTCAACGGAGATCAGCAGAGCAACCAGCGTCACCGGCAGACCCATGGCAGGCAGAACGATCAGCGCAGCAAAGGTCGCGCCGCCACCCACACCCGCAACGCCTGCGGAACTCACTGTCACGATACCTACCAGCGTGGCAATCCACATCGGATCCAGCGGGTTAATACCGACGGTCGGGGCGACCATCACCGCCAGCATGGCCGGGTACAGGCCGGCACAACCGTTCTGACCAATCGTGGCGCCAAATGAGGCGGCAAAACTGGCAATGGATTCAGGTACGCCCAGACGACGGGTTTGTGCTTCCACGTTCAGCGGGATAGACGCGGCGCTGGAACGGCTGGTGAAGGCGAAAGTCAGCACCGGCCAGACTTTACGGAAGTATTTCAGCGGGCTAACGCCGTTCACACCCAGCAGGATCCCGTGTACCACAAACATGATACCCAGACCGAGATACGAAGCGACGACGAAGCTACCCAGCTTGATGATGTCCTGCAGGTTGGAGCCTGCAACCACTTTAGTCATCAGCGCCAGAACACCGTACGGCGTTAATTGCATGACCAGACGAACCAATTTCATCACCCAGCTTTGCAGGGTATCGATAGCGACCAGAACGCGCTCGCCTTTTGGTGCGTCATCTTTCAGCAGTTTCAGTGCGGCTACACCGAGGAATGCAGCGAAGATAACTACGCTGATAATCGATGTCGGGTTCGCTCCGGTCAGATCGGCAAACGGGTTTTTCGGGATGAACGACAGCACCAGTTGCGGAACGCTGAGGTCGGCAACTTTACCAACATAATTGGTTTCGATGGCGTTCAGGCGAGCGGTTTCAGCCCCACCTTGCACCAGACCTTCGGCGGTCAGGCCGAACAGGTTGGTCACCAGAACACCTACCAGTGCGGCAATCAGCGTAGTAAACAGCAGCGTGCCGATGGTCAGGAAGCTAATTTTACCTAACTGAGAGGCGTTGTGCAGACGTGCAACGGCACTGAGTATAGAGGCAAAGACCAGCGGCATAACAATCATTTGCAGCAACTGGACATAACCGTTGCCGACAATGTTGAACCACTGTACGGAATCTTTAAGAACCTGGCTGTCGGAGCCATAAATGGTGTGCAGCGCGAGGCCGAACACCACACCCATGACCAGACCGACCAGTACTTTTTTTGCCAGACTCCACTGTTTGTGACGGGCTTGCGCCAGCACGAACAGCAGCACTACGAACACGATAATGTTCGCGATTAATGGAAAGTTCATCCCCGTTCTCCTGATCTTATTATGCGGATCACCGTACGATGGTGATTCTGTTGGCGCAAGATTAGCAGAACTGTGACATGCCTCTTATATTCAAATGGAATTGTTTATGCCAAAAATGACATTTCGGCTGATTTATTAGTCAACCTGGTGCGTTATGAAACGATTAAACTGCATTTGTAGCGTATTTATCATTTGCGATGACCAGCGTACTGCACTGTTTTCTTGTACGGTCTGCGGCATCCAGATGGCCCAGGCAAACAGCGCCATACACAGGAATCGCTCCAGTTGATTCCCTTTTTGCGGCACAAGGATCGGCAGGCGAAAACGCCAGCGGCAGGGCCAAAGCAGGGGCACGCCCGCCGGGGTCAGCATATCGGCCAGAATATGGCTGAGATAACCGAGAACCATGCCTTGTAAGGCATCGGCCGGAATTATCCAGGTATCAGGAACTTTCAGGTAAAACGTGGTCAGCAGGGCAAAGACTGCCAGCAGGCTATGCGTAAACCCGCGATGGCCAAATGCGCGGGCAATGGGTTTTGATATCCACTTCAGACGCTGGCCGAGCAGGGATTTTGGATGATCGATATCCGGTAGCAGACATGTCAAAATGGCTGAAGGGACAATATGCCACCAGTCACCCTGCGCAAGAACGGGCGTTAGCTCGGCATTTTTGGCAAATACCGCACAGGCAATAGAAAAAAGAAGGTGGCCTTCCGCCGTCATGATAAAACCCAATAAACTGTCGATTCATACAGTATAGGGGTTTTATACAGTAGGCGGAAGAGGTGACGTTGTAACCCTTTGTCACAAGTGCGACATTACCGCGCCAGCCAACCACCGTCCACGGCCAGCGTATAACCATGAATATAGTCAGAGGCTGAACTTGCGAGGAAAACGACCGGGCCTTTCAGATCGTCTGGCTTTCCCCAGCGTCCGGCTGGAATACGATCGATAATCTCCTGATTACGCTCGCTGTCTTCACGTAATTGCTGCGTGTTATTGGTCGCCATATAGCCGGGCGCAATAGCGTTGACATTAATACCTTGCGCAGCCCATTCATTGGCCAGCAGGCGGGTGATACCCAGTACACCGCTTTTAGATGCGGTATAGGAAGGAACGCGGATCCCGCCCTGAAATGAGAGCATTGAGGCAATATTAATTATTTTCCCACCGTTACCCTGCGCCACAAACTGTCGCGCCACGGTCTGCGACAGAAAGAACACGGATTTGAGATTCAGGTTCATCACGTCATCCCAGTCTTTTTCGCTGAAGTCCAGCGCATCCTGGCGACGAATGGTGCCCGCATTATTGACCAGAATATCGACCCGACCAAATGCCGCCACCGTTTGTGTCACGATGCCGGAGAGTACGTCCTGTTGGCGGAGATCGGCCTGAATCGCCATAAAACGTCGACCGAGCGCGTTAATTTTCTCTGCGGTTTCATGCGGAGTTTTACGATTCACGCCGACCACATCACAGCCAGCTTCAGCCAGCGCTAGTGCCATACCTTGTCCAAGGCCGGTATCACATCCGGTGACGATGGCAACTTTACCTGCGAGACGAAAAGCATCATGAATCATATTCACCTCAATTATTCATTCCATTCACACTTCACCATGCGGAAAGAATAGGAGAGGCTGAGCAGAAATACAATAAAAATGAAACACTGTTTTAAAAAAAACAATCTCACGGGCAATGATTCGCATTGCCCGTGAGAGGATTAGCCGCGCAGATGAACGGCTGTAAGTTCGGTGAGCGAGGACAGTTTTACGTCGGCCAGTACAAAGCGAGGATCGTCCTGATTTTCATGTGCAGGCACCACGATAGAGCGCATGCGAGCCGCTTTCGAGGCGATCATGCCGTTGACTGAATCTTCCAGGGCAACGCAACTCAAAGGATCAATGCCTAGTTTCGCTGCGCAATCAAGATACACCTGTGGGTGCGGTTTACTGTAGGGCAGTTTCTCCGCGGAGGCCAGCGCATCGAAGCTGTCGCGCAGATCAAACATGGTCAGCACTTTTTCCAGCATATGCAACGGTGATGCGGATGCCAGCCCGACCAGAATTCCCTGCGATTTGCACAACGCCACGGCTTCACGTACGCCAGGCAACAGCGGTCTTGTCTCTTCAACTAACGCAATTGCCCGCGTGATGATACGTGCAGTCACTTCCTGACGTGTGGGACCATTCCACGGTTGCTGCGCAAACCACAAATCAACCACCATGTCGATGCGTAAGCCAAGGGTATCGGGAAGTTCATGGCGGCGAGTGATATCAACGCCTAAACTTGCCATCACATCCAGTTCGGCCTGATCCCAGAGCGGTTCTGAATCGACCAGTAATCCATCCATATCGAAAATTGCAGCAAGAATTTGACGCGGGGTTGACATCACAACCTCTCCTTTAGGGTGATAAAAGGGATTTCGAGCCAGTCATAACAGGCTCTGAGCGTTCATTATGGCTAATTCTCTATTATACCGCCTTTAAAGATCAGGCGAAAACGGTTATCAACGGGTAAACTTAGGCCAAAATGACACGTCTTTATCAAGGGGAACTCATGACGTATCAACAAGCTGGACGCATTGCCGTCTTGAAAAGGCTGGTGGGATGGGTGATTTTCATTCCCGCGCTGATTTCAACACTGGTTTCTGTACTGAAGTTTATGTATGCGCACAGCGAAAAGCAGGAGGGGATTAATGCGGTAATGCTCGATTTTGCCCACGTAATGATCGACATGATGCGGGTGAACACCCCATTTCTTAACGTATTTTGGTATAACTCGCCGACTCCCGATTTTCAAAGTGGACTCAATCTCGTTTTTTGGGTGATTTTCATCCTGATTTTTATCGGCTTAGCGTTGCAGGACTCAGGTGCAAGAATGAGCCGTCAGGCGCGCTTTTTACGCGAAGGCGTTGAGGACCAGCTGATTCTGGAACAGGCAAAAGGCAGTGAAGGGTTATCACGTGGACAAATCGAGTCACGTATCGTGGTGCCGCACCATACGATCTTTTTACAAATTTTCCCGCTGTATATATTGCCGGTGATTGTTATCGTCATCGGCTACTTTTTCTTCTCATTGCTGGGCTTTTTGTAAGCGTTGACATATCAGGCCTGACTCATTGTGTAACGCCAGGCCTGATAAGCGCGTTGCTAAGCCGCCAGTAACCTATCCATTGCTTTCTGCGCCACAACCAGATGCTGCCCTCCGAACAGAATGGCCCGATTCAGCAGCGTATAGAGCTGGTAGACAGGCTGTCTGTCGAGAAAATCCAGGGGGAGCGGCGAGACGGACTGATAACCGTCATAAATTTGTGGCGGCTGTTCGGTATGTAACGGCAGCATTGCCAGATCGCACTCCCTGTCTCCCCAGTAGCAGGCGGGGTCGAAGATGTAGGGACCGTTCGGGCCGAGCGCGCAGTTCCCCGACCACAAATCCCCATGCAGGAGCGACGGCTGCGGCTGATGGGAAGCGAGGCGTTGCTGAACATGCTCGACAATGGCGTCAATATTGCCAAACGCAATACCTTTCTCAGCGGCGAGTTCCAGTTGCCAGCCAATACGCTGCTCGGCAAAAAAAGTTGACCAGCGACGTTGCCAGGTATTGGGTTGCGGCGTGGTTGAGAGCGCATTGTCGAAGTCGAGCCCGAACTGCGGCTGATCGCTCCATTCATGCAAATGCGCAAGCTGTTGGCCGAGGATAAACGCGTTGTGCGCGTCAAGCGGACGGGGAGGGAGGAAGTCCATCACCAGGAAACTGTAATCTCTGTCTGCGCCTACCGCCCAAACTTTCGGTACTGATACGGTTTGGCTGCGGGAAAGTAGCTCCAGCTGATCGGCTTCCGCCGTAAAGCCGGTTAACAACTCTCTTTCATCGCATTTGACGAAAAAATCGCGCCCCGCATAGCGTAAATGCCATGCGGCGTGGATCTCTCCGCCGGGCAGTTCATTACGCAGTTCGATTTCGCCTTCACCTAATTGCTCGCTTAAAAGACGACTGATAGCCTGCCACATGATGTCTCTCCCCATGTTGTCTGCCAGATCATAAGGTTAGCGCAAGAATGCGGTTAAAAAACACGAACTGACGCACACCACGGACGCGTCATCGCTCGAAAGGCACTTAATGTTTGTCGTTCTTCTTCATCTCGCACCGTTGTGGAGAGGTCCGGTTGTACATGATTCACTTCTTTGTAATCACGTGATTTTTTAGCATAGACGTATAACACCCATGCCGACAGTTTTACCGGAACATCCCCCTTCTGTTAAAAGAGGGACGGTGCCATTACTGCGCAAGGTATGCATATATTTTTTGCGTATCGTCCAAAGCGCACAGGCGCGTACCCTGATTCAAGGTTGCTGCGCTACCGGCGGCGACACCGAAACGAACAATATCGTCAAAAGGTGCGTTTTCAGCCAGTTTAAGCGTCATAGCGCCGACCATGCTGTCGCCTGCCCCTACGGTGCTTTGACTCTTCACCGGTGGGGGAACCACCTGGACGCAGGTGTCGCGATCAACGCCCAGCGCCCCTTGTGGCCCAAGAGACACCACGACGCGGTGTGCTTTACCCGATTGCACAATATCCTGTGCGGCTTTACGCACGTCATCAGGTTGGGTGAGTTCGCGGTTCACCAGCGCGCTCAGTTCTTTGAGGTTGGGTTTGACCAGTTCGATATTGCCGATGGCTAACGCCGCCGTTAGCGCCTCGCCTGAGCTATCGACGATGCAGCGAATACCCTGTTTTTGTGCTGAGGTAACGAGTCGGGTCAGCTTCTCAAGCTGTACCCCAGGCGGCAAACTGCCGCTAATAACCAGCAGCGCGCCGGACTCAATTTCCAGCACCTGATCCTGAAGTTGATAGAACTCATCATCGGTCAGCGCAGCCCCGGGCATAACGAAGCGATACTGCTCACCGCTGGACTCAACGTGGACGTGCAGATTTTGGCGGGTCCAGTCTTTGGCTTCGACCGTAGAGACGGGAACATTTTCGTCGGCGAGCAATGCAACAAGATGCTCTCCCGTGGCCCCGCCCGCGGGGAAGATAGCCGTCGCAGTACCGCCAAGATGAGCAATTGCACGAGCGACGTTGATGCCGCCGCCACCGGGTTCAAAAACCGGCGAAGTACAGCGAAGTTTACCTTCTGGGTAGATTTGCGGAGTAATTGTTGCGCTATCGAGAGAGGGCGCAAGTGTTAACGTATAGATACGTACCATCTTTACCTCCTGTTAGGCTGCCTTCAGTCTGGCACTTAACCCCCCGAAAGTGAAGTAATTAACAACATGATTTTTCATATCTTTATTTAAAATTATCTGGGTAAAGTTATATAAATAAAATAACGATTTAAGAACGCTCTTATTCAAAAAATGAAATAAGAATTTATTGCTATGTTATTCGAGTCTTTTTATAATTTGTTACCTTTCAAGGGTCTTTTGTCATTGATCCATATGAAAGTTTCCGAGACCGTTATGGTCTCTTTTTTTGTTGTACGGACTCTTAATAAATGAAGCTTTTGAAGACAGTGCCCGCAGCATTCATGCTGATGGGAGGCCTGCTTGCGTCAATGCATGCTGCCGCCGATGATTCCGTTTTTACTGTCATGGATGACCCTTCCAGCGCGAAAAAACCCTTTGAAGGTAACCTGAACGCGGGATATCTCGCCCAGTCAGGCAACACAAAAAGTTCTTCTTTAACTGCAGACACCAACATGACCTGGTACGGTCAGGCCACGGCGTGGTCTCTGTGGGGAAATGCCAGCAATACCTCCTCAAATGATGAGCGTTCATCAGAGAAGTATGCCGTAGGGGGTCGTAGTCGTTACAACATGACCGACTATGACTATCTCTTTGGGCAGGCAAGCTGGTTGACCGACCGTTACAACGGTTATCGCGAGCGTGACGTACTGACCGCAGGTTACGGTCGTCAGTTCCTCAATGGACCGGTGCACAGCTTCCGTTTTGAATTCGGTCCTGGCGTTCGTTATGACGAGCACACTGATGGCACCACCGAAACGCAGCCGTTGGGCTATGCGTCCGGGGCCTATGCGTGGCAGATGACGGACAACACCAAGTTTACTCAGGGTGTATCGGTATTCGGTGCTGACGATACGACACTCAATTCTGAAACGGCTTTGAACGTTGCCATCAACGAACACTTCGGGTTAAAGGTGGCTTACAACGTGACCTGGAACTCTGAGCCGCCGGCAACTGCGCCGGAGCATACCGATCGTCGAACGACTGTTTCGCTCGGTTATCGTATGTAATGACAAGCCGGGTCAAATAATTGGCCCGGTTTTCCCAATTAAAGTTAAGTTTATTTAATATTTAATCTACGTTTTATTTTTACCACATATCAATAACGCACTATTTATCAGATGAATTCGATTTAATAGATAAATAAACGGAACCGCACGGCAGTTGCCAATAATTTAACCCCAGATCATGGCGGCCCAGCGTAGGGGCAGTATTGCCGCACAAATAACAAGCAGAATCACAACTATTCTCCAGTGTTTCTTCGCAAAGCGATTTGCTGGCATAGTTCTTTCCTGCTCATATGCGATGACTTTCGGCAAGTGTAACAAAGACGTCAGGGTGTCAGTGAATTGATTTACATCATACAGTGCGCGTTGATTGCTGCTTTGATCGGCTCGTAACACCGTGTACACTGTCAACGGTGTTATCAAAAAGCGGGTGTAGGTCCAGCGTCGCCACTAAGGCAACCAGTGACATATTTCGCAGAGTGAAGCGGGAATCAGCCCACACCTTTTTGATAATTTTAAATATTGAATCTTTGTATGTGATCTTACGTGTAAGTACCATCCAGAATTTCACCTCATTCCTGTCTGTTCCTACCTGTTTCACCAATTCCGCATCACACCTAACTTTATTCAATTTACCCGTTTCAATTTAGTTCATCTTGTACTCGTTCGTGTCGTAGAATCTGTGTACCAAATCGTGTACCAATTCCGACAAAGCTGAACAGGGACAAGCATGCCTCTCAACGATACCAAGCTCAGACGTATAGCTGGCAAGCCATATGATGGACCAGAGGAAATAGCTGACGGCGGTGGACTTTCTGCCAGGATCAGCCCAAAGGGACTTATCACCTTTCAGTACCGCTATCGCTTCAACGGGAAACCGGCCCGGCTAAAACTTGGCACCTACGGCAAGATGTCGATCAAAGAAGCTCGTGACGCGATGGAGGAATGCAAGGGATGGCTGGAAGAGGGACGCGACCCGGCAATGCAGCGGAAGAAAGCCAGGGACATCGTATCCAGTTCACCAAGCATCAGCACCCTCGTTGATGAGTGGCTTGAAACACCATCAGTGAAAGAGATGGTGAAGTACGAATACTGGAAGCGGATGCTGAAGCTTCACGTTACCGACAATTACGGTCGGCTGATAGCAGATGAGATGAGCCCCGTTGAGTGGGAGCAGATATTCCTGCGCATAACGAAAGGTGGATCTCCGGTTCAGGCCGGTAACGTTCTGGTGAAGATGAAGCAGGTGATCCGCTATGCGCTTCGCCGAAAACGTATAACTTCAAATTCGCTAATGTTACTCGAAATTAATGATGTCGGTAGCCGCCCGGACGACGGGGAAAGATTTCTGAATGATGATGAGATAGGCGTGTTCTGGAATGCTATCGATAAAACAAAGATGTCATGGCAAAACAAAATGCTGATCCGCATTGTGGCGCTTACCGGCTGCCGCGGCGTTGAATTGAGATTAGCAAGGAAGGGTGACTTTGACCTGAAGGCGAGGGAATGGGTTATACCGAAAGAGAACTCGAAAACGCGTAAGCGCTTTGTGCGAGGGATTTCTCAACTGGCAGCCGATTATCTGCAGAAGGTTTTTGATGTGTACCCCGATCAGACAATCGTGTTTCCACCGGCTAAGCTGCAGGTGGACAGGCCTATGTCAGCCAGTACATTGATTTCCATCGCGGGGCAGGTGGAAGAGGTTATGGGTGGGGAGCACTGGTCTCTGCACGACCTGCGCAGAACGTGCAAAACAAAGATGGCTGAGCTTGGCGTTGCACCTCACGTATCAGAGAAGATACTCGGGCATAAGCTAACGGGGATGCTGGCTGTTTATGACCAGTATGATTACATCCCCGAGCAGCAGGCGGCAGCGGAATTGTGGGCCGAGAAGATTCAGGCGTGTGCAGCCAATAGTCCTTTATCTTTGCAGAACTGAATAACTTCTATATAGCGGTAGAGAGCGCCACCTTTTGGTGGGTGAATTTCCTTAACTTCGGGCGGGAATGGTGTTCCAGATTGCTTCCATTGCCTTCTCTTACGATAAAACGTGGTTCTGGAGATACCACCAAGCATCTCCTGAACTCGCTCACGGTTAACCAGAACCGGCTGAATGCTGATTGTTGTTTGCATGCTTTTCTCCAGGCAAAAAGAAGCCCGGCACTATGGCCGGGCAAATGGGGGATAACGTGGCAGTGCATTCGCACCCAATAGCCAGCTCATAACTGGCTATCAGTTGCGTCATTCATGTTGATGATTAACGATGTCGTAAAATTGGCCGTAGGTAATCTTCTTGAAGTTATCCGGTATCACTACCTCTCCGTGCCGTTCTTCTTTATCGTTAGGTATTGCAAAAACAAGGCAATCATCGCGCTCAGAGTGCTTTCCTCCATATGTGGATAACATGGCAAATCCGAAACCTCTGCCAGACTGACCACCAATACCCGTGCGCATAATTCCGTAATGATTGACTATGTAGTCATTCCACTCAGGAAGTGATTTAAGCTTGTTATTTGCCTCTTCCTTCACGGCGTCGAGAACTTTGTTGTAAGCCCTGCCTTCTTTCGTATTTCCTTTTCCTCGACCAAGGACTACGCGCTTACCATCAAACATTTCTTCTCGCTTAATGGTCATGGGGCAGGGGAATTCATATCCCTTTTCCCACACAAAGCCACTGAGCAATCCACCTCCACCACCCCATCCGCTTGATGTTGTCCATGCGATAGCGCCAACCTTTCCTACTGCATTAGGAAGAATGGCGTTTCTTTGTTTACTGATTTCCTCATATCCATCAATCAGCGATTTCACGTCATCGCCTTCCACCATGTAGTAATCGTAAAATTTGCTTTGATCTGACATTGTTATCCCTCATGCCGCCCGCATAGCGCGGAGGCGTTTTAAGTGTTCTGCTGTTTCGATTTCTTCGGCGATACGCTCGGCCTGTACTTTGGTCAGCGGCTCGAATTCATGCTGAAAGCGGCCCATGCTGGCGATGCAGGTGCGACCGTTGCGGATGTAGTGGATTACTTCGTGGGTAGCGCGGAGGATTTTGCATGGCGCGCCGTGGGGATCAGCGTACCAGGTATTAGGCTGGATTATCCTGAACATTGTGTACCACCTTAAACTCAATAACCCAAACCCATTGGTTAGCGTTCCAGTTTTCCTGTCCATAGATTGATTGCCACAGGTAGGCGAAAGCATCTGTCGCGTCAGGCTCTGGATTAGCGCAACCGCATGGTTCAGGTTCACCGCAATTGAGACAGCCACCGTCAATAATCCCTTCTGCTCTCGCATCCTCTTCGCTGATAGCGTTAAGCTTCTCCACGCGGACGCCAGTGATTTCCAGAAGAATGCGGCTTGCTTCGCGCGGCATATGGATAGATGGTTTCCAACACGAACGACCATCTTCATAGCCGTCGTCATCTCCCCATGTAAACTCTCCATCAGCGGCGTAAATGGCGTGGCCAGAGTAATAACCATTGCCAAACGGCATTTCGTGAATGGCTGTAGCCGGTCTGTCTGGCGTCCATGGCTGGATTCGACCATCCTCGTCCAGTTCGTGGCTGACGACTCCCCACGTCTCTCGAACCCAGATGCGATCGCCAACTTCTCCATAAGGACAACCGAACACTTTTGAACGCATCTTTAGGCCGCACGCACCGGACTGCGACCAAAAATATTTTCCGTTATCTCTACCATTTTTGTAGTCAATCACCCGGCGCAATCCCAGATCTGAATGCTCTGGCTGAATCGCCATAATCCGCCGCGTCTGCGTCTTACGCCCGTCGAGAATGGCGCGAACCATCTCGCTGTTAAATATCATTCCGCGCTCTTTCATCACATCCTCCCAATCTTCTTACGCAATTCCATCTCACCCTGGCATTCGACGCACATCGTGCATCCCGGATACGCTTTCCTGCGAGCATCAAGTAACTTGTCCCCGCACTCAACACAGTGCGTTGCTGATACTGCTGAGTGGTTGAGTCTGTGAGCCTGAATAGCATGGTCGCGCATCATCTCTTCGAGATCGCTGGCCTGATCGATGATTTCTGATGTCATAGTCCAACAGCCTTACCAAGCCTCTCGCTGAGTTGATAAATGTGGTCGCGTAATTCAGTCAGTGTCTGAGCTTCGGATTCCAGAATCTCTTTGTGCATTAATTCACGCACCAGATGCTCAAACTTGCTGTAGTAACCAAGGCGAGAAAGCACTTCCTGACCGGCATTTTTACCTTCCTTGGAAATCTTCTTCTCATTAAGAATCAGGTCATGCGCAGACCCGGTGACGACGTACTTATCGCCAAGTTCAATTCGTAATTTTTCACTCATAGTCAGTGCTCCATGAACTGTCGGTTAATTCGGTTGAAGGTGAACGCGAGAAAATAAAAAGGCCGCATTAGCGACCTTGTGATTCGTTTGGTTAGCGTCATGCGGCTCGATCCTCTTCCTGATAGATGACCTGCAATTCCAATTTCTCGGCTAACGCTTTCTCCGCTCTTGCGCCTGGTGAAGACTCCCAACCTTTAAGCAGGTAAATAACGTCAGCGCATCGCAGCATTGCCAGGCAGATGTCCATGTATTCAGCCTGTGAAAGCCCATCAGGAAGAATTGCCGGGTTTAGCGCTGTATGGCCTCTTCCTGTTAACTTAGCCGCGGTAAACATGAAAGCGGGGCGGTTAAATTCGACTAATCCGCTCATTGGCCCGGCGATGTAAATTTTCATGCTGCCTCCCTTGCGCCGATCCGCTTTAGCTCTGCAAGCGAAACGGAAGTGATAATGCGTCGTGGTTTGATGAATGGTCGCCAGATAAACAGAACCGATCCCTTTGGATTGCTCTTGCGCTTACCGCCTTCAGTAACTGGCACGAAACTTATGCGTCCATCGGTAATCAGACGAAGTTCATCAGCGGTTTGCATTGCTGTGCTGAACCAGCCTGTCGAGATATCCGCAGGAAGCAACATCACTACCGGTTGTCGTTGTTCAGAACACTGCTCGGCGGCCTTTGCTACCCAAGGAGAGATATCGGAATAGGGAGGGTTACACCAGATTGATCCGTATGATTCCCACTCACGATTCAGGGCATTGTCGCGTTCAGTGAAATAGTGTGCACACAGCGAGTTGAGATCGCTTGCAGCGGCATCCAGCCAGAAGCCAAACTCAATATCCAGCGCGTCGAATACCCACAATGGCGTCTGCCAGCAATCCTTTTCATCCTGTGGTGTTGTTGATCCTCCAAAGTCACTCATGCTTCCTCCCGCTCTGGATCCCTGTTATCCCATCCATTCCGCTCAATATTCACCTGCATCCGCTTATCTCCGACCTCTTCGATACTCCGACCGGTAATCTCTGATACTTCTGCGTTGGTGTAGCGCATGAGTATTGCTAACTCTTCCGTTGACCATTCACGCATAGTTAATCCTCCGGAGCGGGCCAGTGCGTCACGCTTGCTTCTGACTGAGTAAATGGAGCGACCAGTTGCCGTGGCTATCTCTTCCACTGAGAACCTGCCAAAGAGATGAAGTTCGGCGGGTGTCCATGGTCTTCCGGTCATCTTGCTGATTAGTGGTGCGCCGATACGTGATGCCTGGCGAGTGATTGCCGATTCGGAACGCTCAAGCTTTTCTGCTATTTCTGAGCGGGACATCTTCATCCCAACCTCGTGCAGAAAGAGGTTTTCAAAGGGTTGCCAAAGTTCGCTCATTGGTTCTCCTTAAGGCGATACACACAGCCGCCGATCGTTCCGTTTCCCCATTCCTCAGCGACCAGGTGTTGTTGTATCTGGTCCAGCGCCGGGCCCGAGATGAATGTTTGTTGCATCTCTAAGTTAGGTGCCCATCCCTCGTAATATGGCTCGTGGTAATTAAGGGTAATTCCAGCTGTATGACCAAGAGCGCCTTTTGCTGTCTGCCATCTATGGAACGAAGTGATGTTGTTCCGCGCGTCCTTGCGCAAAATTCTGAGGATAGTTTCTGGAGTCATATCGATAACGGCGATGCCGCCCGCTGTTAGATAGGAGAGGCGGTTATGCCGCCTGTTTTAGTTCTCTGATTCGAATGCCGGTAACGTCTTTGCATTTAGCCTGGTGGTCAGGCCATCCGTTAAGGCGTTGCCATGTTGATGCGTACTGTTCCTGGAGCTTTTTACTGTCGTTCTCAGCGCCAGCGTACTGAGTAAATTCAGCCAGAATCTGGTCTGCATCAGCCGGTTTTAAGTGGTGAACTTCTGCATCGGCATCAATCGCAGTTTCTTCTGTAGGTATGCAGAACGCCTGAAACGCTGCGTATTTGTAGGCGATCGACATGGCCTTGTTAGTCGCTTTATCGCCGCTGTCCATCGCTTCGCCGTAGGTGGTTACCGTGTGGATGCTGCCGTCCTCAGTGCTGACGAAATCGAAGTCGCCACGAACCGTGATATAAAAAAGAGCACCACCGCTTTTACTGGTTCGCTCTACACATGTTCGTTCGGTATATCGAGGTAGAATCAGGAGCTTATTCTTTACCAGCTCAGGAGCCAGTGCGTTGTATATGTCGTCGATTCCGCGAAACGCATAGTTAACCTGGCTGCCTTGTTTTTTCTCTTTCCTGATGCCTTGCTCAGCAAGCGCAGAAGCAACTCCGCTGATTGCAGCGTAAACTTTTTTCTGTTCCATAATTTCCTCAGAACGGGCATCCGCCCAAGAAATAACGCTGATTAAGAACTTCGATTCTCGACAAGTTCAGATATGCTCTCATTCCATTGCGATCACCTTTATGGCGATACCAGAGAGCTTTCTGTGTGCTGAGTCGTCGTTGCAATTGACTCTCTTTCACTGTTCTAGCGAGAGGCATGATTGACTCCTGAAATTTGGTTGTGCGCTTCCCGTCTGCGATAGCAGGACGAGTAGGGGGAATGGTTTTGGATTGGATGTGGTTACTTCTGCGCTACTTCCTGCGCTGGGAACTCACCGTTGCGAAGAATCCCTTCAACAGGCCAGCAGTCTGCTGAAACATTTTGTTCAGATGCCGCTTGTTGACATTCCTGATGGCTGTCGTAAACACCGAGAATTACGTCGTGATACTCGCCATTTGTCATTGCTACGGTCATTACAAGTGCGAATAGAGTTCCCATCAATGAGTCCCCGCCGGCACCAGATTTGGCTCAACAGATAGCGACGCATATGGTCGACGAATATTGCGCAGATTTCCCTGCGGCTCATGCCAGTAAGTTCCATCGCGATAATCAAAGGAGACCAGCCATGCTGCGCCGGTGCGGTCGTTACGCATAGGAACTGCTCGGCCGTTTTTTGGTACTGTCTGGTTAGTTTTCATAATCATCTCCGCGCTTAAGCCGCGCCGCTGAGCTAAAGACCTCTGCATGCAAACTTTATTAATGCAGAATGTTGGTAAGCGGTGGATAGCCGCTATTCATAACTGAGCGTCCTCTGAGAAGCCGCTGAGGTATGAGCAATAAAAAAACCCGCCGTAGCGGGTCTTAAATTTCAGTCAGTCTTTGATGAATTCATCCGTTACTACCGATCGCTCCCCCGAATACAGAACAGCGCCATCAACCTCAACGACGATAACTGCATGTGGATTAGCGTTATCGTTAAGCCATTTGATAACCGGCTTAACTGCATCTTCGAAACTTTGACTCTCTTCCATCGCCTTACCCTCTGTTTGTATCGTGAGCTAATAAAAAGGCCGCCTAAGCGACCTGCTCTGTTGGAAGTCCAATAAGCCGGTTTAGGTCTTCAACCTTTAACGCCGGAAGTGTTTGCTTAGCGGTATCCACGCCGTCGGGGATCAGCTCTTTGCTTTCAGGCCACACTTCAATCAGGCGCTTGATGGTTGTCACTGAATTCAGCGCCGCCCAGACAGTGGTTTCGATATCTTTTTTGCGGGCTTCCAGTTTCGCTTCCGCTGCAAAAACTTCATCGAAACGGGTAGTTATTTCATGTTCTGCGGCAAACAGGCATCGTTCTCTTTCTGGGGTGAGAAGCTCGAAGGTTTTACCTTCGTTATCTTCGCCATATGAGCACCATCCAAGTCGCCTTCCGCCTATTGAGATGCAAATTGACTGGTGCTTTCCGCCGGGGCTGTAGATAGAAACTCCTGAATCAGTTAACTCCTTTTCAATTTGCTCGAATTTCTCGTACAGACGATCAAGATTTTCAGCTTTCTCTTTCCCGCCGAGAGCAAATACCCTGGCGTCACGAGCTATTTCTTGCCGCTTAACCTGTAGCGCCTCAAGCTCTGCAATGACACCTGATTTGATCAGCGCGTTCTTTGCAATGCGCTCCCGGAAAGCATTTGTTAATCGTGCTGAAGACATACCCTCACCTCATAAGTTAATTAACGCGCCGTAACCGATTAAATCAGTGGCGTCGATTTGCCGCTGGATTTCTGCACCGCATGGATTTTGTTTCCGAACGGGTTAGCATCTTTGTACCAGGTGCGATGATTCTTGCGCTCAACAGCTTCAGCGCGTTTTTCCATCTCTTCCCGATACTCAGCCAGCACCGTTAAATCAATAGGGTTCACAGCGCTTTCTACGCGTGATTTCGGCTTGCGAGTCAGCGACAGAACGGGGCGGTTATCTGGCTTAGCGCTTACCCCAACTAACAGGGGATTGGCAGCTTTCCATTCGGCCTGTTTCTCTGCGCGGCGTTCGCGGCGGCGTGCTTGTGCATCCATTGTGGATCTCCTGTCAGTTAGCTTTGGTGCAAGCGCCGGTGACTATTTCAATCCCCGGATTTCAAGTCGCTTCTCAGTCCGGCCCGTATGTTGCCAGGCCTAAGCTCCACGACACGCTTGCCCAAAGCTTTCTGCTTTGAATGCTGCGCTTTTTCAGCGCCAGATTTTTAAGAGCTTCACCGTCCTGGTGAGTAGTGCGTCCTGCTGATGGGTTTAATGTATGCGTTATGCGCAAATGCGTCAAGCGCATATTTACAGCAAAAAGTGGATTTACGCTTTAAATTAATTTATGCGTATGATTCAAAAGGAATAAAAAATTTACAGATATTGCTTAAGGCACAAAAAAACCCGCCGGAGCGGGTTGTTGGTATGCGATTATGTGTTAACCGTGTCTGCGGAACTGCTGCGACTGGCTTAGCATTACCCTACCAGACACATGAAGCATCGCAGCCTCTTCAGGGCTTATGCTCCACTCTCTATACTTTGGATTGTCCGAGATAACGAACAGATCATTTTTAACTTTTTGAAGGCGCTTGACGAAAGTGTCACCGTTGAAATCAAAAACGTAAATACCATCTCCATCGAAGTAATTGACTCTGATATCCACAAAAATCAAATCGCCTGGCTCAATGGTTCCTTGCATGCTATCGCCGCGAACGTTGATAAGCTTCACCGATTTTTGAGGGATGCTGCCAAATATAGACTTAGCCTGGTCAACGTCATACTCAATTGATCGGACAACCTCCACAATATCTTTTGATGGCGATCCATTGCCTGCGCTGGCGGAAACGTTAAGAACATCAACCCTATACACATCCTTTTCCTCTCGACTGTTTAGGGAATCTACACTGTATGAATCTACAGTATTTTCCTCGTCATCGGAAGAGAATAGTACAGCTACAGGAACATCGAGAGCTTTCGCTATTTTTCTTAGGAGCTGATCACTATACCCTTGAATCCCACGCTCAAGGCGTGAAAGGTTACCGACGTCGCTATCTACAAGAAGCGCCATCTCATTCAATGTGTATTTATTTTTCTTCCTAAGAAGTCTTATCTTTTCACCTACTTTCATATCTTCATTAGAAAACATTTATGCGTCCTTCGCAAAGCGCCTTGCGCAAAATTTGCGGATGGATTAATATGCGTCTAACGCATTATGGAGGTGCAATATGTGTACACCACTTAGAAAAATGCGCGTAGAGAAAGGTCTGACAATTTCTGAGGTTTCCAAAATGACAGAAATTGATGTAGGCAACCTGAGCCGAATTGAACGCGGTATGCAGGTTACATCTCTGGAGACAGCTGAAAAGCTATCCAAGTTCTTCGAAGGGAAGATCTCAGAGATGCAGATTCTCTACCCGCATCGGTATATGGCAGCCTAAGCAACACCCGCTCTTATCACATCTAGCCCTGAAAAAGGGCGATTCAAAACAACAAGTCTTAATGGCTATGCGTGTCTGCGCATGGGCCTATTTAACTATTTCAACACCAAGGAATTTAACAAATGGAAAACTCAATTAACCGCAACAAGGTCAATGCCCGTCGCATTGAGTCATGGTTGCTTAACCGTATCGCTATGAAAGGTGGCAACAACGTAGCTAAAGAGATCGGCGTTGATAAAGCACAGATAACCCGCTGGAAAGAAACGTGGCTGCCGAAGATGGCAATGCTGCTGGCAGTTCTGGAGTGGGGTGTCGTTGATGACGATATGGCGCGGTTGGCAAGAGAAGTAGCTGCGGTGCTCACAAAGAAAAAACGCCCTGCGGTAACAGAGCGTTCTGATCAAATCACGATGGATTTTTAACAACTATTTGCGGAGTTAATTATGGCAAAAAAACCTTCGCCAGACCAGGTAAAAAAGGTTCGTTCTGGCATTACCAAGAAAATACGGTTTGAGGTTTTCAAGCGCGATGGCTTCAAATGCCAGTACTGCGGGAATTCTGCGCCAGATGTCATCCTTCATGTCGACCATATCAACCCGGTAAGCAAGGGCGGCGATAATGACATGATGAACCTTGTCACTTCTTGCGATAGTTGCAATGGCGGTAAAAGTGACAAGCTGCTCAATGACCACTCAATAATGGAAAAGCAAAGGCAGCAACTCCAGGAGCTTAATACCAAGCGAGAGCAACTGGAGATGATGATCCAATGGCGAGATGGCCTTAAAAGCCTGAAAGACGATGTTATTGATATCGTCGTTACCAAAATTGAAGATTGCATTGCGCCATTTACCGTCAACGACAATGGACGAAAATCAATCAAGAGATGGCTTCGAATATACAAGGTTGAAGAAATCCTCGATGCGATCGAACTTGCCGCAGACAAAAAACTTACCCAAGAAATAACTCATGAGCTTACTGGTGAATTCTTTGAGTACATCCCTCGCATAGCAGCGACAAAAAGAAAGCCTCCAGAAGAACAAAGGATTCTATACATCAGAGGAATCCTTAAAAACCGAATATATATCAATCAAAACCATGTGATGAGTTATCTCAAGGCATGGCTTTCATACGATTTAGATCTCGATGAACTTACCGAGTTTGCGAAAACAGTACCTAACTGGACAACGTTCAAGGAGTGGGTGTCTGAACGCATTCGTGAAGCTCAAGAAGAACTCCCGTACTAAAGGTGGCTAAATGGCACGTTCAAGAAATATCAAACCAGGCTTTTTCACCAATGATGAATTAGCCGAGTGTTCTCCATATGCCCGCCTCCTTTTTGCCGGGTTGTGGACTATAGCTGACAAAGAAGGGCGATTGGATGATCGCCCAAAGAAAGTCAAAGCAATGGTTCTGCCTTTTGACGATGTGGACTGTAATGATCTGCTTCAGCAGCTTCACAGCCACAAATTCATCAACCGCTATCAGGTAAATGGCGACTCATACATCCAAATAAATAACTGGAAGAAGCACCAGAACCCTCACTGCAAAGAAGCTGCTAGTGAGATACCAGAACCAGTAGAGAACAATGACAGCACCGGACAAGAACAGTGCAAGGACGACAAAGATGAAGACAAGAATGATGCTGAAGCAACTCAAGTAATTGAAAACAATGGAGCACCAGAAAAGCACTATGCAAGAACAGTACAAGAACCAGTAGAGAACAATTTAAATCCTGCTGATTCCCTTAACCTGATTCCTGATTCCCTCATCCCTCATACTGATTCCCTTTCTAACACCCAAGCCGCTGACGCGACTTGCGAAGGGTCTGAGGCTGATGTCCATAAAATTTCAAGTCGCTATGCATTCGAAGGAAATATCGTTCGGTTAAACCACAAGGACTACGAAGCCTGGAAACGCCTGTATCCGAACATTGACCTGAAGTACGAACTGGAAAAGCTGGATATCGAATTTAGCCATGAGAAGCCAAAGAACTGGTTTATCACTGCTAGCCAGAAACTCAGCTACCAGAACAAGCAAGCGCTATCCAGACCGGTACGCAAGGTTGCTAATGGCCTTCAGTCTGAAGGTTTTGCGTCGAAGGACTACGGAAAAACTGAAATCCCATCCTGGGCTCAGGAGTGAACATGACACTGGACGAAAAGATTTTCTCTCTGGAAAAGATGCTTTCAGAGCTATCACAGCCACCGTTAGAAATTCCAAACAGCACTGTTGAGTTTGATGATGCCACCTGCGAAATACATGGACCGTTCCAACAGCGCCGACGCGTATCGACTACGCACATAAAAATACCAACCGTTCCGTCTCGTTGCCCTGGTTGCATTCGGGATGAGCTAATCGAACTACAGGCTGAAAAAATTCGCATCGATGAGGCATCTCGCAAGAGAAATATCGAAATGCTGATGGAGGCGTTAGACATACCAAGCCGTTTTTTGTTCTGCACCCTACAGAACTACGAGCCAGTAAACGACGATGCTCAACGCGTTCTGAAAGTCTGCCAGGCGTACGCTAACCGATGGCCTGAGCGATTGAAGAAAGGTGGTGGACTCGTAATGTGTGGCAAGCCTGGAACCGGTAAGAACCATCTCGCTTTTGGTATCGCTCGGATCGCCATTGCTGAGCATCAAAGCTCGGCTGTATTCACCACAGCCCTAAAAATCGCCAGAGAGTACAAATCAACCTGGTCGAAGGGCTCAACGCGCACTGAAGACGATGTGATCCGCTACTTCACCAAGCCAGACCTGCTGATCATCGATGAGGTAGGGGTCCAGTTCGGAAGCGACGCTGAGAAGCTGATCATGTTCGAAATCATCAACACCAGATACGAGCGCATGAAGCCAACCATCCTGATTAGCAACCAGACCAAAGAAGAACTGGCAGCATTCATCGGTGAGCGCGTCATAGACCGCATGAGCGACGGTGGTGGCTGCACACTGTCATTCACCTGGGATTCATACCGCTCGAAGGGGACCGCATGATGGACAGCTTAAAGCAACGCATTCTCGATTACGTATCAGCCAACCAGCCAGCCAAGGTTGATCTGATTTACAAGGAGCTTGGTATCTGCCGTAACCGGTACTACGAAGAGGCCAAGAAACTCCGCTTCATGGGCAAGCTGCGGAGCGTTCCGGGAATCGGTGTATTCACCGGCGAAGATGCTTATCAGCACTGGCTGAAAAGTGGTGGCTACGAAGAAATCAGACGACGCGCTGTCGATGCGAACCTGAGTAGCCAGGAAGCGAAGGGGATGAAAAAGCCGCGTAACAGCGACGACCCGAAGATGTTCGCACCATACGACCCGGCAAAGAATGGAGTCGTGGATGAGTTCATGCAGAGCGATGCGAGAAAACGTCTGATGATGGTTTACGGGATGGCGTCATGTTGATACTCGCAAAAATTATTGGCGTTCTCTGGATGCTGCTGTGGTTCGTTATTGTTCTGCAGGCTTTCATGCGCGGAGTAACCGAAGGGAAAGATGCTTTTGGCTATTTCGTAGCAAGCGTATTCATGTGGCTGCTGGTTGCCGTTGCACCGGTAGCAATCATCAAATTCGGATGGAGCTACATGGATTTGCCCCTATATTTCCAGACACCTG